>CAZKTE010000033.1:0-21202 GCA_964555625.1 uncultured Isosphaeraceae bacterium | reverse complement strand
GGCGGCTCAGTGATCTACACGCCAGCGGTGGCGATGAAATGGAGCCGCTTACGCCCATCGACGTCGAGCCTCGTCGACTCGAGCCTGCTCCAACTGACAACTAGCGTCGCGCAGCGTCGATTGTGGCTGCTCGTACCGCCTGCAGGTCTACGCTGCCATCGCGGTCGTCGATGTCGTCGGCGATCATCGCTCCGATGGCCACCAGTCCCAGGAGCGTCGGATGCAACTGGTCGTTCTGGAGCATCAGGTCGCGCGCCCCAGCCTCCAGTTGCTGACCATCAAAAGCAAATGCCTGGTTTGCGTACAGCGCCTCCAGAAGATCGGCCAAGGGAAATACTCTCGTGTCCGCTCGACCCCGGGCCCAGTCGGCGATGCGGTGGTTCATGGCGGCAATCGTGGCCTCGTCGGGCACCATGGAGGCCGAGAGTATTACCCCAACCGCCGGTGACATGTTTGGGATGTCGCCTACGAGCAGGGGCACGTCCAGTCGCTCCAACTCTGCGAGCCCGGCCTCGAGCCCGGCCATCCGCTGCCGTGGTCGCTCGATCGGCACACCCGAGAGATCTCGAGATCCATAGGCGTACCAGAACAGGAAGTCCAACGCGACGACCTGTGTGGGACGAATGGCCAGAAGCTGATCGACCGATCGGCGGCCCGCGACGGCCGGCCGCGCGAAGAACAGTGGATCGCCGTGGAATGCCACCGGATCGTGTGGCTCGATGATTGCCGCGTCCAGCACGTGGGACAGGTTGATGCGGTGCGGAGTGATGTCCGCCCGGGTCGGCGGAGCATGCAGGCCCCAGCCGCAGGTAGCACTGGCCCCGATGACGGCGACCCGCTGAAGGCTCGCCGTGCGCGGTCCGCACCCGGCAAGCACCAGTACCAGCAATAACGCCAGAAGCCGCATGGGTGCAGTGTAAGAGCGATCGCTAGGATGCAGTCATGACCATGAGCAGACGATCCTTTATGGCGACCTCGGCGCTTGCCGCGGCTGCTACCGGGACATCGACCGCTCGGGATGCCACCTCCCCATCCACCGACCGCGTGCGATGGTGCGCAAACATCGAGATGTGGTGGCGCAGGTTCCCATTCGCGGCGAGAATCTCAGCCGCGGCGGACATGGGCTTCGACGCAGTAGAGTTCTGGCCCTGGCGAAACAAGGACATTGACGAGGTGGCCGCGGTCGCTGCGGACCGCGGCGTGGAGATCGCCCAGTTCACTGGGTGGGGGTTCTCACCTGGTCTCAATGACCCCGTGAATCACAGTGCATTCGTGGATGAGGTCCGCGCAGGATGCGGCGCCGCCCATCGCATGAAGTGCACGCGCATGACCATCGTCGGGGGAAACGACCAGCCGGGCATGACGCAGGCGCAGATGCACTCCAACATCATTGATGGCCTGCGACTCGCTGCACCCATCGCCGAGGACGAGGGCATCATGTTGATCCTCGAGCCCATGAACATCCGCGTCGACCACAAGGGACACTGCCTCTATGGCAGCGTGGACGCGGTGGAGATCTGCCGCGCTGTCGACTCGCCCATGGTGAAGATCAACTGGGACCTCTACCACATGCAGATCAGCGAGGGCGACCTCTGCGGTCGCCTGCGCGACGGGTTCGATCAGGTCGGCTACATCCAGGTCGCCGATCACCCCGGCCGCCACGAGCCGGGCACGGGGGAGATCAATTACGGTCGAGTCCTCCAAGAACTGCATTCCCTTGGCTACCGCGGTCCCATCGGCGTGGAAGCCTCGCCGCAGGACGACGAGGAGACGGCGACGGCGCGCCTCACCGCCGCCGCGCGCTGGACTGCGCAATAACGCACGACGGGGCCTCCCTGTAAGACCCCGCCGTGCAACCCAGACTGGAGACTGTGAATTGAGACGGATCAGGCCTGCTGGGCTCGCCGTGCACTGCGGTAGGCGCTTCGAGCGGATCGGTAGGACCGGCTGGCCTTCCGCATGCCGTTGCGAGCAGTCCTGAGTGCTGCGCGGGCGGCTCGGCGCTTCTTGGAGTTGCCCTTGGCTCGCTTCATTGCCGAGCGGTAGGAACGCACGGCCTTGCGATAGGAACTGCGGGCACTGCGGTATGCGCTGCTGGCGCTGCGCCAACTGCGCTTGGCTCGCAGGACTCGCACCAGGCGGGAGCGCTGCTGGCGATGGTGCTTGCGGATCGCCGAACCGGCGGCCTGGGCCAACTCGGTGCGCTTCTGGCCACTGACCGTCCAAGGCTCGTCCTGCTCGTGCTCATGGGCGGGCTGGGCCTGATCCACCGCGATCTTCATCTGGGACATGCACTCGACGTGGTAGTGGTCCAGAGCGTTCCAGAGTTCCTTGCGGTCGTCGTTGCTCAGGCCGCTCCAGCCCTCGGTGTACATCTTCACGAAGATGTAGGCGTCCCACATGCCCACGCCGGCGACGCGGTGCTCCTGGCCGTTCTTGTCGATCCAGGTAGCTTCCAGTGCGGAGCGGACCTGATCATTCACGAACTCGTTGATGTCGTGAAGCCAGCGGTAGCCCTGGGAGCCCTGCTTGTAGCGAGGCGAGGCCTGCACGTACACGGGCGCGTTGCCCTCGCTCATCTCCATGCACGTCTCGATGTGGCGACGCAGGCGGGCGTAGTCGTTGACACCGGGGTTGTGCTCGTAGACGTCGGGGAAGATCGCCGTGCATGCAAGAATCAGTCGATCGATCGAGGCGGTGGTGCTGTTGGGCCCGGTGTGGTCCTTGCGGGGCAGACCCCAGTAGCCGATCTTCGCGTTGGGACGCAGTGACTGGGCGTACTCGAGACCCTCGATGTAGTGATCGATGGCATGGTCCATCACCGTCTGGGACGGCGTGGAGAGCAGCGACCACCACTGGCCTTCCATGTCCAGGCAGACCGGGCCGGTGTAGTCGGCGGGCACGTTCTCATCCATCCACTGCTTGAAGACCTCACGGTCCTCGTCGCTGTAGGAACCATCATGGTCCTGGTCGACGCCGCCGCCGTAGACGATCGGCTCGACCTTGATGTCGTTGGTCGTGCACCAGCTGCGGGTGTGCTCGCCCTGGTCGAGTTGCTCGGCCAGCTGGCGGCGCCAATTGCTGCTGGAGTACTGGTCGTAGTAGACGGCGTCGAGGAGGACGGGACCATCGACGTGACCCTCGTCGTCATCGGCCGATCTTGGCGGCACGGTGCCCCAGTTGTCCATCACGAAGAGGAGATCCATCCATGTCGTGCGAGCGTCGCCGGTGAGGTCCGTGGCGCAGGACTCGCTTCGGCAGGTCGTGTTGATCTCTGCCAGGACGGCCAGGAGGTCGGTGGTGTTGACGATTCCGTCTTGGTTGAGGTCTGAGGTCGAGGCGTTCGTGGCACTCGAGGACGCGGCAATCATGGCCAGCGTCAGGGGCAGGGTTGTCATTGCAGGCTCCAGGTGAGGGTTCGGGTCGTGGTCGGGACCATCCCGACAGATGCCCCTCGTAGGGGTCTACCCACCCGTTCGTGAATCGCTCACGTGGAAAAAAGGTGCGTCCTGGGTGAAAACGCCCCCCCCGAGGTCCTCTGGGGGGGTTCAATCACGGACGGTTGGGCAACGCCTTGTCTGCAGATGCCACGCCGGCGGCAGGATGCCATCGACTTCACTCAACATCGGACGGGCCTGACATGGCAATAAAGCCCGTGTGCTGACTTGTCGGGTTGCGAGGTCTGATCGCGCCGACGATGCCGCCCATGCGGGGGATCATCCCCTCTGGGAGGCAATGCGGCCGGATCCTGCAACTGGCCTTCGCTCAGTGCGGATGCAGGAGATAGACTGGCTTTGTTGGAGGTACCGGGCGTGCGCGGGCAGCCTGGCCTCGCCGGAAAGCCCCCGACGGTGACAAGGGTATACGTGCACATGCGAACCAGATCCCGAGGATTCACGCTGATCGAGTTGCTGGTGGTGATGTCCATCATCGCCCTGCTGCTGAGCATCCTCGTACCGAGCCTCGGCCGGGCGCGGAAGACGGCGATCCTGCGGAAGGACGCCCAGCAGATCAAGTCTGTCCACCAAGCGTGGGTCACGTGGGCCAGCGGTCACAACGAACGCTATCCAACCCCCGGGCTGCACAATCGACTCGCGGACCCGATTCTCGGCGAGATCCCTGGCCGCGGCCCAGAAGATATGCTCGCCAACTCGCACGACAACATCCACAGTCTCTGCATCATGCAGCAGTTCTATGACCCGAGCGTGGTCATCTCGCCCTCGGAACCTAATGGGGCCGTCTGGGTCAAGGAGGACTACGACTACGGGGCGCTGGACATCGCCGGAGACGTCTACTGGGACGAGGAGTTTGAGGTCGATCTACAACTCAACTGCAACTCGTCCTACGCATCGCTTGCGGTGATAGGCGAGCGCAAGGTGAAACAGTGGCGCAGCAGTGGTACAACCAACTACGCGATCATCTCCAACCGCGGGCCCATCATGGGGGACATCGCCAACAACCCCGACTCGATCACATACCAGATCCATGGCGACGGGCTCCACTGGATCGGCAACGTCTGCTGGCAGGACAACCATGTCACTACCGAGGAGACGATGTTTCCAATCAACAGCGTCATCTATGACGCCGCCACGCAGACCCAGGGGCCCGACGGGCTCTTCGACAACTGCATCGGCATGCTCTGCAACATGTGGGGCGAAGACAGTTTCATGTGCCTGATCAGTGAACTCTCAGGCAGTCCCGATCAACCCAACCCAACGCTCGAGTGGGATGACATGTAGGCGAGGCGTTCGGAGGACCAAGGACATGAGTCGGATCGCAACATTTATCACAGCAAGCACGACTGCAGCAGTATGCATGACGGCATCGATGGGGTACGCGGCGCCGCGGAAGGTGCTCTGTGAGAATTCCACCGCTACCTGGTGTCCCTACTGCCCGAACGTCGGCCAGGCCATCGGCATGCTCATGGATAAGTTCGGCGACCAGCTGATTCCCTTCCAGATGCACCAGAGCGACAGTTACAGCAACTCTTGGGGAAACTCTCGCATGTCCTTCTACGGTGTTGGCCCCATCCCTGATGTCCGCATCGATGGCGTGTTCTCGCAGATCGGTTCCTACGGGAACGCAAACGCTGATGCAAACAACATCGGCAACCTGATCCAGAATCGACTCAACAACCCGACGGACGTGACCCTCAACCTTTGCGCCTCGGACTCGGGCAATGACCACTCCATCGAGATCCAAGTCGCTATTGAGTCCAATGGCACGGGCAGAACCATGCGCGTCCACTGCGTGCAAACCCTTGACGGGTACCCCAGCGGCGCCCAGTACTTCAACACAGCCATCATCGGCCCGGCATACAGCACCGTCACCCTTGCACCTGGCGAACAGACTTCGGTGGTGATGAACTTCACCCTCACCGGCGCCAGCGCATCGAATCCCCAGAACGTCCGCTTCATCGCGTGGGCCCAGTCGACCAACTCCTCGGGGCCCTCCGAGGTCTACCAGGCGGCCGTGGCCGCAATCGGGGAAGGCGACTGCACCATAGACACCTTTACAGTCGGTCCCGATGGCGACTTCCAGACCATCGGCGATGCGCTGGCAGCAAGCGGTTCCGGCGATCGCATCGAGGTCGCCCCGGGCACCTACTACGAGAACATCACCCACGGCTACAACGTCGAACTCGTGAGCACGGACGGACCAGAGGTCACAATCATCGACGGTGGTGGGAATGCCGTGGTCGTCGAGATCTACACCGGCCAGGGACCCGGCACGCTGCTAGAGGGCTTCACGCTCCGAAACGGAGACAGCGTGCTCGGCGGCGGCATCCGCTCCAACTCCATGGCAACCGTCCGAAACTGCATCATTAGCGAGAACACCGCAACCCTTGGCGGCGGGATCTTCCAGCAGGCCGTCAGCGACGGCTTGGCGATCGAAAGTACGCACTTCTGCGGCAACACCCCCAATGACATCCATGGACCGTGGGTGGACGTCGGCGGAAACACCTTCGACGAGTTTTGCGACGGCGAAACTTGCGACACCGACGTCAACGGCGACAGCGTGACGGACGTCTCCGACATCCTGGCAATCATCGGCAACTGGGGTCCCTGCAACGCGTGCGACGCGGACATCAACGAGGATGGTCTCGTCGACGTGTCCGACCTCCTCGCCTGCATCGGAGCCTGGGGTCCCTGCCCCTGACAGACCACCCATCGCGCACGAATGCAGGCCTCCTGCCGGTGATATGATCTCGCTGGCAGGAGGCTTTCTTTCATGCAGCATTCGCATTTCAGGACTGTCGTCACACTGGTGGCATGCATCGTCGCCTATGGCTGCGGCGCCGGGGGAACATCCCGAACGACGGCCGAGGCTGGACGCATCGTGGACCAGGCCGACTCAGCTCGCATCAGCCACGTCTCGATCGCTGATCTCGCAGATGCATTCCTCGATGACGGAAAGGACGCCACCTTCAGCAGCGTCGTGGTCGACATCCGTGGCACGGTGGCGGCCTACGGCATGGACGACAACGGCCGCTACAGCATCCTGCTGCGAGATGGTGAACAGGATGCCCTCTGCTTCTTTGACGCGGCAGTCGCCGCGGAGTTCGGCGCCGACGGCCGCGTATACGCGGGCGCTGCGATAGGAGTCCGCGGCCAATGCCAGCCGGCCGGGCTCTTCGCCGCGCATCCCTTCCGCCTCGAGGGCTGTCGCCTGATCAATTAGCGTCGACGGCGACGCAAGGCCGCAAGACCTAGCAGCGCCAAGGTGGCTGGCGCAGGTGCGGCCTGCGGCGCAGCGTCCGATCCAAAGACCCAACCGTCCCAGGAACCATGTTGTGCAGCGCGGTCGGTCGATCCGAAGGCTGCCTCCGACCATGAGTCGCCGGCACTCTCCTGGACCCAGTAGTGCCACCAGTTGGGCGCTGGCCAATCCGCTCCGTCGCCCCAGTCCCAGTCGTCGCCGTAGCCGAGTCCCACGATGAACTCACCCCATTCAGACGACCATGAGTCGAGCGTGAAGCTCTCCTCGGCCTCGTCGATGGCCAGGAGCAGGTCCCAACCGGTGGTGGGCTGCTGCGTCCAGCGGATGTTGAACAGGTAGCCATTCCCGTTTGAGAAGTCGATCTGGACGTTAGACGTGAATACGCCCTCACCGACGTCGATCGTGTCCACGATGGCCCCTGACGCGCCGGTAGCCAGCGCCGCGGCGATGCAGCATGCAATTCGCATGACGTTCCTCTCTCGTACCTGATTCGCGCCGGTACCACGCTCCCGCTTCTTCTCAATCGTCGCTCTTGCGGGAGTCTGCCGGGTACCGCCGAGGGGAGCCGCTCGGAAGCCCGGCGAAGTCTCCCCTCGCGCGAGGGCGACGTTCGCCCGCCCAGATCCCAGGCGACCCGGCTGAGCACCCCCCAAGGGGTGCATCACGGTGACGCGTTCGCAGCGGATTCACACCGCTTTCGCTGGGACCAGACGCGTTCGCCCCATGGGTGAACCGGCGGATGATAGCGAACTGCCACCGCCCTACAATCGCCATCCGTGGATCACCCAGGAACACCGACGCCCATCGCGATCCAGCGCTGCGCCGCCCTGGCGATCTCGGCTCTGCTGCTCTTCATTCCCGCGAACCTGCTGCCGATCCTGCATCTCTCGCAGTTAGGACACGAGACCCGCAGCACGATCTGGGAAGGAGTGGTCGCGCTCTGGGAGTCGGGCACGCGGGAGGTCGCCCTCCTGGTATTCGCCTGCAGCATCGTGATTCCGCTTCTGAAGATCGTCGCCATGCTCTGGCTCTGCGCCACGTGGCGCTCGCCCACCGCCGGGTTGTCACCACTTCTGGTGCGGATCGTGGACGCCGTCGGACGCTGGTCGATGCTCGACGTGTTCCTCATGGCGATCCTGGTCTCTCTGGTGAAGCTCGGCGACCTTGCCCGTGTGACGCCCGGGCCCGGGCTTCTTGCGTTCACCGCCGTCGTAGTACTGACAATGCTCGCCACGGCCACCTTCGATCGGCGCCTGGCTGAACCGGAGGGAGGCGCCTCATGAGCGATCGCCAGCAATCAGTTGCGTGGATCATGCCGATCCTGGCAACCATCGTCGCGGCGATCATGCTGCAGCGATGGTGGGTGCAGCGCGGCCCCGTCGTCGAGATCTCGTTCGCCGACGCCAGCGGACTAGTCGCCGACTCCCCTGTCGTCTACCGCGGCACGACGGTCGGTCGCGTCATCAACACCACCATTTCCGAGGATCTTCAGTCTGTCGTGGCCACCGCCAGACTCGAAACCACTGCCGCTGGCCTTGCCCGCGATGGCTCCCAGTGGTGGGTCGTTCGCCCTCGCATCTCACTCTCTCAGGTGTCCGGTCTCGAGACGCTGATGGGTCCTCGCTACATACAAGTCGCTCCCGGCGACGGCGAGCCAACCTTCCTGTTCGATGGTCTTGACGCTCCGCCACTGCAGCTCCCGGGACGCGACGGGCGGCGATTCCTGCTGACGGCCCACGTCGCCGGCTCACTGGAGCCTGGCATGCCGGTCTTTCATCGTGGATTGCGCGTCGGAGAAATCCTGGACGTGGCCCTGTCCTCGAACGCCGCGGTCGTCGAGATCCGGATCTTCGTCGAGGCGCCCTGGCAGCGCCTTGTCCGCACCGACTCGCGCTTCTGGAACGCAAGCGGGCTCTCGTTGGACGTGGGCCTCGGAGGCATCGAGTTCCACAGCGACTCCCTCCTTGCCCTGTTGCGCGGCGGCGTCGCCTTCGCCACGCCCAATCGCCACGGCGACGTGGCGCCAGAGGAGCACGACTTCGAGATGGCCGACCATGCCAAGAGCGAGTGGGTCAAGTGGGCGCCGAAGATCGATCTCGAGGACACGCCGCAGTGACCGACGAGATCGACGCAACATTCTCCGTGTCCTTCACACATCGCCTGCGCTTCGCACGCGGCATCTTCGACGACGGGAGCAGCGTGCTCGATGACCTGTTCTCTGATGCGTCGCCTCCGCGGGTGCTCGCGTTCATCGATGGCGGTCTCGCCGCGGCGGACAAGGACATCCTCGCGAGGATTGCACGCTGGGCGAACGCACATGACGTGCCGCTTGCCGCAGATCCCACGACGGTCACCGGCGGAGAGGCTGCGAAGGCGGATCTGGCAGTCGTGAAGCAGGTCGTGGAGGCGATCGAGGCTGGCAAACTCTGTCGCCGCTCCTGCGTGCTCGCAGTCGGCGGAGGCGCGATGCTCGACGCCGTCGGGCTGGCTGCGTCACTCTCTCACCGCGGCGTGCAGCTGCTGCGCATGCCAAGCACTACGCTCTCTCAGTGCGACAGCGGGGTAGGTGTCAAGAACGGCATCAACCGCTTCGCGAAGAAGAACTTCATCGGAGTCTTCGATCCGCCCATGGCGGTCGTCAACGATCTTGATCTGCTCGACACGCTCGACGATCGGCATTGGCGCAGCGGGCTCAGCGAGGCGGTGAAGGTGTCGCTGGTCAAGGACGCGTCGCTGTTCGAACAGCTGGAAGCTGACGCTGCGGCGCTGGTCGCGAGGGATACGGCCGTCATGGAGCGTGTGATTCGTCGATCGGCGCAACTCCACCTTGACCACATCGTTGATGGCGGCGACCCATTCGAGAGAACCGAGGCACGGCCGCTGGACTTCGGTCACTGGTCCGCCCACAAGCTCGAACAGGTCACCGGTTGCGATCTCACCCATGGCGAGGCGGTCTCGGTCGGCTTGGCGATCGATGTCGAGGGATCCGTGGAACTGGATCTGCTTGAGCGAGGCGACGCTGATCGCATACTGGCCCTGCTCTCTGCACTTGGTCTTCCCACGACCCACCCGGCCCTGAGGGATGTGGACGTGCTGTATGAGGGAGTCGAGGAATTTCGCGAACACCTCGGGGGTGCGTTGACGCTCCTGCTGCTGCAGGGAGTCGGAAGCCCCGTCGAGGTCCACGAGCTCGATGTTCAGACAGTGCGCCGGGCGATCGAACGCCTCGTATAGAATCGCGGCAATGGGCCAGGACGCATGTCCAATGACCGCAGCCGAGGTCATCGACCGTTACTTCCTCGAACACCGCGCCAAGGTGCTTGATGTCGCTGCGTTTCTCGATCGCGTTGACCGCGCCGCAGGTGACGGCAGTGACTACCGGATGGACGCCCTGCGTCGATGCGTGGCCGTCCTCGCCGAGACAGAGCCGGGACGGGCCGAGCGCGTGCTCTCGATCCTCAGCGACCAGTCCAGCGAGCCGGTGGATGCCGCAGGCGAGAAGGGCGCCAGTGGCGCCTCGCGCGAGGGCAACGGCGACTGATGGCCTACATCGACCCGCACATCCACATGGTGTCGCGGACAACCGATGACTACCAGCGCATGGCTGCTGCCGGCTGCGTGGCGATCACCGAGCCGGCATTCTGGGCGGGGTTCGACCGCAGCAGCCCACAGGGGTTCTTCGACTACTTTCGCCAGTTGACGGAATTCGAGCCGAAGCGCGCCGCCCAGTACGGCATTCGCCACCACTGCTGGCTCTGCATCAACCCCAAGGAAGCCGAAGACCCGGGGTTCGCACGCGAGGTCATGTCATTGATCCCCGGGTTCCTCGAATGCCCGACCGTGCTGGGCATTGGCGAGATCGGGCTCAACAAGAACAGTCGCAATGAACTGATCATTCTCGAGGAACAGTTGGCACTCGCCGAGACCCACGACCAGCTCGTGCTGGTTCACACGCCGCACCTCGAGGACAAGCTCAAGGGCACGCTCCTGATAATGGACGCCATCGCAAACACCAAACTCGATCCGGGCCGCGTGCTCATCGATCACGTGGAGGAGCACACTGTGCGGCCGGTGCTCGACCGCGGATTCTGGGCGGGCATGACGCTCTACCCGGAGACCAAGTGCACGCCGCAGCGGGCTGCGGACATCATCGAACTCCACGGCACGGAGCGAGTCTGGATCAACTCCGCCGGCGACTGGGGTCCCAGCGATCCGCTGGCGGTGCCAAAGTGCCGCGCAGAGCTCGCCGCCCGCGGACATGGCAGTGACCTCGTGGACCGGATCTCCTTTGACAATCCCGTCATCTTCCTCTCACAGTCGGGCCGCTTCCAGGTCGCGGACGCCCCCTGAGGCGCCATGCTCGGCTACTGCACCAACGTGCACGCTGGCGCCGACCTCGACACCCTCCTTGCAAGCCTTTCCACCCATGCATCAGCGGTTCGATCGCTGCATGCACCCGAGCAGGACCTGCCCATCGGGCTCTGGATGAGTGCCGCGGCCGCAGAGGCCGCTGACGCAAACGGCCTGCGCGATGAACTTGCTCGCCTGCACCTCGAGGTCTTCACGATCAACGGCTTCCCCTACGGTGACTTCCACGGCCCCCTCGTGGGCCACGGCGTCTACGAGCCAGACTGGACGAGCCCGAAGCGGCTGGCCTACACGCTGCGCCTTGCCGAACTCCTGGCAGTACTGGTGGAGCGCGGCACCTCAGCGGGCATCTCGACGCTGCCCTTGGGCTGGAAGGAAGGTTGGAGTGGCGACGAGGCGGCGGCGGCACACCTGCGCACCTGCATCACGCACCTGGTGAGGCTGGAGGACGACACCGGTCGCTGCATCCACGTCGATCTCGAGGCGGAGCCGGGCTGCCGGCTCGAGCGCGCCGCCGACGTCGCTGACTTCGTCAATGCGCACTTCGGCGATGACGAGTTGACGCGGCGACACCTGCGCGTCTGCCATGACACATGCCACAGCGCGGTCATGCGCGAGAGCGCAGAAGAAGCGGTCTCCGCGTACGCATCAGCGGGGATGATGATCGGCAAGGTCCAGGTGTCCTCGGCAATCGATGTGGACTTCGGCCCATCAGGCGATGCGGCTGCGATCGAATCGCTTGGGGCGCTCGCCGAACCCAGATACCTGCACCAGGTGACGATCGAGCACGACGGTACATTCGCGTTCCATGAGAACCTCGCCGACATGGTCCTCGATGATCCTCGCGGACATTGGCGCATCCACTATCACGTACCCGTGCATCAGGAGCACTTCGGAGTCCTCGGAACGACGCAGTCGGATCTCGTGGCGTCCATCCCGGTGCTGGCTGCTTCTGTCGATGATACGGCGACCGCCGAGACCTACACCTGGGACGTACACCCCCGTTGCAACGAACATGGATCGTTGGCCGAGTCGATTGCAGGCGAGCTGGCGTGGACCGCCCATCAACTGGCGGAGGTGGGTCGGTGAGTGAGGCACGCGACTGGGTCCAGTTGCTGCGTGCCAGCAACCTGGCGACCGTGGCGAGCAATGCCCTTGTGGGCAGCGCCATCGCCAGCGTCTCCTGGACCGCGTCGCATGGACACCTCCGCTCGCCACCGCATCGCGATGCCTGGACGCCGCTGCTGCTGGCCGTTGGATCCCTTCTGCTCATCTACCTCGGTGGCATGGCGCTCAATGACGCGGCTGGCGCGACGCGCGACCGAGCTGCCGGGCGGGATCGCCCCGTTGCGCGCGGTGACATTGCACGCCGCGACGCGTGGATCCTCGGCTTCGCCCTGCTGGGAGGCGGGGTAGCCGTTGCGATTCCGATGGGCCTGCCTAGTCTGGGCATCGCCGCGGGCCTGGCGGTGCTGGTACTGGCCTACAGCGCGATGCACCAGTGGGCCGTGGCCGCCGTGGTCCTGATGGCCGCGTGCCGTGCGGCGATCTATCCGCTGGCGGCGTACGCCGGTGGATCCAGCGTCGACCCGTCTCTGCTGGTGCTGCCCTGTGCGGGCATCGCGCTCTACACGGCGCTCATTACGATCATCGGCCGCGTCGAGGGGCGCGGCGGCCGCCCGATGGCCAACCTCGTGTGGCTCATGCTTCTGGCGGCGGTCATCCCGGCCATCGCCCTGTGCGACGTCTTCGCCCTTCCCTGGCTGATGATCGCGTTGCTCGTCTACGCCATATGGCTCATGGTTGCATGGCGGCCGCTGGCAGCGGACCCGCCTCGGGTCGCCCCCGGTATGCACACGCTGCTGTCGGGCTTTGCGTTGCTGGATGCCGTCTATCTGGTCGCCATCGGGGAACCTGCCCTTGCCCCGGTCGCGTTCGTCTGCTGCGGCCTGACGGTCGTGGCCCATCGCCTGGTGCCGGGAACCTGACATGGCGCAGCGGGTGGCAGTCATCAACGTGGTTGGACTCACGCGGGCCATGCTCGGTGCCCACACGCCGCGCATGACCGGGCTGGCCAGCGAGGGACAGGTTGTCGACCTGGATCCCCCGTTTCCGGCAGTCACCTGCCCCGTGCAGTCCTCGATGCTCACAGGCCTGGATCCATGCGGACATGGGATCGTGGCCAACGGCTGGCATGATCGCCACCAGTGCTCGACTGCCTTCTGGCAGCAGTCCAACGAACTGGTCGCCGGGGAGAAGCTCTGGGAGGCAGCCCGCCGCAGCGATCCGTCGATCACGACCGCGTCGATGTTCTGGTGGTTCAACATGCACGGCACCGTCGATGTGGCAGTGACACCACGACCGCAGTACCTCGCCAGTGGCCGAAAGATCCCCGACATCTGGACCAATCCCCCAGGCCTGCGCGAGTCACTGCAGCATGAACTCGGCCCCTTCCCCCTCTTCCGATTCTGGGGCCCGGCCTCGGACATCACCAGCAGTCGCTGGATCGCTCAGGCAAGCATGCGCGTGGAGCGGGAGTGCCAGCCCACCATCCTCCTGATCTACCTGCCACATCTGGACTACCCGCTGCAGCAGGTAGGACCTGACCACTCGAGCATCGCCGGCGAACTGCGGGCCATCGACGACGTCGTCGGCGACCTAGCCGACCACTGCCGCGAAGCGGGCATGAAAGTCGTGCTGGTCAGCGAGTACGGCATCGACGCCGTCAGCGATGCCGTACCCATCAATCGCTTGCTGCGAGAGGCGGGACTGCTGGAAGTCCGCCAGGAGCGTGGCCGCGAGTTGCTTGATGTGCAGGCCAGCCGCGCATTCGCCGCACCTGACCACCAGGTGGCACACGTCTATGTCGCATCGGCCGAGGATGGTCCATTGGCAGCGGAAGTGCTGCGATCGGCCCCGGGCATCGACCTGGTCCTCGACGCGGGTGCGATCGCAGACGCCGGCATCGCGCACGAGCGGTGCGGCGATCTTGTAGCCGTCTCCGATGCTGACCGCTGGTGCTGCCACGATTGGTGGTCCTCGGACGACGCCGCCCCCGCCTATCAGGCCACCGTCGACATCCATCGGAAGCCCGGCTACGACCCTCGTGAACTCTTCCTGGCGCGAGGTTGGCGAGGAAGTCGCCTTCGGATGGCGACGCTGCTGGCGCGGCGTCGCCTGGGCATGCGGACGCTTCTTGACGTCATCACGCTCGACACGAGCGTAGTCGCCGGGTCCCACGGTCGAACCCCGGCCATGGGCGCCTCGAGCCCGGTCCTGGTGCTGCCGACGGCCGCACCAGAATTCCCGGCACGCCTGCCGTCAACGTCGATCAAGAAACTGGTACTGGGACTGGTGTCGCGAGACTGATGGCGATCAGTTCCCGGTGTCCTTCATCGTGGTCATGAGCAGGACCAGATCCATCATGTCCACGATGCCGTCTGCGTTGATGTCGCCCTCCACGGGCGCGGGGCAGGCGACGAGCGCCTGGTCATCGCAGGTCGATCCGGATCCGAGCCATGCACCGCCTGCCTTCACGCAGGCCTCCTCGTCCACGATCAGGCATCCGGCTCCGATGCAGCAGGCGCCCATTGGACGACCGCGTGCGATCATGTAGCCGCCTGTACCGGCGATGTCGTCGTGGATGGTGATGAACTTGCACTCACCGCCCACGGCCGTGCCGCTGCGGAACCCGCGGTAGATCGCGTTTCCGTTGTACATGGCTATGTTGTCATTGAATGTGCATCGGACGAGGGATCCGCGGCTGTCGTAGTCGTAGATGGCGCCGCCGTTGAAGCGTGCGCGATTCTGCCGGAACATGCAGTCCTCGATCCGTGCGTTGGTCGCGTAGTTGTAGACACCACCGCCGCCGTAGCGAGCGTTGTTGTCCATCAGACGCGACTCTCGGATGATCGGCTCGCCGCGCATGTTGAAGATGCCGCCACCGCGCTCCGCCTCGTTGTCGCGAATGGTGCAGTTGAGGATGAGCGCGTGGCTGCGGTCACCGATGAACAGGCCGCCGCCGTGGTAGCCAGCTCTGTTGGCAACGAAGATGCAGTTGGACACGGTGGGGCTGGAGTTCACGCAGGCCATGCCGCCGCCTACAGTCTCCTCTTCGCTGTAGAGGCCGCCGTAGCCGGTTCCACCAGTAACAGTGAATCCTTCGATGCGGGTACTCGGGCCCTCGCCGCTGATGCACTTGATGACGCTGTCCTGCTTGTTCCACCCATCGAGCACGGTGACGGACGGCCCCTTCTCGCTGCGGAGCGTGATGGACTTGCCCTTCAGGTCGATGGCCTCGTTGTAACGCCCCGGTGCCACGATGACCATGTCGTCGCCCTGAGCGATGTCGATGGCCTCCTGGATCGTCGGCTGATCGCCGGGCACACGGATGTTATCTGCGCGCGCGCCGAGCGTGCATGTGGCAATGGTCACTGCGACCGCTGCCTGGAAAGCCAACTTGGATCGATGCGCGTACATGTGCTTCACCGGAACAGTGGGCTGAACCCACCTGCGCAAGCCATTCACTCTACCACGACGTCGGTTCAATCGCGTGGGGTCGGCCATCGCGCAGTCATTGATTCCGCCAGCGCTGATCGTCAAGCTGGGCAAGTACTTGCGCGCAGCCGGCGTTGGGGGAAGACCGGTGCGCATGTGCGGGCAATCGCGGCTCGTTATGGGACGCTCGTCACGGCCGCGCAACAACAATGCCCGCCGCGCAGATCGCGGCGATGCATCGATCGATGTGCATCGCAAGGTCAATTCCAAGGTCTTCCGTTCCCCTGAGGATGTCCTCCCGGCTTACGGTGGCGGCGAAGGCCTTGTTCTTCAACTTCTTGCGCACGCTCTTTGCGGCCATTCCATCGAGCCCCGTGGGCCTTACGAGGCCGCATGCCACGAGGAACCCGGCAAGTTCATCCACGGCAAACAACACCCTGGCCATGTCACTGGTGCGCGCCACGCCGCTGTAGGGGGCATGACCGAGGATCGCCTCGATGATCTCCTCGTCGACGTCACTGTGCTCGCGCAGGTGCGTAACGCCGACGAAGGGATGCTCCTCCTGCGTGGGATGCCGCTGGTAGTCGAAGTCGTGCAGCAGCCCTGCCACGATCCATCGCTGGCGCTGCTCCGGGTCGTAGTCGCCGCAGTAGTCCCCCATGCATGCCGCCACGCACTCCATGTGCTGGCGCAGCGCATCACTTGCGACCCACTCGTGCATCAGGATTCGTGCCTCCTCTGGCGTCACGTGTGACAGGATACGATGGCCACCCGTGACGCAGCTCGCCCATCGCCTGGATGTCGCACGCACGGCCGCCACAACCACGGCGTCCTGGACCATGGCGCAGATGCGCGCCGGCACATTCGAGGTGGAGGCCAAGGACGACGGATCGATCGTCACCGCCATCGACCGCGACGCAGAACAGCAACTTCGATCCGCGCTGCTCGCTGCATTCCCGGACGACGCGTTTCTCGGCGAGGAGTCCGGTGAAACACCCGGAGTCAGCGGATGGCGCTGGATCGTCGATCCCGTCGATGGCACCGCGTCGCTGGCGCGCGGCGTTCCGCTCTTTGGCACACTCGTTGGCCTCGAGCAGGACGGCACGCCGGTCGCCGGCGTCGCGGCTCTCCCGGGCCTCGGGGAGTGCGTCTGGGCCGGAGAGGGGCTCGGGGCCTGGCACTCCATCGACGATGGGCCACCAGTCGCCGCGGCAGTGTCCGCGGCCACCACGCTCGGTGACGCTCTAGTCTGTACGACCTCATTCGACTACTTCCGCGATGCGGGCGCAAGTGACGCCCACGATCGTCTGGTGCGCGCAGTTGGCTCGAT
Source organism: uncultured Isosphaeraceae bacterium (assembly GCA_964555625.1). GTDB lineage: Bacteria > Planctomycetota > Phycisphaerae > Phycisphaerales > SM1A02 > CAZJKE01. Next base: position 4,287 of record CAZKTE010000033.1, on the reverse strand, counting down.
GCGTGGATGGAGCGACGCCTCGGCAATGCTGTTGCTGGTGACAGGCCGCGTTGACGCGGTAGTCGAACCAGTCCTGCGCCCTTGGGACATCGTGCCTTGGCGTACGATCCTGAAGGCCGCCGGTGGGCGATTCACGCCCTGGGCGCAAGGAGGCGTCGCATCTGCGCCGAGCATCCATGACTCGCTGGTCGAGGTCGTCGGCGAGGGCGACTACCATGTCGCCCCATGACGACATGCACGACTGACTTGCCTATCGACGCCGCCATCGAGGCTCTCGGGCACGACCCGCGCGCCGCAGCAGGCGTGGAGCGCGTCGCTGAACGATGGACGAGTGAGGACGGTGACGCCGCCGCCTTCGAGGCCTTCTGCACGACCCACTTCGTCGCAGATGATGCGGACCTCGCGAGATTGCTCGATAGATTCGAGACGATGTTGATGGTCGTCGGGGGCCATCTGTACGAAATCGGTCGGCACCTGCGGCGGTGGACCGATCTTCGCGGCGATGAGATGCCCGGCATCGACGACGCCATGGCGATGTTCGACCCGTGCCCGGATCTCAGCGACCAGTTCTACCGGCAGAAGCTCGCCTTCATCGCCCTGCTGAACTTCGATCGGCCCGATCTGGCCACCATGATCGCCGAGGGCGGCGACTGGTCGGTCGATCGCTGGGCCGAGGTACGCGCAGCCCGCGCATTTGGCCCACGCATCCCAAGTAAGGTCAACGACCTGGCGCGGGAGATCGAGCATGCTGCGGACATGTTCGTCAGCGAGTTTCATGTCCCCGTCGGGTCAATGGTCGACGGGACTGGCCGAACGTGGTTCGACCGCGACCGCAAACTCATCGCACACTGGCTGATCCGCGAAGAGATCAAGGCCGGCTACGGCGTCGATAACGGCCTCGACAAGCAGCGGGCCCTCTCCTGGGTCATGGCCAGGCAGATCGACGGGACCATCCCCGCCTCGATCATGGAAGGTGACCTCGACGGTGACTGGGATCCGGCGACAAACACGATCGCGGGAAGTGACCCGGGCGATCTCGTGGGGCCGCGGCGCTACGAGCATCTCCTAGAGCACCGCCGCGTCGCGGTCGCCTTCGACGAGTATCACCTCGAGCACCCGACAGCCATCGCGCGGAAGTTTGGGCTCGAGCGTGAGATTCCCGAGGAGGAGGTCGAGGCGCAGATGATCGAGCTGCTCGAGGCGCCGGTACGCGGCGACATCGCCGCCTGGCTCTCGCAGCGAGTGGGCCGTCCCCTCGAGGCACATGACATCTACCTCGAGGACATCGGCGACGAGGAGGATCCCGCGGAACTCGATCGCCGGGTGACGGAGCGATTCCCAGACGAACAAGCCTTCCAGGCGTCGCTACCTGCGCTGCTGCGCGAACTTGGCTACGGCGATGAGGACGCGGACTTCCTCGGCACTCGCGTGCGCGTCGAGATCGCCCGCGGTGCCGGCCACGCAATGCGACCTGGCATCCCCGAGTACGGCGCCTGGCTGCGCACGAGCCGCCTCGATGATCGCCTTGGCTGGGACGGCTTCGACACGGCGATGCACGAGCTTGGGCACAACCTCGAGCAACTGATCTCGACGCACTGGGTGCCGCGGCCGCTGCTGCGAAACGTCCCAAACACCGCCTGCACCGAAGCCTTCGCGTTCCTCTACCAGTCGCTTGCGCGGCGTGTCGTCGGCCTGGCGGATGAGGCGGACGAGGCGCGGGCCTTCGCCGCCGGAAGCGTCGAGGCAATGCTGGCCGCCTGCCAGATCGCAGGACCCTCCCTGGTGGAACTCTACGCCTGGCGCTGGCTCTACGAACACCCAAATGCCACCGCCGAAGAGCTGCGCGAGCGGGTGCTGGGGATAGCGGAGGACACCTGGAGTCGCTACTACCAAGCCCACTACGGGGACGATCCGTACAGGATTCTGGCGGCCTACCAGCACATGATCGGCTACCCGCTCTACCTCGCCGACTACACGCTCGGGCACATCATCAGCCACCAGATCCGCTCCCACATGCGTGGCAAGGACCTCGCTGCGGAGACGCGCCGCATCTGCTCGATCGGCCGCTTCACGCCCGACCTGTGGATGCGCCGCGCAGTGGGTGGCCCGATCAGCGCAACGCAACTCGCAGCGGATGCCGACGACGGCCTCTCGCTCATTCGCAGCTGATCAGTCCCATTGGAAGGTCGGCGACGATCCATCCATGACGCTTGTGAAGCCGAGCATGGCGTCATCGTCATCGTATACGTCGTCGATCCGGAAGAGGTTGTCCGTGGATGGGCCGCCGCGGCGCCGCCAGTGTGCGCCGATGGTCGTGTGCTCGTGCCACTCGATGGACCCGTCACTGCGGCAGACCCAGCCACGCCACTGTCCATCGTCGTCGAGCGTGAAGGACGCCTCCGCGGGATCGCCATCGCGCGGTCCCCTGCTGCCGACGATCGGAAACGTGCCGCCCGCCTCCCCGTGCCACCAGCGATCCAGTCGCTCGCGCAGCAGCGGCATGTGCGCGTAGGAGACGTTGGAGACGTCGTCGAGATCCGCGGAGAACATGCTGTCCCAGCAGACGCCCTCGCGCGGATCGTAGACGCTGTAGTCGTAGCGCTCGATGCGTTCGACCCAGCCGCGGTCACCGGGTGCGACGAGGTGCTTGGGGGAGACCAGTCGTTCCATGACCATTGCTGACCAGAAGGAGGCAGTGGTGTTGTCCTTCTCGCGTCCATACTCGCAGAGCTCGGATGGGATGATGAAGGTGTCGCGACCAGCCATCGCGTCGGTGATCATCGCGCGGACGATCGACTGGATCTGGATCTGATCCTGCATGCCCCACGCGGAACTCGGCGTCGCGCGACCGTCGCCGGTGATCGACGAGCGCAGCGACGGCAGGATGACGGCCGCCAGCAGCGCCATGCAGCCGAGCGTGACGACCAATCCGATCAGGGAGTGACCACGGGTGGAGGGTCGCAGAGACATTCCACTTTGATGGTAGTTGGTGGCCGCTGGGACTGCCTTGCCGTTCTTCGCAGACGCTGGTCCAATGGGCTGCAGCGAGGACATCATGCCAGAGCAGATCTCCACCGAGTTTAGCACCGTCGCCGAGCTTCCAGACGACGCCCGCGATGCGCTGATCCAACTCGCGGACGTGGAGTCCAACCTTGAGTTCGAACACATCGAAGTGTGCACAACGCCCCTTGGTATCAACATCGTCGTCGACCTGGCCTGGGAGGAGAGCCGCGGGTCGGGCAAGAGCCGCCACACCGTAACCTGCCACCGGACGGTGGTCTGCTTCCATCGTCCCGCGTCGAAACTGCCACGGTTCCACGTCGCCCACGACGTCGGCTTCCTCAGCTCCTGGACACGAGGAGTTCCGGAGGATGTTGGCGATGGCGTCGTCGACATTCGCATGCGACCGGAGTTCTCGCAACGCTACACCATCTCTTCGCCGGCCCCCAAGTCCACGTCGACGCTCTTTGGCGACGAGGTGCTCGATGCCCTCGAGGCAGCTGAGGGCCTCGAGGCCCAGTCAAGCCACGACGGACTCATCGCCTGGCGCGACGATGATCGCCTCGACGGCGAGTCCCGGGCCCAGTTGGTCGAGGACGCCGTAACAATCTTCGCACCCATCGTTGACGATGCGCTGGCGGGCCAGCGAGCCGCGGACGCGGTGAGTGGCACCTACGCCCAAGAGGCCGTTGACCGATGGGAGGAGGAGGGCACGAAGTTGTCGCGAGCCATGCTCGCCATGATCATCACCCGCGCGCAGGTCGATGCCATGGCACTGGAGCAGCCGCCTCGCTTGGTTCCGCGATCCATTTACAAGCGCGCACTTGGCATGAGCGGAGGGCTGCTGGCCCTTGGCATCATCGTGACCGTGATCGGCACGGCCATCTCCGCGCTCATGCTCATCCAGGAGTACGCAGTCGAGCAGAAGACTGGATTCTCTTCCGGCCTCTTCCTGCTACTTGCCCCTCTGGCTGGCGCGGTGATCCTCTTCTTCACGATTCGCTGGCGCCGGCGGCGACAGCGGCTGCTAACGCAGGGTCACTTCGTGCCCGCGCGCCTGCTGCGTATCGAAACAATGTCTCTCAAAGAGGGGCTCGAGGATTCCTATGAGGGGGTCTTCGAGCCCAAGGGCTACAGCCACATCGAAGTCACCCAGGACCTCGAAGACGAGGCGGTGCGCATCTCGCAGCGTGTGCTCGACGCGGGCGGTGGGACGACGCTGCTCATCGATCCAAACGATCCAGAAGTAGCGCTCTGGCTAGAGGGCTGGGTCCTCGAGAACATCCC
>CAZKTE010000032.1:1642-21738 GCA_964555625.1 uncultured Isosphaeraceae bacterium | reverse complement strand
CTTCGGGAGGCAGTCACGAGCAAGGGGGGCACCACCGCAGCGGCACTGGCGGTGCTAACGGAGCGCGGTGTGGCCGAAGCGATCGCCGACGCCGTGGTCGCCGCGCGCGATCGTGGCCGCGATCTGGGTTCCTAGAAGTCGCGACGGACGAAGATCAGGCCCGCCAGCGCGAGCACGCCCATCTCGAACAACAGCGATGTGCCTATTACGTACCAGAGCGATCGGCCGCGATATTCATCGACCATGCGCCGCTGGGTCTCCTGCTCGCGGGCGAGGCGGGTCGTGGGCTCGAAGTCCTCAATCTCCTCCATCTCGCCGCGCATGATGGCGGCAAGGTCAAATCCATCTGCGCTCGAGAGCCAGCGATCGAGCAGGCCGATGGTCTGGCCGGTCTTTGGTAGCACGGTAAGCGCCCAGGACACCGGCACGTACCAGTCGTCGATGTCATCGACGAGCTCCTGCGCATCCTCCATGTCATCCTGCCAAGTCGTGATCTGCTCGCGGCGCTGAGCCACGCGCACGTCGTTCTCCCCGTGCTTGTCCGTCAACTCCGCGACGATCGACTCCTGCCGATCGATGGCCTCACCGAAGCGATCGAGGTCGACCTGCGCAGACGTCATGAACTGGTTGAGGACGGCCTCTGCGGTCTGCGCGGACCAGAGGCCCATCCAGAAGACGCCGGTGATCAGCAGGGCGGTGATGCCGCTGCGAGTGATCATGCCCACGAGGACGCTCACGGCGTAGAGGTAGCTGTAGAAAACGCTGACGATCGGGACGGCGACGAAGATCGCCGGGTTCCACTCCCCGATACGCAGTCCCACGCACAAGAAGACGCCGATGCAGAAGACCAGGACCTGCAGCACGACAAAGAGCAGGCTCACGAGGTACTTCATTGCGAAGAGCTTCCAGCGGCCGATGGGCTTGCTGAGCGTCAGGTCGATGGCGCCGCCGGAGATGAACTCCGGGAAGATCGTGCAGGTGGAGATGAGGGCGAGCACCGTCGCCGCCCACGCCAACCACAGGCTCACCAGAAACCCCGAGTAGATGCCGATGTAGAGGCCGCGCGTCCAGGGGCTTCCGGCGGTGAAGAACTCGTTCTCGATGTCGACCAGGCCGAAGAAGAGCGACATGCCCGTGTCATTGAAGCCGATCGACCCGTAGGCCAGCACGACCACAATTGACATGCCCATGGTGATCCAGAAGAGCTTCGCGGCGCTGAGCTGCCGATAGGCGTCAACGAGCAGCGCGCGGAAGGCCATCATGGCTTCCGCTCCGTTGCGCCGGGACTGTCGACGTGTTCGACTGCGCGCATGAAGAGATCCTCGAGCGACTCGCGGACGGGTCGCACGGCTCGAACAACGCGCTGCTCGCCGCGGAGGCGGTCGATGAGCGGCTGCACCGCGACCGGGTCGTCGCCGTGCAGCGCGCAGCGGGTGGCGCCGTTGATCGACTCGACCGTGTCGAACGCCTCGTCAGCCCACTCTGGCGCATCGCCCTCGACGTCCACCTCGATGCGTCGGCTGTCTGCCGTCAGCGTCTCGATCGTGCCCTGCATGGCGACTTGGCCCTTGACGAGGATGGCGACGCGATCGCAGACCATCTCCAGTTCGCTGAGTAGGTGGCTGTTGAGGAAGATCGCGCGGCCCTCGGCGCGGAGTTCCACGAGCAGGTCGCGGATCTCGCGTCGGCCCACTGGGTCCACGCCGTCGGTGGGCTCATCGAGGATCAGCAGCTTTGGGTCGTTCATCAGCGCGTGGGCGATGCCCAGCCGCTGCAGCATGCCCTTGGAGTAGGTGGACACCTTCCGATGACCCCAATCGGCGAGGCCAACGCGGTTGAGCAGGTCGACTCCGCGCGATCGCCGCAGCCGACGCTCGACGCCGGCCAGGGCCGCATACGTGTGCAACACCTGCGTACCCGTGAGGTAGTTTGGAAACCTGTGGTGTTCGGGGAGGTAGCCGACGTCTCGTAGCGTTGGTCGATGCCCGATGGGGTGCCCGAGGATCGTGCCCGAGACACGGGTGGGTCGGATGACCGTCATCATGATCTTCACGAGCGTGGACTTGCCGGCACCGTTTGGCCCAAGCAGCCCGAAGATCTCTCCCTCGGGCACCTGCATCTCGATCCCCCGCAGCGCATAAACCTTCCCCCGGTAGGTCTTGGCGACGTCGTGCAGGTCGATTGTGGGCATCGAGAGAGTGTAGCGGCCCGCTACCATCCTCCGATGCCCGCTTCGACCCTCGCTGCATTCCTCGCGGACCTCGAGCGGCGCGGCGAACTGCGCCGCGTCGGCGAAACCGTATCGCCGCTGCTGGACGTGACCCGGCTCGCCCAAGAGGAGTCGCTGGCCGAGGCGCCTACCGCGAGCGATGCGGCATCCACTCTTGATCCAGGTCGCGAGCGGATCGGTGGACGTGCGATCCTCTGCGAGCAGGTCGAGGGATGCGACATGCCGCTGTGCATCAACGTGTTCGGGTCCTATCACCGCATGGAACTGGCGCTGGGGTCGGACTTCACGGCGATCGCCGATCGCATCGCGGCGCTGGTGCAGCCGACGCCGCCACGCGGCCTGCGCGAAATCATTGGCGCGGCACGACGCATGTGGCCGCTGCTTCGGATGACGCCACGACGTCGACGCGGCCGTGGGGCCTGCCAGCAGGTGGTGCTGCGCAGCGAGCGCGGCGAGGTCGACTGCACCCGCCTGCCGCTGATCAAGTGCTGGCCGCACGACGGCGACCCCCGGGCGGTGGGCATCGATGTCAGCCCCGAGGAGGCCCGGACCGCAGGCGGTGACGGTCGCTACATCACCTTCGCGGGAATGCACACCATCCACGCAGACGATGCAGATGAGCGGCGGCCGGGGTCCCACAACGTCGGCATGTACCGCGCGCAGCTGCTCTCGCCGACGACCCTTGCCATGCACTGGCACCTGCACCACGATGGTGCGCGCCACTGGCGGTCCTGGAAGGCCGCCGGGCGGCCGATGCCCATCGCCATCTGCCTCGGTGGACCGCCGCACCTGCCCTGGGCCGCCACGGCGCCACTGCCTCCGGGCATGAGCGAGTTGCTCATGGCCGGCTTTATCGCCGGCAGAGGCGTCAACCTCGTCCGCGGCGTCAGCGTGCCGCTCTGGGTCCCCGCGCAGAGTGAGATCGTCATCGAGGGGTTCGTCGATACCAACTGCGGTAGTCCCGGGTGGGATCCCGGCGGCGATGAGCCACTGGGCGAGGGCGCCGTGCTGGAGGGGCCCTTCGGCGACCACACCGGCTTCTACTCGATGCCCGATCGCTACCCGGTGATGACCGTCACGGCGATCACCCACAAACGCGACCCCGTCTTTCCTGCGACGGTCGTGGGGCCGCCGCCGCAGGAGGACTACTACCTAGGCAAGGCGACCGAGCGGATCTTCCTGCCGCTGCTGCAGATCATGGTGCCCGACATCGTCGACTACCACCTGCCGCGCTTCGGCGCCTTTCACAACTGCGCATTCATCAAGATCGACAAGGCCTATGCGCAGCAGGCGCGGCGGGTGATGCACGCCATCTGGGGTGCCGGGCAGATGGCCTGGACCAAGATGATCGTCGTGGTCGACGGTGACGTCGACGTCCACGACGAGCAGGCGGTGCTGGCGGCCGTGGCCCGCGAGGTGGACGTGCAGCGCGACTTGGAGCGCGTGACGGGGCCTCTGGACATCCTCGACCACGCGGCGCCGTGGCTTGGCAGCGGGGGGAAGTTCGGGATCGACGCCACTGCGAAGATCGCCGGCGAGGAGGGGCCTCGGGGCATCGCCCGGCCCATGGCGCCCGCTCGCGAGGCCGTGGCCCAGGGCGTGGAACTGATTGCAGGGCGGGCGGGGATCGTCGAGGTGGCGCTGCCGGTTGCAAGTGGTCGCGTGGTGTTCGTGTCGGTCAAGAAGCAGGACGCCGGCGGCGGAGCGGCGGCGATCGCGGCGGCGGCGGCGGCGCTCTCGCCGGGCATGGACTTCATCATCGCCGTCGACGTGTGCGTGGACGTCAACGACAGCAGCGCGGTGTTCTTCGACCTCTGCGCGAACTTCGATCCGTCTCGGGACCTCCACGAGCTCGGGCAGCGCATTGGTCTTGACGGTACGAGCAAGACTGCCGGCGACGCGCGCAACGGCAAGCCCGTGCGACCCTGGCCGCCGCGGCAATTACTCGATTGACGCGACGCGGTCGGACTTGAGGAACAGGTAGTAGAGGCGTCCCTCGGCGTACTGGTTGCCAGCCTTGATGCCGGCGGTGGGACCGACGCCAAGAAACAGGTCGGCTCTTCCCGGGGCACGGATCGCTCCACCGGTGTCCTGATCGAGCATGAACTGCGTGAACGGACGCTCCTGCCCCGCGAGGGAGGTGAGAGTTGTGTCCACCAGCACCAGCCCGCCGCGAGGGAAGATGCGTTTGTCGGTGGCCACCGATCGCTCGGCGGTGACCGCTACTCCAAGCGAACCGCTGGGCCAGGAGTTCCCGTCGTACTCGCGGAAGAAGACGAAGGACTCGTTGCGGCGCATCAGATCCTCGACTGCGCCGCGATTCCTGTCGTAGAGACGACGGATGCGGCGCAGGTTCAGGGCGTCCTCGGTGAGCAGGCCGGCATCGACGACCGAGGTGCCAAGCCCGGTGTAGGGCCGGTCGGTCTTTCCGTCGTAGCCGACGAATCGAATCGTTCCGTCGTCCATACGCAGTCGCGCAGATCCGTTGACATGCACGATGTACGCATCGAGACTGTCGCGCAGGTAGACGAGCTCGTCGCCGTCAAGCAGTCCCTCTCGCTCAATCTCCGCGCGGGTTGGGTAAGGGGATACTGATCCGTCGTCGCGGCGTTGCCCAAGAGGGGTCCCGTCACCTGGATCGGTGACCAGATCCCCGGGCCGTCGATAGAGGGGTGCCGCGAAGTCGCGGCTGCGTCGGGTGCTGGCATGGAAGTCCGGCGCGTAGTACGCGGTGAAGAGCACGGTCCCGTCGCCGTCGTAGCCGACCGATCGATAGACGTTGAACATGTCAGTGACCGCGCTCGTGAAGGCCGCCTCCGAGGCGGACTCCTCCAACAGCGTGCGAAGGGCGATCACGGAGGTCCTCGCACGGGTGTGGGTAATGCCCTCCAGGGGGAACCACTGGTGGCTTGAGGGCGCCTCGAACCAGCCAATGCTCTTGTCGATGGCATCACGCAGGAAGAGGTCCCGTTGCCGCCAGGCGGCGCCAAGGTCAGGGTACTGGTCGAGATCCGTGACCTGGACAAGGGCCCGCTGGCCATCGGCCAGTGGCTGGTCGTAGCGGGGCCGCAGGGCCTCTTCGTTGCCCGACGAGACCAAGGACGCGCAGCTGGCAAGCAGCGTCAGCGGGAGCAGGAACGCGACACGCATGTGCAGGCAGTATCGGCCGCATGGCCCCTCCCGGGCCAACCGGGGCTCGCTGCTGTCGAATCCGGGCGGCCATGCCGATAGAATGAACACGCGCCGCCCCGGATGCGGCACACCCACGGAACCCAGCCAATGATTACCACGCTCGCCATGACAGACACCACGACCATGCTGGCCCTCTTCGGGGCCCCGGGATGGCTTGAGATCGTCGCGTTGCTGATGATCGGGGTGCTGCTCTTTGGACGACGGCTCCCGGAGGTCGGTCGCAACGTCGGTCGCTCGATCGTGGAGTTCAAGAGGGGGTTACGAGGCGTGGCCGACGAGATCGACGAGCAGGCTGCAGCGCCGCTCGAGTCCGACGATCAGGCAGATCTTCCGCCTGCGAAGGTGACCCCAGATCCTGACGCCACCTCGCGCAGCGAGGAAGAACGCTTCGGCGAAGACGCCTGAGGCCATCGCTATACTCGCCAGTCTTCCAACCCCGGGCGATTAGCTCAGTTGGCTAGAGCGCACGGATCACACCCGTGAGGTCACAGGTTCGAGCCCTGTATCGCCCACTTCCCACCGACCCCCTGCAGACGCGGGGGGTTGCTTGGTGTTACGGGCAGGCGCCTCCGGTAAGAACCCATCTGGCGCTCCATTCAACCGCGAAGCAACCAATTGCCCACCCAACTGACGTGGAGACGTCGATCCGACATCTATACTTCGCTGATGGGCATTCGCTCAATCAACGTCGTGATCTTGCTGGCGGTGGCCGTCGCCCTGTCGCCGCTGCGCGCTTCGACGTTCCATGAGATTGATCATCTTGGTCATTCCCAGCACCAGAGTCACAGCCACCATCTGGAGCATGGGCACGCCCATGGCGACCGTGTCCACTCCCATGGGCACCATCATCACGATGACCGCCCCCACGACGAATCCCACGACCATCACTGCGCGGACCATCACCAATCTTGTTTTGCGGAGTCCATGTGGATCTGCTTGCATCGGAGCAAGGCTGGTGCCGCACCGATGCTCATGGCGCCGCTCGTTTCCGACCGGTCCTCCGCCTCGCAGTGGCATCTGATGCGGCATTCCAATCCGCCGCCACGGACCACCCTGGCCCCCAGACATCTGAACTCGATCAGCACCATCATCCTGCGGCTGTAGAGCGCGATCACATCGTGAGTCCTCCACTGGACGCACCTGTGGCGGTATCGCCACATCGCTATCTACCCCGCAATTGGAGATGGTCCTTGTGCAACTAAAGAGAACCCAAGCCTTGGCTGCGCTCACTGGCGCCGGTCTGCTCCTTGCTGGCTGCCAGAGTTACGAGCCACGCCCGCTGAAACTCGCCGAGCATCGTCAGGCGTGGCTTGATCGCTCGTCAGACAGCGAGAGCGTGAGGGCATTTGCTCGCCAACTTGAGACACAGACTTCGTCGCCGGCGACGTTTGATCCGTCCGACGGCATTTCACTTCCAGAGGCCGAGGTCATCGCGCTGGTCTTCAACGCCGATCTAAGGATCGCGAGAGCCGGCGCCGACATCGCGGCCGCGACCGCCGAGCACGCCGGCCTCTGGGAGGACCCGGTCTTCCTGATCGACGTGCTGAAGATCACCGAGAGCGTCTCGAGTCAATGGGTCATCACGCCGGGCCTGAGCCTCACGATCCCACTCTCCGGTCGACTCGAGGCCGAAAAGAGCCGGGCCGACGCGGCCCTGCATGCGGACCTGTACCGCATCGCGGAGACCGAGTGGACGGTCTGCACAGCGGTTCGAGCCGCCTGGTTCGAGTGGTCGGCCGCAGAGCTCAGGCTGCAGCAGACGGGTGAACTCACTGATCGGCTGCAGTCCCTCGTGGACGCTACGGCCCGCCTTGCCGAGGCCGGAGAGCTTCCGAGAACCGAGGCCACGCTGTTTGCGATCGAACTCTCTCAGCGTAGGAACGAGATCATCGGACTTCGCCGCGAGGTCCGGGAGCGAGAGTTTCGGCTACGGCATCTCCTGGGGCTTGCACCGACTGCCGCCATCAAACTGCTCCCATCGGTCAGTGTCGATCCCCCGGGTGTTCCATCGCTTGACGTGGTGGTCGCCGAGAACCTCTCGCTTGCGCGACTGCGACAGGAGTACGAGGTAGCCGAGCAAAGGTTGCGGCGAGAGATCCTCGCTCAGCGCCCGGACCTGACGCTCGGCCCGCTCTACGAGACGGACCAGGGGCAGTCCCGCATCGGGTTCCTCGGGGCGATACCGCTGCCGCTCTTCAACGAGAACAGGCAGGGAATCGCTCAGGCTAGGGCGCAGCGGGAGCAGGCACGTGCCCAGTACGAGGCGCAATTCGAACAACTTGCGGGGGAACTGGCCCTAGCAAGCGAGCGCATGGCCTCGCTTCGAACCCAGCGCGCCAGCGTCGAGTCGGTCCTGACGCCGCTGATCGATCGACAGGTCGATGACGCTGGCAAGCTCCTTCACATCGGCGAGGGAGGGTCACTAGTCATGCTCGAGAGCCTCGTGCGGGCTCAGGAGATCAAGATGATGCTCATCGATCTGCGTCGCGACGAGTCCCTTGCATCGACCGAGATCACCCGTCTGGGCGGCCCGGGACACGCACTTGTACCCCATTCCGATGCGGCTACTGCCGCGGACGGAGGAACATCATGAAGACGAAAATTCTGACACTGTCCTTACTCCCGGCGGTATTGCTCGCTGGCTGCGGGAACGAGCCCGCTGCCGAGGGCGACCCCGAGCCGAGCACCGTCGAGACGGCGGTGCAGACCAACCGCATCGACATCCCACCCACGGTGCGTAACAACCTCGGCATCACATTTGCCCGGGTCGAGCGCCGGAACGTGGCCGACACGATCCGGATCTCCGGGGCGTTCGAATTACAGCCCCTGGCGCGACACGAGTATCGGATGACATTGCCCGGCAGTGTTGAGCTGCTGGTGAACCAACTCGAGAGGGTCGAGCCGGGAACGCTGCTCTATCGGTTCCGGTCGCCGCGCTGGCCCGAGTTGCAGCACGAGATCATCCTCGCCGAGCAGGCCATCGACTCCGCGTATGCCGACATCGCCGTCGCTGGCTCGAAGATCGAGGAGGCACTTGCGAATCTGGCAATCATTCAGGAACGCCGGACGGTGCTCGCGCAGGTGGACTTTCGCCGGGCGGACCTTGACGCTGAGGCGGTTGAGCTCGAGGCAAGCCTGCCTCGTCTCGAGGCCGAGTTGCGCAGGGTTCAGACGACGCTGGCCAACGCTCAGCACATGCGCGAGCATGCACTGACCCGCGCGGCAGCTGCCTCGGGAGTTCCCTTCGAGCAGTTAGCCACCGAGGTGTCGCAGGGGGACCGCACGGTGCCGGGGTACTCCATGGTCGACTGGATCGACGTGAGGGCAACCGAGTCCGGCGTCGTTGAGATGCTCGCCGTGACCGATGGTGCCTTCGTCGAACCCCCGTCGATGGTTATCTCGACTGTCGACCCGGATCGACTGCGATTTCGCGCAATGGCGTTGCAGGCTGACCTTCCGCGTCTCATTGGCACGACCGTGGCCCACATAGTGCCTCCGAAGACGCCAGGGATCGATATCGTCGATGCTGTCGAAGCGAGCCTCGCCTTCGGGCTCGAGGCGCATCCCCAGGAGCGCACGATGACGCTGCTGGCCATTCCATCAGACACGCGCACATGGATTCGCCCGGGCGTCGGCGCGTACCTTGAGGTCGCGGTCGATTCGAGCGCAGGACCTGCGCTGGCGGTTCCACGTTCCGCCATCGTCAAGGATGGCATCGTGCACGTGCTGTTTCGTCGCGATCCGAACGACCCTAATCAGGCAATCCGTGTCGAGGCCGACATGGGTGTTACCGACGGGCGATGGGTGGCTATTCGCAGCGGCATCATGCTGGACGACGAGGTCGTACTCAACGGGGCCTACGAGTTGATGCTCGCTAGCCAGCAGGGTGGCCGGGCCCAGCAGGGCGGCCACTTCCACTCCGACGGCACATTCCACAGCGGCGACACGCATTGACTAGGAGCACCATCGTTGCTTAAGAGACTCATACGCTTCTCGATTGACAACGCGCTGCTGGTGCTGGCGCTGTCGACCGTGGTGCTGCTGGTTGCCGGGTACCAGTTGCGCAGGATGCCCGTCGACGTCTTCCCGGAACTGAACTCCCCGATGGTCATCGTCTTGACCGAGTCGCCCGGACTGGCCGCCGACGAGGTGGAGCAGTACGTGACGTTTCCCATCGAGGCGTCCGTCAACGGGATCCCCGGCGTGTGGCGAGTGCGAACCGCAAGTGCGATCGGGCTGTCCGTGGCATACGTCGAATTTGACTGGGGAACCGACATCTACCGTGCCCGCCAGCTGGTTTCGGAGCGGCTCGACACTGTCCGTGACGATCTGCCAGCCGGTGCGCACGCCCAGATGACGCCCATCACGTCGATCACAGGCGAGATTATGTTGCTGGCAGTCTCATCGCCAAATGGCACGGTAAGCGACCTTGACCTGCGTGCCTATGCCGAGTTCGACCTGCGAAACCGGCTGCTGGCGATCCCAGGGGTTGCGCAGGTGTCGACGATCGGCGGGGAGCTTCCCGAGTACCAGGTGCTCGTGCAGCAGGACAAGCTTCGGCTCTACGCCTTGGCTCTCCAGGATGTCGTCGACGCGGCGGCACGCTCACACAGCACGCTCAGCGCCGGCTACCTGGCGGACGTGAATGGTCTAGAGCTTCCCATCCGCCAGAGCGGGCGCGTGCGATCCGTCGACGACATTGCAGGGGCGGTGATCAAGCACCACGAGGGGGTCCCGGTGACCATCGGGGAGGTGGCCGATGTCCGCATCGGCGCGGCATTGAAGCGTGGTACCGGTGCAGACGGTGGAAACCCCGCCGTCATCATGACCATCCAGAAGGCTCCTGGCACCAACACACTGGCCATCACCGATCAGGTCGATCAGATGCTCGACTTGCTAACGCCGTCGATCCCGGCGGGCATCACGATCAACCGCGAGGTCTTCCGCCAGGCGAACTTCATCACGCTCTCGGTGAACAACGTACTCCACGCGCTCCGTGACGCGGCGATCATCGTGACGGTCATCCTGCTGCTGTTTCTCCTGAATGTCCGCACACTGGTCATCTCGCTCGTGGCCATCCCGCTGTCGCTGGCGGTCGGACTCCTGGCGCTGCGGTGGATGGATCTGACTGTCAACGTGATGACTCTGGGAGGGTTCGCCATTGCCGTTGGGAGCCTCGTGGACGACGCCATCATTGGTATGGAGAACGCGTTTCGCCGCTCGCGACAAGAGGCGTCCTGCGACGATGCGCAGCGGCAGTCGAAGGAGCACGTCATCCTGCGGGCGATCCTTGAGGTCGCGCCCTCGATCATCTTCGCCACGATCATCATCGCAATCGTGTTCGTCCCGCTCTTCTTCCTGCAGGGGATCGAGGGCCGGTTCTTCCAGCCGCTTGGGATCGCCTTCATCGTCTCGATCCTTGCTTCGCTCGTGGTCTCATTGACGGTGACGCCGGCAATGTGCAAACTCCTCCTTCGCGATCGACCGACCACGTCGGAGTTGCGCGATGGATTCCTCGTACGTTTGCTCAAGCGTGCATACGAGCCGGCGGTGCGCATCGCCCTGCGGCTGCGCTGGCTCGTGCTTGGATGCGCCGGCGTGGCAACCGCGTTCTCGCTGTGGTTGGGGTCGACGTTTGGTACGTCGTTCCTGCCCGAGTTCAATGAGGGCACGTTCACAGTCTTCCTCAATGCACCGGCGGGCACGTCGCTGGCGGCTAGCGATCGGATGGCCTCGTCGGGGGAGAAGCAGTTGATTGGGATCGACGGGGTGCGAAGCGTGGCACGTCGCACCGGACGCGCCGAGCGAGACGAGCACGTCGAGCCGGTCAGTGCATCTGAGATTGACGTCACGGTTGATCCCGGAACCGACAGGGCAGCGGTCCGCCGCGAGATCACTGCGCTGCTCAATGCTGTGCCCGGAATCACCTCCAACGTGGGGCAGCCCATCGAGCACCGCCTGAGCCACATCCTCTCGGGGACCCCTGCGGCCATCGCAATCAACGTCTACGGCGACGATCTGGGCACCCTCCGGGCCATAGCCAAGGAGATCGAGGCGGTGATCAGGCTGCTGCCAGGAGCACGCGACGTGGCGGCGAATCGCGAGCAGATGATCCAGTCGATTCCCGTCGAGTACCACCCGCGCGAGTTGGCGGCCTACGGCCGTGGGCCGCGGTCGGCGGCAGGGGAGGTTCGCAACGCAGTGTTTGGCGTCGAAGTTGCGGAAGTGAATGATGGCCTGCGCCGCTACGCGCTGGCCGTACGGCTCGTCGAGGAGGAGCGCGATGATCTTGGCGACCTACGGCGACTGATGCTGCGCGGTCAAAGCGGCGCACTGGTGCGGCTTGAGCAGGTCGCCGACATTGGACCGGAGATGACCTCCAACCTCATCGCGCGCGAGAATGGGCAGCGCAAGGCAGTGATATCGCTCAACGTTGCCGAGGGCGCAAACCTCGGACACCTCATCGAGGAGGTTGCTAAGCGCGTGGATCCAATCGTGGGGCGCTACGGCTACGTCGTCAAGTACGGCGGCCAGTTCGAGGCCCAGCAATCGGCGAGTCGGACTATCACCGTGCTTGGCGGCATCGTCATGCTCGTGGTGCTTCTGCTGCTGCACCTAGCCATTGGCTCACTGAGGGTCTCCTTGCTCGTTCTGGTGAACCTGCCATTGGCCCTTATCGGTGGGATCGTCGCCATCTTCTTGGCCGAGTCGCCAAGCCCGCTCTCAAATGCAGCGGCCCTGATGGGCTTTGGTACCTACATCGCTCCGGTGATCTCTATTGCGAGCATGGTCGGCTTCATAACGCTCTTTGGCATCGCCGTGCGCAATGGCATCCTCCTGGTCAATCACTACAAGCACTTGACGGACCACGAGGGGCTGTCGATGCACGATGCCATTGTCCAGGGCTCGCTTGAGCGCCTCGTGCCGATTCTGATGACGGCGCTGACGGCCGCGCTGGCGCTGATGCCCATCATCCTCAAGGGCGACATGCCGGGGAACGAGATTCTCGCACCGCTCTCAGTGGTCATTCTCGGGGGTCTCTTGACGTCGACCTTCCTGAACCTCATCGTCGTGCCGGCGGGGTACGCTGCGATCCATAGCAGGGCGTGCAGGTCGGCGCGATCAACTAGCACTTGATTGCTAGTAAACTGGCACCATGAAGTACCAGAGGACCATCCTGACCCTGGCAGCCCTGGCGACGCTTCTGGCGGCGTGCACTAGGTCGGCACCGGACGAGGGGACATCAAGTAACCCGGATACGCACGTGCACGATGACGGCACGACCCACACCGCCCACGCCGGCGACCCACACCCCAAGGCCACCGACCACGCCCATGATGAGGTTTCTCTGGGCACCGTCGAAATCGGGGGGATGCAGGTTGAACTCGCTCAGGGCCATGGAACCGTTTCGGCGGGCAAGGAAGGCCACTTGGTCGTGAAGCTTCCATACAGCGATCAGGGTGCGACCCGCGTCCGGGCTTGGATTGGCACGCGTGACTCGACGCTGTCGATGGTCGGCTTGGGCGAATACGCGGCGTCGCACGACGACTACGACATTCATGCGATGGCTCCGGCGCAACTTCCCGTCGACGCCTTGTGGTGGATCGAGATCGAGAAGCCCGATGGCACGACGTCCATCGGCTCCGCGAGACCGATCATGGAATGAGGACCCCGGGCACCAATCACCGTCAGAATATCGCTGACGTCGACGACACCGCTGTCATCTACGTCCTCGGCGCGCACTCAAGGTGCACGTAGAGCCGCTTCCAGGGCTCCTCCCCAACGATGTGCCACTTGTGGCCGCGGCCCTCTAGGTCTTCTGCAAGAAACACGTCGCCCGGACCAACCTCCAAGGTGTCGCCGTTTCCGAACTCAAAGGCGATGCGACCACTGAGCGTGACGACCAATTGTCGACGCGGTGCCGGGTGCCAGTCGTAGGTGCCGCCGGGCTCGGTCTGGGCTAGGCGAACGCTGTGACACTCGATGTTGTCGGTGACGATGGTGCCGTGGCCGTGATCTGTCGTGCCGATCGCGAAGGTGCCAAGTTGAGACACCAGATCGCCGTCGCAGTGAAAGCGGACGAACTGCAGAGTCATGAGGCTGCGTGGTGCGTCGTGACGCCTACACGGTGTCCTTGATCGTCCACAGCGCGTCGATGATGCACCACATCATCCCGAAGTGCATGACGAGGGCGATGAGTGTGATTACGCACTTGACGTTGCAGGAACCCTTCGTGCAACACTGGCCTTGGGTGTCGTCGCTCATGGCTGTACCTCCGAGATCGTTCATCGGCGAATCTGGGCCGGATCCCACACTAGGATTGCTCAGCAGGGGCCCCAAGCGGCGATGATAGTCAGAATGTCGCTGACGCCCACCAAGCCGTCGCCATCCACATCGCCACTGCCCGAGCCGCCCCAAGCAGCGATCACGGCCAGTAGGTCACTGACGTTCACCATGGCGTCGCCATTGACGTCCTCGGGGCAGGGTGCGTCGCAGACCACCGTCGAGATGCGAAGCCCATCGAGCGCCGACTCGACGACGCTGCCGTCACCGGTGTCCTCGGCGGTCACGCGCAGCCGCGTGTTGGCCGACTGGTCGTACCCGGCGATGTCCGAGAGCGCAAACTGCACCTCGTACCACCCACCGCTGGCCTGGTCGGTGGGACCGACGATCTCGACGATCGACCAGGTCGATCCGCCATCGTCGCTGATCTCGATGGTCATGATGTCCTCGTAGGGGGACGCGCCGAAGCTGTTGTTGAACCATCGCCAGTAGCTCAGCGCTGCGCCCTCCCCGGATCCGTCGAGGATCGGCGAGGTCAAGATGGTCGCGCCGCCATCGACGTCGCTGTTTCCATCCTCGTTGTCCGTCAGATAGCAGTAGGCGCCGTGGGCTGCAGATGCTGGATCCCCGCGATCGCCGCCACCTGCAGGAATGCCCCGCTCCCACTGGCCGTCGGAGGCATTCCCGGAAACGCTCCATCCCGTATTCGTCTCGAAACTGTCCTCGAAGTCGATCACTACATCCACGGCGGACAGCACCACCCACGGTGAAGCCGCACCGCCGGCGGGCAGGACCAGTTCATAACCACTAACCGAGGTTGCAGAGAGGTAGTACCCCACCTGTGAGCCACACTCCGTGGGCGGGAAAATTGCGTCGTACTCATCAAACCCGCCCGGCACGACCTCGAACACCTGCTCGCTCCAGCCGCTGCCGTCGTTGACGTGCAGGAAGGCTGCGTCCGGGTCGACCTCGCCGTCGTTGACGGCACTCAGTCGAACGCTGAGACTGTCGCCGGTCGGATCGATGCGCTCTGGCAACGGATCAAGGACTTCCATCTCCAGTTCAGGCTGCACGACTGACCAGACGAAGAGTCCGCTCTCGAGGTCGCTGCCGATGACGATACCGCTCGGGAAGAACGGGTAGCAACTCCAAAGACCGTTGTAACTCTGACCGTCGTTGGCAGGATAAGTGTCGAAGTAGGCTATCAGCGGTGGCGAGACCGGATCGGCCCCCAAATCGAGCACCCGGAACCCGCTCGTGTAGTTGGCCTGATAGATACGGTTGCCCTTCACGTATAAGTTGTGATCGATCGAGTTGGACCCCCAGCCGAAGGTGCCTTCTAGCACCGGGTTCTCAAGATCGCTGACATCGAAGACCCGTGTTTCGGCCACCCCATCGGTCTCGTCGTTGAGGTAGAGGTACTGCCGGTCCTCGCCGAGCCAGCATTGGTGGGCGTAGCTCAGGCTGGGGTAGCTCGTCCGTGACATCAACACCATGTTCGACTTGTCGGTCACGTCGATGATGTCCAGGCCCTGCCCTTGCGCGGCGCCGAAACAGATCTGCCGTCCGGACCAGGGCCCGCTCGTGTAAGTAACGACCTGGGCGTCATGCTGCCCGACGCCGCCGTTCCCCGATGTCATCGAACCCGCCAGCGTCGGGTATCGCGGATTCGACAGGTCATAGGCTACGAGCCGACCACCGTTGATATTGCCGATGCAGAGATACAGGAATCCACTTTCGGTGTCGATGGCGATGTTGTGTACGGAACTCAGCCCTCCGTCGGTCATGCGTTGCACGAGCGTTACGACGCCGTCGTCGACCTGCGCCAGATCGACGACGTCGACGCCACCTCCGCTCTCGTTCGAGACGTATACGACGTCCTGGTAGACCTTGAGGTCGGCCCAGAGGCTGTTCGTGTGCGAGATGGTCTCGATGATCGAGGGACTGGCAGGGTTGGTGATCTCGACGACCGCCATTGCGTTCTCAAGGCCCATCAGCGCGTACTCGCGGCCGCTGGGTGAGGTATAGCCCCAGCAGTCGTTCCCGTTTCCGGCGCCGGTTCCGAAGCTGCCGACGCTGACGTGCGCATGAAGTTGCACGCCGTCGCTATCCCAGCCCGTGGAGCGATCAGCGCCGACACCCGGTGCACTTGCGGTGGGGCGCGGCGCGCCGAGGGCGGCCGCCGACAGCAGCGCCGTTGCTAGCATCGCGGTGGTCATGTGACGTTTAGCGGGCATCCAGTTTCCTCTTGTTGTTTGTTTGTTCCCGGGCAGCACGCCGACCAAACGTACACATACCGCATATGCAAACCAGTGAAATCCGCGGTGATTGCCGCTCAGGGGCCACAGGGGCCCCAAGCACCGATCACGGCGAGCAGGTCGCCAATGGCGACGACCCCGTCGCCGTCTACGTCCGCATCCGAGTCATCACTGCCCCACGCGGCGATGACGGCCAGCAGGTCGTTGACGCTGACGACGCCATCTGCGTTGACGTCGCCGTTGCAACTCTCGTCGCACACGATGGCCTCGAGTTGGAAGTTGTCGATGCCAGCCTCGACGATGCTCGCCGGATCGGCGTCTTGCACCTGGAAGGCCACAATCATGTTGTCAGTGGGCTCGACATACGTGCCAACACGGAAATTCACCGTCTCCCAAGCCTCGCTGGTGCCGGATGTGGAATGGACCGCCGTCCAGGTGGTGCCTCCGTTGTTGCTGATCAAGGTGAACAGGCTGTCGGTGTCCTGACTGTCGTAGAACCAACGCGCGTAGGAGATGATGCCGTCGGTACCGCTGAGATCCAGAGTCGGTGAGACCAGCGTTGTTGGACCACCGTCCACGTCCGCCGCGCCGACGGAGCCGCCGACATCCCCGTTCTCCGTGATGAAGCACATGACGTTGTCGGTGCCTGCGGTCGCATCATCCTCCGGCGCGGCCATCGTGGTGCCGTTGAGCGTGCCGATCGGGTCGGCCTGCTCCCATTGGCCCGTCTCCAGCGACGGGTCGCTGTAGATGGTCCATGACGAGACGTCGCCCTCGATCTCATCGCGCAGGACGATCTTCGTGCCGTCGCCGACGGTAGCTTCGTGCCAGCCGTTGCCTGGTGGATCAGTGAACATTCCGCCCTTGACGAGCCGGCCGGTGAGTCGGAACTCGATCTCCTGCGCGCACTCCGCTGCGGGGAGGGTGGCCTCGTAGAGGTCGTCGCCGAGGTACACGAGCTCTTGTCCGTACTCCTTGCCACCGTCGACGCGCCAGGTCATGCTTGCGGCGTCCTCCTCCGGCGTGCTGCCACCAACCGCCGTCAGTTGGACGCGGAAGGTGTAGGGCTCGCCTGGGGGCACGAAGCCCGGGAGGCCATCGGGATAGGAGAAGATCATCCCGTAAGGAGCCTCTTGGATCCAGATCTGGGTGCCGTTGCAGCGGCCCATGACGATGTCCAGCCACCCGTCGCCGTTGATGTCGAAGACGGCCATGTCATGTACGCCCGTGAGTTGGTTGCCGGGGATACCCACGTTCTCCTCGTTGAAGGTGACGTTGGGGGCGTTCCCGAGGTTTCGGTAGATGTGCGTGGTGCGGGAGCAACCGCTGATGTCTACATCCACATCGGCGATGATGACATCCTGGTGGCCGTCGTTGTTGAGGTCCATGATCAGGCTGTTGCTGCCGAAGCCGCCACTGTTCTCAAACACGTGGACGGTGAAGTTGGCGAACCCGTCGCCACCATTTCCGGTGTTGAGGTAGTAGGTGTCGGACCCGTCGTCCGTCACGACCATGTCCATGCGACCGTCGCCGTTGAGATCGCCGCAGTTGACGAAGTAGGGAGCCGCGGTGTCGATGATGTCGTAGCCGTTGAAGTACCCCTCGTTGGCGGGGTTGTTGTAGGTGATGGCTACGTGTTGGGGCGGGTTCAGCGATGTCTGCTTGACGACGTCGTTCACGCCGTCATTGTTCATGTCGATGATCACGCTCGCCGCCCCGAAGGCCGAAAGGAGCATCTCGCTGTTCATGCGTGAGGTGCTCTCATCGCTGAAGTACCCATTTCCATCATTGATGAGCAGGCGGTTGTTGAAGTCGTAGACCTGCGAGGGACCGCTGTCGTAGTCGCCGAAGTACAGGTCGGGGACGCCGTCGCCGGTGAGGTCGCCGGCGGCCACTGAGCAGAAACGCGGGCTCGCCTGGCTGTGCATGGAGGGGATACGGTCCTTCTCGAATCGGAAACCCTGCCAGACTCCGTCCACCTCGCCGAGATTGACGTAGACCCGCGGGTGGGAGATGTAGGAAGGCTCGTAGTCCATCAGCGTCGTGCAGGTGATGATGTCGAGCCACCCGTCCTCGGTCAGGTCCACCAGGAGCACGTCACGGTCGTTGATGGGCGTGAGGAAGCCGTTGTCGCCGGCCACATCCGACGCGCTGGCATACTGCGCGGTGCGATCTACGAGCACGCCTCCCTCGTTCATGAAGAGGACGTTGGCCTCGCTGCCGGTCGTCGTAAACGGTTCCTTGCGCACGCAGACCAGGTCGATGTCGCCGTCCTGGTCGACGTCGCCCCAGGCGTAGTCCTTTTCCTCGACGTCGTTGACGCCCAGGGCACCGTCAGCGACAAGGCGAGCCGAGGTTTCGTCGTTGAAGGTCGCAAACCCGCCGCCCAGGGTGATGGAGGTGGGGATGAGCGTGCAGAGTACGGTGATTGCGTGGCGCATCATGGGCATGGACCCCAGTTCTGGAGGAGGGTGAGGAGATCGGTCACGTCTACAACGGCATTTCCATCGAGGTCGGTTGGGCACCCGTCGCAGGGGCCCCAGTCGCCGATGACGGCGAGGATGTCGGTTATGTCGACGGATCCGTCGGCGTTCACGTCGCCGACGCACGGCTCGCACTCGTCGAGGATACCGTCGTTGTCATCGTCCGCTGCACCCATCAGGATTTCGCGCAGGTCGGCGATTCCGTTGCCGTTGCAGTCGGCCGGCGGCGTGTCCAGCGCGACAAGGAACTGCTTGAAGTCGGCCATGTCCACCATGCCGTCCTGGTTCACATCGTGGACCGCGCATGGATCGTCCGGCGTGGTCGAAAGGTCAAAGCAGCCGCGGAACCCGGTCGTGTCACTGTAGCCGTGGAAGTCATCGACCCCAACGTCACCGTCCCCGTCGCCGTCGAATTCGACGCGGCCCAGTGAGTCGAGGAACGCCAGCAGTTGCTGCTTCTGTGCGGTGGGCAACGCGGCGAACGCCTCAGCGGAGGGCACGCCCTGCGAGCCGAATGCGCCGTGTTCCATGATGGCGTCGGTGACGCGCTCCTCGAAGGTGCCCTCGAGGAAGCGGCCGTCATGCCAGAGCGGTGATCGATATCGCATGCCCCAGAGCGGGGGGGTCTTGAGTTCACGAACGCCGCCAGCGCCCTGCTCGATTCCGTCGCCCGCTGCGCCCATGTCATGGAGCAGGAAGTCGCCGTAGGGGTGGATGACTTGATCTCGGAGGGCATCCTCGAGCGCAGGATCATTGGCGGTCGTGAAGGTCGGCGTGTGGCAGATCGCGCAGCCGACGGCCATGAAGACGCCCTCGCCGCTCATTGCGCCGCGGGGAGTCTGCGGCGGCTGCGCGACGAAGCGCTGGAAGTCGGTGACGCGGTCGATGAACTCGACACCCTCGCTGTCTGGGAGGTCTTCAGGGTCGGGGACGTTGTCCCACTCCTTGAGCCGTTCCATGTCGCCGTTGGGCGCGTTGTCGAACGGCAGGAACCTGTTGCTCAAACCCATCTCGTTCTGCGCAGCGTCGGCGGAGAAGGTCAACACCGTGGCGACCTGCGCCTTCCAGCCGAAGCGGCCGACGCGCAGCGGGCCGTTCGGATCCTCGAATGTCGAGACCATGTGCGCCTCGCCTCGCAGTTCCTCGGGCTGCGCATCGCGATTGGCCAGCAGGTCCTCGTCGCTGATCGCCTCGATCAGGCCCGCGGCAAGAATTCCGTTGGTCACGCGCAGCGAAATGACATCGGCCTCTTCAGGGATGATCTCGAGTACGGCGTCGTCGATCGCCTGCGCCTGCAGGAGCGAGCCCCCGAGTTCGGCGAGCGGATCGAATCCACCCTTCTTGGACATGCGGCCGAAGCGGGTCACGGTCTGGGTGCCGGGACCGCCTACGGGGTTGTTGTGGCAGCTGCCACAACTCGTCTGGTTGAAGATCGGGCCCAGGCCATTCTCGACGCTGAGGTTCGCCTCGAACGAAGTGCGTCCCATTACCCACCGCTCAAGCTGGTCCGCATCGAGCGCGGGCAGGGGGTCTCCGGGCCGCGGCTGCAGGTCCACCGCACTCGCAGGCGCGGCGACTACCACGCAGGCAAGTGCCAGCGATGCTGCAATTTCAGATACCCCGCGACTGCGAGGGAGATCTGCCATGGCC
>CAZKTE010000032.1:275-1542 GCA_964555625.1 uncultured Isosphaeraceae bacterium | reverse complement strand
CGAACGCCGCTATGCCAAGGCGGCCGAGTGGTTCGAACAGTCGATCGCTGCGGCGGACATCTACCCGCCCGCGCACCACTTCCTGGGTTGGGCTCGCTACTACCTTGGCCAACCACAGGGTGCAGCCGAGGCCTTCCGCGGACACTTGCTCACGACGCCCGGGGAAGGAGACTCCCACTTCGGTCTTGGCCTCGTCGCGATCGAGGCGGGCGACCTGGTGGAGGCGGAGCGCCGCTTCAACGCCGCGATCAACCTGCAGGGCGGCGACGATCGAAGCAGTGGGCGGGCGAAGGCCATGACGCGCCTGGCCGACGTGATGGCGGCGCGCGGTCGCTGGGCCGAGGCCGAGCGACTGCTGCGACGCGGTCTAGAACTCGACGGCGATCTCTACGAGGCGTGGTATCGCCAGGCCACCGCGCTGCGACGCCTTGGCCGAGACGCCGAGGCCGATGACGCTATGGATCAGTTCGTGGCAACGCGGCAGCGTCTTCGACCGGACCTGGGGTTCCCGGAGTGAGACGCCTGGCCGCATCGTGTTGCACTCTGGTCGCCTGCGGCGGTCCGCTGGAGGAGACTCCGATCTCCTTCGAGGACGTGACCACCGCCAGCGGCATCTCGATGCGCACAACATGCGGCGGCGGTGATCCCACGCAGTTGCTGGAAGTCAACGGCAGCGGCCTGGCGCTGCTGGACATTGATGGCGATGGTGATCTTGACCTGTTCGTGGCCAATGGCGCGACGATGGACGACACCGAGTCCGGGCCAGGCTGGCGCATGTACGCCAACGAATCCAGTCCCCAGACGATCAAGTTCCTGGATGTGACCGATCGCGCCGGGGTCGCTCTGACACGCTGGGCGCATGCAGTGGGCGTTGGCGATGCCAACGGCGACGGGTTCGAGGACCTCCATGTCACGTGCGCCGGGCCGAACGTGCTGCTGGTCCGTGATGGAATCGGGCACTTCGTGGACGCCACCGACGCTGCTGGCCTCGGGGACTTGAGATGGGGCACGTCCGCGCGCTTCGGCGACCTGGACGGCGACGGCGATCTGGATCTGGTCGTGACCAACTATGTTGACTTTGACGCCGATGCTCCGCCGCCGCGAGCGCGCTACAAGGGACACGTCGTCTACGGCGGACCCCATGGCATGCCCGCTCAGCCCGATGTTGTCTACGAGCATGGCGATGACCACGTCTTCCGTGAGGTGAGCGACGCATGGGGATTCACCACGGCTGCCGCGCACGGTCTCAACGCGGTGATCCTCGACT
>CAZKTE010000032.1:0-265 GCA_964555625.1 uncultured Isosphaeraceae bacterium | reverse complement strand
GCTCGTAGCAAACGACTCCATGGCCAACGAGCTCTTCGTAAGCGACGGGAATTCACCGCCTACCTTTGAGGCGGATGGCATGGCCAGCGGCATCGCCGCAAGCGGTGACGGATCGATGCAGGCGACGATGGGGATCGCCATCGCCGATGTCAACGGTGATGGATTCCCCGATGCCTTCACGACGAACTTCTCCTCCGACACCAACACGCTCCATGTCAGTGACGGCGGGCGGTTCTTCGACGACCGCACGCAGGCACTGGGCTTG
>CAZKTE010000031.1:0-21743 GCA_964555625.1 uncultured Isosphaeraceae bacterium | reverse complement strand
TCCTCTGGCTTGGCGCAATCTGGCTTGACATCGATGACCTCGATCGCGTGGCCATTCCAATTTCGTTATGTGCATCACTGGCGTCACTCTGCCTGATGCGCGGCACGATGAGACGATGGATCGTGCTGACTGGCGTCGCGGCGGCGGCGATCGCAACTGTGATCTGGTCCGGGAACTGGTTAATGATCAGTGGATGGGAGCACAATGCAAGTGCGCTCTCCGCGGTGCTGGCCACGACGGGCCTTGCCACCATCGTCGCCTTTGCCAACGTAGCGCTCCTGCGACCGGTAGCCGTAAACCTGCGTTGGATACCACCACTTTCCATCCTCCTAGCGGGGCTCTGCGTGATGTCGGTCGCATGGCACATCTTCAACGAAGTACAGAACCTGGCCATGCCACCGTTCCTTGGCCGACTGGCAGCTGGCACCGGCATCCTCGGCATGACCGGGCTGCTTTCAACAGCTGTCCTACAACGCATCGCCGCGGCGTTCTTCGAGCAAGCCCACGGCACCTGCCTCGCGCTGACCTGCCCACGCTGCCGCCGTCATTGCGACCTCCCTCAGGGTCGCCAGCGATGCCCGCACTGTGGCTTGCAGATGCGGCTGCAATTCGAGCCGCCGACCTGCCGGAACTGCGACTACGACCTCTCCGCCACTAGCGAGGAACGCTGCCCTGAGTGCGGCGAGCCACTGCTAGCAGGCGGTTGAGCCAGAAGCACCACTACACTGGCCCCGTGCGACCCTTCGCCACATCCTGCGTGCTCGCCCTGCTTCTGGGCTGCACCAGCGCCCCTCCGCCACCGGTCCCCACGCCGCCTGCGGCCGCAGGCATGGCACCGGAGGCCGCCGCGGCCCTGCGCAGCGCGACTGCTGCGGCGACAGCACAACCGTCCAAGGCAACCGCCAGGCTGGTCCTTGGTCGGCTCTACCACGCGCACGGGTACGAGGAACTCGCCGATTCCTGCTACGTGGCGGGCATCACCCTCGGCGCAGACTCCGCCGAGCCCCATTACCTGCGCGGGCTCTGCCTGGCGGAGTTGGGTGACTACGAGCGAGCGATCGCGGCCACTGATGCGGCCCTGTCACGCGCTGACTACGCGCCGGCAGCCTGGAAGTCCGGCTTCTGGGTGCTCGATCGAGGAGATCTCGCCGGTGCCCAGCGACGGTTCGACTTGGCCTTGGACCTTGACCCATCGGCCGCCGCTGCGATGGTCGGCCTCGCCCGCGTGTACCTTCAGCGTGAGCAGGCGGCAAGCGCAGCGACGATGCTCGAGGACTTGGGCGACCGCGGCGGTCGCCACCCGTACGTCTCCTACCTGCTTGGCCGAGCCTACCGGCAACTTGGGCGTGACGACGAGGCTGCGCCCCTGCTGCGCTACGGCGGAAGCGGCCCGCCTCGCTACGAGGATCCCTGGATGGACAATGTCCGCGCCATGCGCCTTGGGTATGAGGCCTCGATGTCGCGAGCGATAGCCAAGCTCGACGGCGGCGACGTCTCTGGCGCCCTGCGCGACCTCCAGAGCCTGCAGCGGGCCTACCCTCGCGATCCAGACCTCCTCAACAACCTCGGAAACGTACAGATGCAGATTGGCGCCCTCGACGAAGCGACAGCGACGCTCCAGTCCGCCATTCGCATCGACGCGGGTCATGCCCCATCGCACCTGACGCTCGCGGACGTCTTCATGCGCCGCGGAAATCTCGACCGCGCCGCGGCGCACGCGGATCGAGCCATCGAACTTCGGCCGACGATGTCGCAGGCGCATGCCCAACGCGGCCGCGTGTCGGTCGCCCAGCGTCAGCCCCAGGAAGCACTCGGATACCTACAGCGGGCCATCGACATCGGCATCGATGACCCATCGACCCGCGAACTCCTTGCGGTCGTGCTTCTGGATCTGGGCGAGCCGTCCGAGGCCCTGCGCCACTTCCAGATCGTGCTCGGCGCAGATGCAGTGCGGCCGCAGTCGCTTGGCGGGTGCGCCATCGCCCTTGCCCGTCTGGGCCGCCGCGTCGAAGCCGAGGCTATCCTGGCCGATGCGCTGGCCCGTCTCGGCAACCACCCCGCACTTCAGCGGGCGGTGGACATTGTTTCCGGGCGGGGCAACCAATGAGCCGCCTCTCGCTCGCCATCCTCCTGCTGCCACTGGCGTGCGAGCCTTCTGCGCCGCCGACGCCGGCGATCCCCGCCTCGGCACCCTGGCTGGAGGACCAGGCCCATCAGCGCGGCGTCAACTTCACCTGGCACAGCGGGGCCGAAGGTGGCTATCGGATGCCGGAGATCATCGGCGGCGGATGCGCGCTCTTCGACATGGATGGTGACGGCGACCTCGATGCCTATCTCGTCCAAGGGAGCCGCGGCGGAAACCTGCTGCTGGAGAATGACGGTGGCCACTTCGTCGACACAAGCAACGGCAGCGGTGCAGCGGACACCGGCTACGGCATGGGCGTCGCCGTGGGCGATTTCGACGGTGATGGGGACGAGGACTTGTATGTCACCAACGTCGGCCCCAACTTGCTCTTGCGCAATGACGGCGATGGACGATTCACGGATGTGACGGCAAGCGCAGGCGTCGGCGACGCCGGGGGGGGGGCCAGCGCAGCGTTCTGCGACCTCGATGCCGACGGGGACCTGGAGCTGGGGGCGCGCAACTACCTGGTCTGGGCGCCAGACCTGGACCTGGCCTGCTATGGACCGGCCGGAGCGCGGGACTACTGCTCGCCGCGAAACTTCCTTGCACCAGCTCGCGATGTGGTCTACCGAAACGACGGAGACGGCAGCTTCAGCGACATGTCGGAGGTGAGCGGCATCGGCGGCCGAATCGGTACCGGGCTCGGCGTCCTCTGCAACGACTACACCGGCGACGGCCGCATCGACATCTTCGTAGCCAACGACGGCATGGCCGACCAGCTCTGGCGCAACAACGGCGACTGGACCTTCACGGACGTTGCACCCGAATACGGCTGCGCGCTCGACGACGAGGGCCGGGCAAAGGCAGGCATGGGCGTGGCTAGCACCGACTACGACCATGACGGGGATCTCGACATCCTCGTCTGTAACCTCAGCGGCGAGTCGGACTCGGTCTTTCGAAACGACGGTGCCTGGTTCACCGATGTGACCGCCGAAACGGGGATCCGCGCGGCAACCCGGCACGCAACGCGATTCGGCCTTGGCTGGGTGGATCTTGACAACGACGGGCACCTCGATCTCTATGAGGCCAACGGCCGCGTGCAGCGGCTCGGCGAAGCGGAGGTTGACGACCCGTACGCCGAGGCGAACCACCTGCTCATCGGTGACGGGGGTACCTGGCGTCCACACCCACTGGCCGGTGGCACGCTCGCTCGATCGGTGCACACCAGCCGCGGCGCTGCCTTCGGCGATGTCGACGGTGACGGCGGAGTCGACGTGCTCGTGGTCAACCGAGACGCCCCTGCCTACCTCCTGATGAACGTGGTTCCGCGTCGCGGGAACTGGCTTGCCCTTGACGTTCGCGAGGCAAGTGGCCGAGTCGCCCTGGGCGCCGTCGTAACGCTGAGCGTCGGCAATCACACCATGGCCATTCCGGTCGCCGCAGCTTGGAGCTACCTAGCGAGCAACGATGCGACGATCCACGTGGGACTCGGGACCGCCGAGGCGGCCACCGACATCCGCGTACGCTGGGCAGACGGGGCCATCGAGGCCCTTGGCACGCGCACAGCGGGTGCCACCCACGTCCTTCAGCGGTCCCTGGCGTCACCCTGAGCCAACGTCCGCGGAGAACAACACGGATCTTTTTCGCCAACGATCGTGGCACAAGATGTAGTAGATCGGCCAGCGGCGCTCCGCCAGCGGTTGCTGATGGAGTGCCGTGGCAGTGGCTGCGCCGATGATCCCAGGCCGTTATCGGGTCAAGGTGCCGCTGGCCCCCTGCCGATCCCTCATCCCGGACACACGCCACGCGGGATCTTCAAATGGGAGCATCGGCATGTTGAGCAAGAGCCAAGTCATCGACGCGATTCGACGCCTGAACCCCACCGCCCCCATGGCCTGGCTGGCCGGATTCGAATTGACAGCCCTCAGGCGCTATTACGAGCACCTGCTGTTGACCCTTGAGCCGCGGGGAAGTCGTGGCTGGATTCGCGCAGGCGAGACAGCGGCCATCTCGACGCGTCGGCCTGCGGCCTGATCAGGACTCGTCGCCCTCGCTGCGCTCGACGCTCATCATCGAGTCGTACTGGCGCTTGACCAGCGCCAGTTCCAGCAGCGACCGCACCCGCGTCACCATCTCCAGTTTGTTCACGGGCTTGGCGATGAAGTCATTGGTCCCGCAATCCACGGCCCGCTCAAAGTCGCTGACCTCGTTGAGGGCGGTGACCATGATGACAACGACCTCTCGCGTTGCGGGCTGTGACTTGATCTTCTGGCAGACCTCGAAGCCACTCATGCGCGGCATCATCACATCCAGCACCACCAGGTCCGGCCGCTTGCGATCAATCATCTCGACCGCCTCGACCCCATCCACAGCCGTGCGTATTTCGCAGGGCAGCTCCTCGAGGTAGGCCTGCATCAACTCGAGGTTCTGCGGATTGTCATCCACCAGCAGGATGGACGCGGTCGAGAGATCGACCTCCGGTGGCGTGTCTGTCTGCATATCTGTCACGGTCGCGTCATCCTCGGTGCACCCGGAGGTGAGTGCCCATCGTACCACTACGCCGCGACTACCCTCCGGGGTCCTGCTCCTGCTATCCTGTGTGGCTCGCCACGGATTCGAGCATGACAAAGCACGCCGCGACATCACCCTGGAAGGACCAGTTCAACCAGCCGCTGCCCGACGACCTGCGGGCACTGGTCACCGGTGACGCCAAGAAGGCATTCGACCGCGCCCGCAGTCGCCTGCACGCCCTTGGCGAGCTCTCCGAGGACGTCCAGTGGTTCGGGGACTGCTGGTACTGGTCGCTGGCCTTCATGCGGGAAGGGTCCGATGAACCGCTGGCCCTCCTGATTCCAAGCCCCGAGGACTTCCAGATGGCCGCCCCCCTGGACCACGACTTCCTCTCGCAGCTCTCGATCCGACGACTGAAGCGATTCGTCCGCGACGGCCTGGAACTGGCCATGCCCCCGCACAACACGCGATGGGCATTCTGGTCAACGCCAACCACTGGGGCCGTCGAGGACGTCATGCCCGTGCTCAAGAACAAGTACGCCTGGCTGTCCTCACCCCCTGACTGATCCTCATCGCGGCAGGACCCAGCGGCCGTTGAGCCAGCGGGTGCGCGATGGATCCACCCCCATCAACATCGCAACGTCTCCGCCGCCGCCCAGCGACAGCGGCTGGCGGCCAAGGGCTGCCGCATCAGCAGACCAGGACCGATCGCCGCCGAGCAGGACCAGTTCCGCATGCAGCGTCGCGACGATCTCGTGCTCCGCTGGCCGGACCCTCCGGTCCTTGATGCGCTCCAAGAACCCGCCCGGCCCGCCGGGCAGGAGGTGTCCGTGGTAGCGAAGCAGCGCCATCGCCGCAGGCCCGAGCTTGGTCATCGGCGCCGGGTCCCCGCGGCGCCACGCCGAGAGCGCCGAGCAGACTGCCAGGACGTCGCGCTGACCGTGAGGCGGGCGGGCACCGGTACCGGACACGTCCACGCTCACCAGCGGCGAAGGCGTGGACTCCAGAAGTCCAAGCAGTTCGCGCCGTCGTCGTGCATCGGTCTCGATCTCAAGCAGCGCCAGCAGGGCGCTGCGACGCAGCCGCGACTCCGCCACGATCGAGAGCACCAGGAGTTCACGCGCCAACTGCAGAGAGGCGCCATCGTTTCCGGCGTCGATCACGTCCTCCGCCAGCCGAAGGTAGGCAAGGCCATCGACTCCGTTGAGCGCCTCGAGCGCATTGCGCGGTGGTGCAGCAGAAGCACCGCAGAGCAGCATCGCGATGAGCAGCCACCGTGCCGTCATTGCTGCTGCTCCATGATGCGTCGTTCCAGTTCTTCGGTGGCGTGTGCAAACATTGCTCCCCAGCGCCGAATCAGGCGGCCCTCGATCAGGGTGATCTGTTCGATGACGTCGTCCTTGTCGCCGGCGGCGACGGTCGCCTCGAACCGCGCCTGCATCGCGTTACCCAGCGGTTGGCCTCGCCAGTTGGCGTCGGTCAGGGCTAGGAGTTCAAGCAGATCGAGTTCTCCCAATAGAAACTCCTGGAGCACACCGTCAGCGTCGCGTCGCTGAAGGGCGGCGCGACGACGGTTGGCCGAGATCGCCTCGGCCAGCGCCGAGGAGGCCCCTCGCTCCAGCCGACGACGCCAGGCACCCGAGAGCATCTCCATGGCCTCGGTGGTCCCCGGCTCGCGCGATGGCAGCAGCAGCGATGCATCCACGAGTCTCGCTTCCGACAGGCACGAGGCCGCGGCCTCCCGTCCGGCTCGATCCATCCGCACGTGATCGGTCCCTCGCGACGCCAGCGCGTACTGCACCAGTGCTCGGCGGGCAGCCGCGTCCCAGTTCGGGTCGTCGACCAGTGGCAGCGATGCCTCGGTCAGCGAGGCGACGATGGCCGTCACCGCATTCCGTGACCGCGCACTCGACAGGTAGTCGACGATGGCAGCCGCCACGTTCGCCGATCCGGGGAACCGGTTGATGATCACGTCCAGCCCGGCCTGCCGCACCGCCCTCGTCACGTCCACCAGCGCCGCGCGAGCCAGGGTATCTGCGTCCTGCGGGCCGAGGTCGTCCTCATCAGAGCTCGCCAGCTCATCGAGCAGTTCGATGCGCTCCTGCGGCCGCGACGCCGCCTGGCGAAAGTCACGGGTCCATGCGCCATCGACCGTGCCGTATCCGCTGCGGGCGGACCCGCCGCCATCTGCCTCCACGTATGGCTGCTCAGGCAACAGGTCCTCCTCGAGCCGATCGAGAATCTGCCCGGTGCGATTGGCATCGCCAAACCACATGGCAGCTGCCGCCTCGTTGAGGCGACGCAGGACGACAAGGCGCTCAAGCGGGTCGGCGATTGCCAGCGCGGTACTTGCCCGCTGCGACCACTCCTCGGCTAGGACCGGGGCGTATTCGTGGGGCAGAACCAGCGCCGATGCCAGTTGTGGCGGGGTCCAGTCAATGGGCCAGTCCCGCGCGAGCATCCGCATGGCCAGGCGTCGCTGCTGCATCGTCGCGCCCGGCGCGACGACGTGTCTCGGGAGTACCCAGGACGTGGCCTCAAGCCGCACCAGCATGCTCCCGAGCCCCCAGAGATCCGACGACTCGATCGAGGCGTCCTCGTGCATGGCAAGCAGTACATCGCGGCCAGCGAGCGTGCGATCCCAGAGCACCTCCTCAAGCAGTCGTCCAAGTACTCGGCGAGTCTCGCTGTCTCGCGACAGATCTACGCGACGCTCCAACAACCTTCGAACCGCGCCGAACCGGCGCAGGTCCTGCTGCGTGGGGTCAGGGTCACGCGCCGCGGCCACCAGCCAGAGCTCCCACGCGGCCCTTGCGCCGCCGGCCAACTGGGTCACCTGGGCCAGCTCACCGGCCACGTAATCGAGGGCAGCGCGTCGCGCCTCGCCGCGCTGGCAGGGAATGTCGAGCCCTGCCGTTGCCTTCGACCATGCGTCGCGGGCGGCGTCGCGGACCTCGGCAGCCTGGCCGCTGTCGCAGGCGATCAGCGCCAGTTGCTCAAGCGTCCAGGTTCGATGCAGCACACTCAGGGGCACCTGCGGATCCGCCGCTGGTGGCTCCAGCGTCGCCAGCAGTTCTAAACCACTGTCAGGGTCGGGGCGCAGCGCGCGGACTGCGGCCACCGTCGCAGCAGAGAGGCCTTCGCGGAGCGCAGCATCGAGGTAGGGCCAACTGGACCCCGCAACGCCGATTCCATCCAGCCACGCCTCGCGAGAGTCGCGCATCGCGCCGCTGTCGCCAGTTGCCAGGTCCGCAGCCACATCTCGCATGCCCGCGAGGGCCTCCGATGCGCGGTCCGCCGATGCCGCTGCAGCCCCTGGATAGGAGTCGGCGCGGAAGGTCGGGTACTCCACCAGCTGAAGAATGGCCGCCGCCGCAGGTCGACCCGGCTCCTCGTCCGCGTCATCGCCTCCCAGTGAACTCACCAGCGGCTCGGCGTCCGATGGCCCCTGGCCCGGGCTAGGCGCCATGAACATCAGTCGCACGCCGAGCACCAGGGCGATCATCGTCAGCAGGCCAAAGAGGACAGCGAGCTTGATGGTCGTGTCCTGGTTGGGTTCGCGGAGGTCCGGGGTCAGGTGCCTGGCAGCACCCTCGATGAGGTCGTCGATGCGGCTCATTGGTGTGGATCGCGTCGGTACCTGCGTCCAAATGTGTCCTGAGAGGACTTCCTGGCGCTGGCCGGGCGCCAACGGGCCCGTGCCGCTGCGAGACTGCTCCGCCAGCGACTGGAGCACCTCGATGAGCCCCTCGACGGGAATCCCATAGGCGTGACACACGGCGACCAAGCGGGCTCTGCTCTTGCGATTCCAGCCGCCCTCGCCCACCAGCACCGCCAGGACGCCACGCTCCAGCTGCCCGAGTCCCGTCGATGGCCGCAGAGCAGCCACGTCCTCCTGATACGCCGTCTCCATGACCCCTTCCTGCTTGAGCTGGTCGGCGACCCGTCGCAGCACCGCGCGCGCCTCGTCCGCGTCAGTCGTGTGGCGCAAGTCATGTGCCAATACCTGCGCGAGGCGACGCCGCAGGGCCGCGTCCACGGACGCCGGATCCTCGCGGCCAGCGGGCAGCCCGAGGATCTCCGCCGGCGACGCCCCGGGATCAACGCCCAGGATTCGTGTGATGGCCGGCAGTCCACTCATGGCGCCGACTCCAGAGATTCGTGCAATGCTCGGATCCGATCTCCCCACGGCGATGGGCCCCAGTCTGGGTACATGGCCGCATGCTGCGACAGCAGCGTCATTGCAGTCTCCGGGTCTTCGGCGGCCACGTGCTCCATCACGTGGGTCCGAGCCTCAAACCACGGCGTAGTCCCACGCGTCTGACCTCGAGCCAGAGTGCGCCACGCATCCACAGCCGCCTCCTGGTCACCACCGCGTGCCTCGAGGATCGCCGCTGCGCGGAGAATCACGGCGTTGCGTTCATGCCGGGCCCGCAGGCTTCGGACCAGTTCCAGGTCGTCCTCGGCCACCGCGCCGCCCGCGTCGACCGCCGCAGCGCCGATCGTCACCGCGTCCACCGCCAACGCAACAAGCCAGTCGTCGCGGAAGAGGATGTCGCCGTGGATCCTGACAAGTGCCATGGCCCATCGATGCAGCAGCGGGCCGGCGCCGTCGTCACCGCCGCGCCATCGCTTCTGCGTCGCCGACGCCGTCGCCCGCAGCCCACGCTCGGTCCACTTGCCATCCCTGCGTTGCTCGAGCATCTGCTCCAGCAACGGTGTGGCCGCCTGATCGCCCCCCTCGCGCAGGGCGAGCGTCAGGCGACGGTATTCGAGCTCGCCGGCAATCGGGTCGCCGTCGAGTCGCCGCTGGACGATCAGGGTGTCGACCAGCTCCAAGGCCCGCTGGGCGGCAATCGTACGACCAACCTGGCGATGCAGCGCAACCTCCAGAATGCGAAGGCTGCGGCCGGCAGCAGTAGCGTGCACGCTCTCGTCGAACTCGCCGGCGGTCGCAACGGAGGCGATCGCGCAGGGCAATGCGACGTTGATGTACTGGTTTCCGATCTCGCCTCGGTCGGCGTCGTCGGCCTTGCGCCAACGTCCAAAGAGAATCCGCGACGCCTCGCGCCGTGCGATCTCATAGGCGGAGTGATCCGGTGGTACTTCCAGCAGCAGCTCGAGCGTCTCAGGAAGGTCCGGCCGCTGCGCTGCCTCGGCGATCATCAACTGTCCGGCACGCTCGGTGTTGGGCCACGTGGCCAGATACCGATCGACAAGGCGAACCCGCATCGTCTCCTGCGCCTCGCTGCGTTGCTCTATGCGATCCAGCGCAACGATCGCCCCCCAGGTCGCCTCCTCGCCCTGCCCCGCATCCGAGGCGGCGGCATACGCCTTCGCCGACAGGTCGAGGTCGCCGATGCGCCAGCGGCAGCGGCCGATCAGTTCCTGGCAGGTCGCCAGGGCCCGCGGATGCTCGGCGGCATCGGACGTTGCAAGCGCCGCATCAAGCGCCTCGGCCGCGGCGCGGAATGCCGCAACCTGCGTTGGATCCTCGACGCGGTCTCCGTGATTGATGCCACTGCCGGCGGCCTCGAAGGCCATTGCGCCTGCGATGTAGGCCCCGATGAAGGTTTCCTGGTCCAGGATCGCAGTCCCGTGCTTCTGGGCGATTCCGTAGACGGTCATCCATTGTCCGCTGGAGACCAGTCCGCCCAGCGCCATGTGCGCCAGCGCCCGCGCATCCTCGGACTGAGGATGCTCGAGCCCGTGTACCGCCCCAAGCAGATACCACTCCCAGGGCACGGCTCCCTCCTTGGTCTCGATGTGTCCGCGTACCGCCGCCCAGTCGCCACGATCAACGGACATCAGGAGCCGCCGCAGGGGTAGCTGGCTTCGAACCGCCGGCCAGGTGTCCTTCTTGTCCAGCACCTCCAGCCACGGCTCAGGACCGGCAGGATCCCCGGAGACTTCCTTGCACTGGGCGATCCCGAGAATGCTCCAGGCGCCGCCCTCGGTCGTACGAAGGTCCAGTGACACCTCCTGAAGGCTGGCCGTCTCAGCCTCAAGCAGGCGAGCGAAGAGGTTCGCAGAGTCCATGGCCGCCGGCGGGTCATCCCCGCTTCGGGCAAGGTAGTACCCGCACCAGGCCAGCAATGACGTCACCCGCGCCGCTTGCACCGCGGCGGTGGACTGGGGACCGGCCCGGGTCGCCTGGCGGGCAAGACGTACCTGCATGGCGCGCAGTCGCGTGCGCAGGTCATGGAGCTGGTCGAGGGCGAGCCGCTCTGCCTGCTCGTCCACCTGACGAAGCCGTCGCTGCAGGATGACTTCCTGGGCAGCCTGGTAGCCGGTCGCCAAGAGTTGCAGGCGAAGCTCATCGGTTCCGGCATCCGGAATCGTCTCGACCAAAACGCGGGCACGCTCGATCAACTCGAGCCGCTCCTCGTCGCTGGAGCGGGCCAGGAGAATCGCGTAGAGGCCGGCGAGTTCCTGCGCCGCATTGACCCGGTCGCCCGCGTCGTCGCTGGTGAGCTGGTGCTCAAGGTGACTTGCAAGCAGTCGATCACATCCCATTCGCCGCAGCCATGGACCAATGGCATCGTCCGCCGCGGCCGGCGCGGCGAGCAGCGCAAGCATGGCCAGTAGTTCAATCACCGGCCGGTACATACGTCACCTTTTCGAATCCCGCATTTCTCGCTTCCTGGAGCGCAGCAATCGCGAACCCGATGGGCACGCCGTCGCTGACCTTGATGAACAGTCCCGGATCCTGCGGAAGCTTGGCCAGCACCGCGGTGAGTTCGCTTCGCGCCGTCATGACACGGTCACCGAATCGGTAGACGGGAGTTCCGCCCTCGGCGACCACCTCCACGATCTGTGGCTCGAGATCCTGCTTCGCGCCACCGGCCTTGGACTCTCGCTGCTGGAGCGCGGGGGCGAGTCGATCCTCGGGGATCGAGATCACCGTGGTCACGATGAAGTAGACCAGCAGCAGGAACACCACGTCGATCATGCTCGTGAGGTTCACTCCGGCGCGATTGATGCGTCTCTGTCCCTTGCTCATGCCGATACGCATCAGGGCACCTGCGTCGCGATCCGGGTCGCCGAGAGACCCTGCTCATGAAGCATCTCGAGCACCTCGTTGAGAGTCTTGGCAGTGCCGTCTTGATCGGCTCGTATGATGAGGCTCTGCCAGTCGGCGCCGCTTGTGGCCATGGCAGCCCGCACTCGCCCCTTGAGCTCGTCAATGGACACGGGCGGTTCATCCGTCTCGAGGACGATTCGGCCATCGGCGTCGATGTTTATCACGAGCCCCGCCTCTTCCTCCCCGGCCCGGTCGCCGATCTCCCGGGGAAGGTTCATCTCAAGGCGCGCCTGCTTGGCGAACTGCGCCACGACCATGAAGAAGATGATCAACAGAAAGACGACGTCGATCATCGGCGTCAACTCGACCTTGGGAATCGTCGGCCGCGACTTTCGGGACGTGAAACCCATCAGCCGCCCTTGGCCGTCTCGAGGTGCAGCACCAGTCGCTCGATCGTGCTGGCAGCCTCGCTGCTGAGGCTGTCGATGCGGTTACGGAAGAACGAGAAGAGCGACACGCAGGGAATCGCCAAGACCAGGCCAAGCAGCGTCGTCACCAGCGCCAAGCTGATGCTTGCGGCCATTGCCTCGTGGTTGCTCGAACCGGCGTGGGCGATGGACTGGAAGGCCCCGACCATGCCCAGGACCGTGCCGAGTAGCCCGATGAGCGGTGCGATCGTGCCGATGACGCCCAGGGCGTCGGTCGAACGATAGAGCCGCGCGGTCTGGTCCTCACCTGCCTCCTCAAGCGCGTTCTTGAGCTCGAAGGGTCCGAACGCAGAACGCTGGTAGCGCAGCAAGCCGCTTCCGAGGATGCGCGTCAGATAGGAATCATTGTCCGGGTTCGTGCAGAACTCCAGAGCGGCGTCGACCTGTCCCTCCCCGAGCATCTTGTCGAGCGTCTCGACCTGATCCCCGGGCAGCAGGCTGTTGCGGCGAATCTGCGCAATGTGCATCACCGAGAGCGCAAGGGCCACCACGCTCAGGAGGATGATCAGATATGCCACCGGACCGCTGGAGAGGATCGTGTCCAACCAGGACGCCTCGGCCGCGGTGGCGATGAATGTCGTCGCTGTCATCATGGCAGCTCGCCTTCCTTCCTATCTCGCGCTGCTTGGCGCCAGCGGGTGGGCCGGCAGCGCAGTTTCGAGTTCAAGTCGTATGCGCCTGGCCTGGTCTCCCTTGCCATCACGCTCCAGTTCGTCGGCGAGCCGTGCCATCGCAGCACCGGCAAGCCAGGGTTGATCGCCATCGTGGGCGCCCGCCACAGACGCGAGGTGAAGGAGCGCGGCGGTTCGATCATCCGCTGCGCCCCGCGCAAGGAGTCCCCGCGCCAGGGCGAAGTGCGCCCAGGCCGCCTGCCAGCCATCGAGTCCCTTCAGTCGCTCACTAAGTGCGGCGATCGCCGCCGCGTCGCTTCCCCTCGCAGCCACTATGACCTCCGCGCCGAAGGTGCCGTCCTCCACGCCTGGGATCTCCGGAACCGACATCGACGGATCGGACGCGGCAAGCAACAGCCTTGCCAATGCGGCGGTCCGCGGCGGGCCGGCGGCGGCAAGGTCGGCGGCGGCCCGCAGATCGCTGCCGGTGAGGGCAAGAACCGGGGGCAGGTGCGGGCAGAGGCCTGTGCGGACGTCGATGATCGGCGGCAGCTCAAGCAGTACCGCAGGCGCACCAGCCTCGGCAAGTCGAGTCGCCTCAAGCAGAGGCAGCACGCCTGCAGCGAGGTTTCCGTTTGCCAGGCGACAGCGCAGCAGCCCCTCGGCGGCTAGACGGGCATCTGCGCCGCTGGCACCACGCAGCGCAAGGAACGCGCGCTCCATCAGTGGCTCGGCCAGTTCGATGTCGCCACGGCGGAGCCTTCCCGAAGCGCGCCAGAGCATCTCGCCGCGCTCCAGGAACTCCGCCTGCCTGGGCAGCAGCGATCCGGATGTGACTGAGCGCACCTGATGCCAGGGCACGACCAGCGCAGGCATGTCCGGGTCGACCTCCATGCGAATCCCGGCGTCGCCGGCTGAGACGATGCGGCCCTCGATGGGAGCGGCCGAGCCTCGCAGCTCTATCTGGTCGGCGGACAGTGTCGTGGCGCCAGCCAGGACAGCGTAGATCGCGACGGACCGCATCATGGCTGGCCCCCGGTCCGCACGAAGCGGTACTCGCCACCTGTGATGCTTGCCATGTCCTGCAGGAGTTGCTGGGAGGAGTTGTCCCCGAAGGCAATCGTGTTGACCACGACCCTCTGGTCCGTGGGCAGCAGTTCCTGGAACCTCGGGAGGTTGAACCCCTGGAGCTTTCCGTCGGTAAGGAAGAAGATGACGTCCGGCGGCGGATCTAGCTCGAAACTGCGCTGAAACGAGTCGAATGGGAACGTGCCACCGGAGGCGTGGATCGTCGCGACCTCGTCAAGCAGCCGGCTGATCGTGCGCCGCCGCGCGGTGTTCCACCCGTTCTGGCCGATGGGCTCGAGGTAGCTGGGCTGGCCACTGCTGAAGAAGAGCAGGAAGAAGCGAGTGAAGTCCGGCAGCTGTTGCAGAGATTTGGCGACCTCCGCTACGGCGGCCTCCAGCTTGCCGCCGTTCCCCATCGAACCGCTTCTGTCGACGATGTAGCAGAACCGGCTTCCGGTCGACTTGATGCCGAAGAAGGATGCCCCGCCGGATCCGCCACTTCCGCCGAAGCCGGCGCCCGCGCTGCCGCTCCCCCCGCCGCCGAGGCTCGGGGCTGCCGCCTGGTTGAGGGCGGAGAGCGGCGCAGAACTCGAGGGCGCATCGAGCGTGGACTCGCTGGCCTCGTCGAGGGTCGCCTCGAGCTCCGTCGCCTCGCTCTGGACCGAGTCTTCCTCGAACCCCTCCGGAAGGTCGGTGAGCGACTCGCTCTCGATGACCGCAA
Organism: uncultured Isosphaeraceae bacterium; assembly: GCA_964555625.1. GTDB lineage: Bacteria > Planctomycetota > Phycisphaerae > Phycisphaerales > SM1A02 > CAZJKE01. The sequence continues at coordinate 7,195 of CAZKTE010000031.1, read as the reverse complement.
ACTCGATCTCCATGGCCGGCGGTGGGCCGATGGCGCCCCCACCTTCGCGCCGCAGAAGGTTGAGCAGGAAGATGATGTCTATGTGCACAAGGAGCGAAATCAGCACGCCCACGAAGAGCAGCATGCCCACGCGGCGACGCACGCGTAGTCGCTGATCCTCGCGCAGCGCATCGACGGCCGCAGCCACTTCGGCCCGTGATGCCCCGCCCTGCTGTGGTTGGGCCCCATCGGGCCGTGCCATGTGTCCGCTCCCTTCGCCCCCTTACGCGGCAATCATAGGAAACGACCCCTCTCGACGCCTTGAAATGACCACCTCCGGAGGGGAGGATGCACGGACATGGCCAACGACTCCAAGCCAAGATACGTCCGAGCGATCCTGAAGATCAGCGGCGAGGGGTTCTGCACGCCCGGCGGCGGTGGAATCGATCCCGGGGAACTGCAGACGATCGCCGGCGAGGTCGCCGCGGCCGCCGACCTGGGCACCGAGCTGGCCGTCGTCGTCGGTGGTGGCAACATGATCCGCGGCGCGGACCTCGCCCAGCGCATCGGCATCGACCAGGCCACGGCCGACTACATGGGCATGCTCGCGACGATCATCAACGCCCTGGCCCTCAAGGAGGCCCTTGAGCAGGCTGGGCAGCCAGCCCGCGTGATGTCGGCCCTCGACATCGAGTCGGTGGCCGAACCCTTCATCCGGGGTCGCGCCCTTCGGCACTTCGAGAAGGGTCGCGTGCTGATCCTCGCCGCGGGCACGGGGAACCCGTTCTTCACGACCGACACGTGCGCTGCCCTGCGGGCGATAGAGCTCAACGCGGATGTGCTGCTCAAGGCGACCAAGGTGGACGGCGTCTACAGCGACGACCCGGTTACGTGCCCTGACGCCCATCGCTACGAGACGCTGACGTTCTCCGAGGCCATCGAGAAGCAGCTGCGGATCATGGACCTCACTGCGCTGTCGATGTGCATGGAGCACGACTTGCCGGTGATCGTCTTCGACTTCAAGCAAAGTGGAAACATGCGACGCGCCGTCGCCGGCGAAACCATCGGAACGACGGTAACGACCACCGCGCCGGCAGATGTCGCCGGCAGCGGGGGCTGAGACAAGGACACGAGGAGAGAGCGATGCCGATCGCAGACGTGATCAAGGAATGCCGCAGCCGTATGGACAAGTCCCTCGAGTACTTCGATCGCGAACTGCGAGGCGTACGCACCGGCCGCGCGAGCACCGCGCTCATCGAATACATCAAGGTGGACTACTACGGCTCAAGCACCGACCTGCGTGACCTTGCGGCCATCAACGTGGCCGAGGCGACGCAGCTGGTCGTCAAGCCCTACGACCCGGGCTCCAAGCAGGAGATCGTCAAGGCGCTTGAGTCAAGCGACCTTGGTCTGAACCCGCAGATCGACGGCGACACGATTCGCATCCACCTCCCGGCGCCCTCCGCGGAGCGTCGCCAGCAACTGGTCGCCCAGGTCCGCAAGATGGCCGAGGACAGCCGCGTGGCCCTCCGAAATGAGCGACGCGATGCCATCAAGAAGGTCGACACCATCGCCAAGGACAAGGGAAACGAGGTCAGCGAGGACGATGGGAAGCACGCCCGCGAGGAGATCGAGACGCTCACCAAGAACCACTCCGCCAAGATCGACTCCATGACCGAGGCGAAGGCCGCCGAGGTCGAGGAACTCTAGGACCTAGTACTCGCGCCGGTGCCGCGCTGCGGGGATGTCCAATTGCTGGCGGTACTTGACGACCGTTCGCCTTGCGATTTCGATTCCCTGCTCACCCAACTTGGTCGCGATCGCCTCGTCGCTCAGGGGCTTTGCGCGATCCTCGGCCTCGACGATAGCGCGCAGGCGGGCCTTGACCGCCTCCCAGCTCATCCGTCCCTCGCCGTCACTGTCGGTACCACCACTGAAGAACCGTCGCAACCGAAACGTCCCGCGGGGCGTCTGGACCCACTTGTCGGCAACCGCGCGGCTGACCGTCGCCACATGAATGCCCAGGCGATCGGCCGTCTCGACCATCGGAAGCGGTCGCAGAAACTCTTCCCCGCGCTCAAGGAAGTCTCGCTGGCGATCGACGACCACCTCAAGCACGCGCAATAGCGTCGTGCGTCGCTGGTGTACGGCATCAATGATCCACCGCGCCGAGTTGAGGTTGCGCCGCACGAAGGTGCGCGTCTCTTCGTCTCCTGACACGTCTGCGGCAAGTTCCTCGTACTGGCGGGAGACGCGCAGCGCGGGCAGGCGACCATCTCGGATGCCCGCTATGTAGCGGTCTCGCTGCTCGTCGAACTCGATGACTGCGTCTGGGATCACGGGCATCGCGCCCTCGTCGATCACCATCCGCCCCGGCCAGAGCACCAGATCGTGCATCGCCTCCACTGCGGCCTTGACCTCCTCGATGGAGCGGCCAGTCGCCGAAGCAATCAGCGGAAGCCGATTCTCGACGAGGTCCTCGAAGTGGTCGGCGACCAGGTCCCGCACGACGCTCCAGCGATCGGGATCCGCAGCCGCCAGTTCATCGGCCTGCAGCAGGAGGCACTCGCGGGTGCTGCGGGCGGCCATGCCTCGCGGATCGAGCCACTGCTGGAGCGCATCGATGGCCAGGCTGGCCTGTTCAACGGTCATCGTCACTCCACCGTCGGCGGCGATCGCTGCGCACAGGTCCTCGGCGGGCATCGTCAACAACCCATCGGCATCTATGAACCCAAGCAGCAGGTCCCCTGCCGAGGCGATCTCCTCGTCCACCTCGGCCTGCGCCCACTGGCTGCGCAGGCGCTCCACGAGGCTCTCGCCGCGGGCACGAATGTTTGCCATGGCGTCGAGCTTCGCGTCCCGCTCGCCGCTGCGGCGCGCAGGTGCCGCCTCGTCTCCGAAGGTGGTCCCACTCTGGGCCTCAAACTGCTCGAGGCGATCGAAGCCGTCGTCCGCCCCGCCGTCGTCTTCGGAGGAGGTCTCGTCGATACCATCGGCCTCGCCGTCTCCGTCGTCGAGCTCAAGGGCGAGATTGGACTCGAGTTCCTGCTCGATGCGCTCCTCGAGCGCAAGCAGCGGCAGCTGCAGGATCTCCATCGACTGGATCACCCGCGGCGCAAGTCGCATCTGCTGCGCGGTGCGTGCGTGTTGGGCGGTCTCGAACCGCATGCTCCAATGGTAGTCCGCCCCCGCGGCGATCAGCCCTCTTCCACGCCCCGGCGGCCCTCGATGGCGTCGGAGAGGACCTGGGCGCTGGCGTATTCAATCTGCGAGCCGCTGGGGAGGCCGCGGGCCAGGCGCGAGATCGAGACGCCGCTCTCAGCGAGCACGTCGGCTAGGTACAGCGCGGTGCTGTCGCCTTCGAGGTCCGGGTTGAGACCGAGGATGACCTCCTCGGCGGCAACGCCGCGGGCGTTGCTCGCCGGATCGGTCACCCGCGCACGGAGGCCCTCGATGGCCAGGTCCCCGGGTTCAACGCCGCCGAGGGGATCAAGTCGACCGGCGAGCACGTGGTAGACGCCGCCGTACATGCCGGTGGCTTCGAGCTTGATGAGGTCGCGGGCCTGCTCGACAACAAGGATCGAGGAGGCGTCTCGGCGATCATCACAGCAGATCGGGCAGGGATCGGCGTCGGTGATGTTGTTGCAGATGGAGCAGCAGGAGACGTGATGCTTGAGGTCGGCCACCGCGCTGGAGAGCCGCATCGCCCGCTCTTCGTCGGCCTTGATGAGGTGGAAGGCGATCCGCTCGGCGCTGCGCTTGCCGATCCCCGGCAGATCCGTCAGCGCATCGAGCAGCCGCCGCACCGGCTCGGGTGTACCTGCGGAGTCCCGCAGAGACATCAGGTCGGCTCCTGCGTGGACGCTCGCACGTCCACCACCGTGCCATCGAAGAGTTCGCGCGCGGCGTTGAGCAGCTGGTCGTCGTCGACGTCCTCCGTGACCGCCGCCTCCTGGCGCTGCGGCGCATCGATCTCGATCTCGATGCGTCGGCCCAGCGCGGCCATGAGGGCCTGCTGGATGTTCTCAGCTTGCCCTGCGATGTAGCGGGCCATCTCGCGGCCATCGTCACTGACGCCGACCTTCACTCGGTCCCTCTCGATGCAACGCGGCTCGAGGTAGCGAGCAATGCGCCGCAGACCCGGCACCTGGGCAATCACCGCCACGATGTCGTCCCAGTCCAGCACGGCTGCCGCCTCGGCGACCGGTTGCGCCGGCGCCGGGGCCGGCGCTGGGGCCGGATCCAGAGCGTCGGCCGGTGGCGTGGGCATCGCTGGGGCCGTGGCCCGGGTCGTTGGTTCAGGCGCCCTCATTTTTTTTTTCGACGCTGGCGTGCTCTTTAGGATGCTGCCCGCCTCGGCAAGTTCCCCCCTCATGCAAAGCCTGGCGATCGTCGCGTCAAAGAGCGCGCGACCGCTGCCGCCGCGCCGCACCTGCCGCGACGCGGCGTCACAGAGAGAGATCAGGTGGACGAGAGTCGCCTCGTCGAGCGCCGCGGCGTGGGCTGCTGCGCGCGCGCGACCGTCCTCGCCATCCTCGATCAAGGGCGAGTCCTCGCCACAGGCGCCGGCGACCAGTGCCGAGCGCAGCACGCCGGCGAGCTCCGTCAGCGCGCGATCCGGGGCAATCCCCGCCGCCACTAGGCCATTGGCCGCCTCCAACCCAGCCGTCGCGTTAGCTGCTGCGACCGCGTCGGCAAGGGCAAGCACCGCCGCTCGAGGCGGCAGGCCAAGTCGCTCCTCCATGTCCTCCATGGCCAGGCGATCCGGACCACCGGCCAGGAGTCGATCCAGAAGGCTCAGCGCATCGCGCATCGAGCCATCGCCGAGGCGCGCAACTGCGGTCACGACTGTCTCGTCGGCCTCGATCCCCTCCTCGCCCAGGATCCAGGTGAGATGCGTGGCGATCGCCGCGGCAGGAATCGCGCGGAAGTCAAATCGTTGACAGCGACTCTGGATGGTCGCGGGCACTTTGTGGGGCTCGGTCGTGCAGAGGATGAACTTCACGTGCGACGGCGGCTCCTCCATGGTCTTGAGGAGGGCGTTGAACGCCGGCGTCGTGAGCATGTGCACCTCGTCGATGATGTAGATGCGGTAGCGACAGCGGCCCGGCGCCAGGCCCGAAGCGGCGATCAGGTCCCGCGCCTCCTGCACGCCGCGGTTGGACGCGCCGTCAATCTCGATGACGTCCAGATCCTCACCTCGGAGAATCGCCTCGCCGATAGCCTCGGACTCCACGAGCGAGTCACCGAGGTTGAGCTCGCGGGCGAAGATTCGCGCCATGGAGGTCTTGCCGACTCCCCGCGTGCCGCAGAAGAGGTAGGCGTGGGCGGTACGGTTGCTGTCGATGGCGCTGCGCAGTGTGCGGGCAATCGGATCCTGTCCGACGATGTCGTCGAAGGTCCGTGACCGGTATCGCCTGGCAAGCACCGTGTAGGACATGGGAGGCTCCGGGGCGGCGGCGGGTGGAGGACGGCCAGGTTGACCCCAGGCTCGGCCGACGCCACTTATGGCTGCTGCCGTCAAGCCCTGACCAGGTTCGCGGGCCGCCCGTCCAGAGGGCCCGACCGTCCTCCCCCCGCCGCCGGACCTGCATCATACCAGCGGAGGGGCGCAGACCGTCGCGCCGCTACACTGGCTTGATGCCAATGGGCGATCAGTACGCAGATGCCACAGGCTCGCGCTCGCGGCGCTTCGACAGCGATCAGGACGTTCGCTCGCAGCACCTGATCCTGATGACGGTGCGGCTGCTGTTCCTGGTCTTCATGCTGGCCGTATCGATCTTGCCCTTCGCCGGGAGCCTGGCCTCTTCGCAGAAGCCCTTCATTCAGGTGGTCATCGACTACCTGGGGCCAATGATCGCCACGATCAGCTTTGCGTCAATCATTCTCCTGGTCGACATTTTGACGCCCAACAAGCGGCTCTCGGCGGTGCTAGCCATCTACCTAGGGCTCGTGGCGGGTCTCGTAGCCGCCCTGGCGGTGGGACTGCTCATCGACGTCATCGCCGAGTCCTGGGGTCTGACCACCGGCGACGCCGTCTACCAGTACCTGACGGTCCTCAAGCTTGCCGCGGGCATCACGCTCTGCTATCTGGCCATCAGCATCGTGCTCACCACCCGCGACAACCTCCGACTGGTCATTCCCTACGTGGAGTTCAACCGACAGGTCCGAGGCGTGCGACCCATGCTGCTTGATACCAGCGTGCTTGTCGATGGTCGAATCGAGCAACTGGGAGCGTCCCGCTTCCTGGACGCTCCGCTGATCGTGCCTGAGTTCGTCATCGGCGAACTCCATGCCCTCGCCGACTCCTCCAACAAGCTCAAGCGAGAGCGCGGACGTCGCGGCCTGGGAGTGCTCGGTCGCCTGCGCAAGTCACCGGACCTCGACCTGACCATCGACCCGAGCGAGCCAGCCGATCCGGCCGTCGATCGCGCGCTTCTGGAGATGGCTTTCGACGGCAACTACCGCGTGATCACTACCGACAGCGCCCTCCAGAAGGTCGGGCAGATCCAGGGCGTCTCCGTCCTGAACCTCAACGAACTCTCCATCGCCGTACGTACGCAGGCGATCCCGGGCGAGGTCCTGGAGATCTCGATCGTGAAGGCGGGCGAGTCTCCTGAGCAGGGCGTCGGCTACCTGCCAGATGGAACGATGGTCGTCGTGGAGGATGGCGGGAGTTACATCGGCGAGGTCGTCTCGGCGCGCGTCTCGAACCTCCTCCAGACCACCGCCGGGCGGATGATCTTCGCCAAGGTGGGCGACGGAGAGGTCACTCCCACTCAATCGTCGCCGGCGGCTTCGAGCTGATGTCGTAGACCACCCGGTTGACGCCGCGGACCTCATTGATGATCCGGCTGCTGATGGACGCTAGGACGTCGTAGGGAATCCGCGCCCAGTCGGCGGTCATGAAGTCCTGCGTCTCGACGGCCCGCACCGCCACCACCGACTCGTAGGTGCGACCGTCGCCCATGACTCCCACCGACTGCACCGGCAGGAGCACGGCGAAGGCCTGGTCGATGCTGCGATAGAGGCTCGCGGCGATGATCTCCTCGAGCACGATCTCATCGCAGTCGCGCAGCAGCACGAGCCGTTCCTCGGTCACCTCCCCAAGGCACCGCACCGCCAGGCCCGGCCCAGGGAAGGGATGCCGCCAGGTAATGGAGTCGGGCAGACCTAGGACGTCGCCGAGCTTGCGCACCTCGTCCTTGAAGAGATC
>CAZKTE010000030.1:0-22429 GCA_964555625.1 uncultured Isosphaeraceae bacterium | reverse complement strand
CCTTGTCTCTCGATGCCCTTAGGAATGCTAGGAATCCTGAGTGGAGCAGTCGGCCTGTCGATCACACTATCCCAACCCTGGGGCCATGGAATCTCAGGCCCCCACTGGGCATTTGCTGCTACCGGGATCATCTTGTCTCTTATTGGCCCGACCCTGTCCATTGCCGCCATCGCGCTATTCGTTTATTCGGATGGCCCCTATCCGGTGAAGTGATGCGACTTCGGAGTACTACGTGACAACCACTGCAAAGAAGTCTCGTAGATGGGGCGCCCCTGACATCGTCCTACTGGTCGCACTCGTCGCCCTTGGCATCGCCGCGAACATCGGACAGTTCGCAAACGCCGTCCCACATCTTGATTTGCTCGTCCATTTCCAAGTTCAGTACGCATGGGCATTCGCTCTGCTTGCAGGGGCATCGATCCTGCGGCGCAAGTGGGTGCTGGTGCTGCTATTCGTCCTGCAACTATCTATCTCTGCTGCAAGGATTGCCCCGTGGTACATGCAGGGAGAGACTGCGACTAACAGCGACTCCCTTCGGATCCTGTCTGCCAACGTCCTGTATTCCAATACCGAGTACGACTCCTTCCTCGATCTGGTCTATGAGGTTGAGCCAGACATTCTCGTGGTGCAGGAGTCGTCACATGGATGGCACAAGGCGCTTGAAACACTCCGATCGGGGGGGCACGGCTATGAACATGTGGTGGCCGCTCCAAGCCAGGGGGTGCGAGGAATGATCCTGATGAGCAAGTTGCCCATCCAGGACCCTGAAGTGAAATTCAATGGCCCCAGCGAGATGCCGACACTCCTGGCAAAAGTAGCTGTCGGCGAGCGGGAGATGTTCATCGCAGTAGTACATCCGATCAGACCTGGCCTTCGGCATGGTTCTCGACTCCGCGATGCGGAACTACGTGCCATCGCCGAGATGATCGAGCCACTTGGAGCTGATGGAGTCGTGATTGGCGATCTCAACACGACCATGTGGTCGCACGGATACGACCAGTTCATGGAGGAAACGGGCCTGAGAAATGTGCGGCAGGGAAACGGCATCCTTCCGTCATGGGATCGATTCGTTGGCTTTGCCACCGCGATACCAATCGACCACTGCCTCGTCGGTGGCGAAGTTGGAGCACACTCATTTGAGTTGCTGGAGGTGGAGGGGTCTGATCACAAGGCGATGCTTGTGAACGTATCCCTCTCGGATTAGAAGATGCCAATCAGGCGAGACAAATCATGAGCGGGCGATCGCCGTCGCGACCAACTCCTCAATCCTCGCAACCGCCGTGATCGCCTCGCAGGCACCCAAGTGTGAGGCGATCTCGGCGAGCAGTAAGTCGTGATTAGCAGGCGGGTTACCAGGCGAAAGATCCCGGCCATCCAATGGCAGCAACTCCGTGTAACTCAATCGCGATGGGAGCCAAGGCAAGCAGCCGCAGTGCATGGCCTCGACCACGGCGATCCCGAAGAACTCGTGGCGAGCGGTCGAGAGCACCCAGTCCCCCGCGTGCAGCCACGCCCAGTAGGCATCGCGATCCTCGAGGAACCCAGCGTGCAGGATGCGATCTGCAAACTCTGCGCGAAACGTGGCCAGTTCCGGTGGCTCCTGCTGGTACTGCTGGCCTAGGATCACCCACCGCAGATCCCACTCACTGCTGTAGCGACGAGCCAGAGTCAGCAGCTCGTCGGGCCCCTTGTCATGCTCCCATCGGTGTGGCCACACCACGATGGGCCCACCCTCCCCAATAGCGTTATGCAAAGCTCCCGCGACCTCGCTCGCATCGGGCTGCGTCTCGACTGGCGGCCAGGCAACACTTGAACGCTCGCGGATCCGAGCTTCAACATCACCGAGGCTCGCATCTGGTGACTTGGCAAGCAGGCCCTCAACGCCATCGATGAACGAGTCGAGATTCCAGCGGCTGTTGAAGATGACCAGGTCCGCCGCCAGAACGCTACTGAGGTTGGTCAGGGCAAACTGCGCATCCCACCCTGCTGCCCGCTGCGCAGCCCCGTGCTCGCTGACGGGATAGGCCGCCTGGTTCTCGTGCATGTAGAGCACCAGCGGGATGTCACGCGCCCCACGCGGCAGCGCCGCCCGCAGGTCTCCTGCTGCAAGCAGGGACGTGGCCACGATGGCGTCAGGCGGCGGATCGAAGGCCCCCGCCACAACCGCCTCGTCAAGGAGCTCTTGGGCGGCGATTCGCATTCGCCATTTCCACGCCCTCGGCGGCCGCGTGATCCACTGCCAGTCCATGGTGCCGTGGCGCGAGATCGACTCGCGGACCTGACGGTGGGAGCCCCCGTCAAATGGCTCGAAGGCGAGGATCCGCGCGCTCTTGGGTAGACTTGTGACAGATGAACTCGACACCGCTTCCGTCCTCCGTGCCCGAGCAGCCGCTGCTGATGGCCCCGCTCTGCTCGGTCTTCAGAAGATACCTGCGATCGCGCAACCTCAAGTACACGCAGGAACGCGCCGACATCCTTGAGGTCATCATGGACCAAGACGGCCTCTTCGAGGCCGATGAGCTCATGGCCGCGTTCTCAAAGCGGCCGATGGAGGTCTCCAAGGCGACCCTCTACCGCACCATCAAGCTGCTCAAGGAGGCCGGGATCATTCAGGAGGTTGTCGTGGACGCCCCGCAGGCCCACTACCAACTCGTCTACGGTCAGCAACCCGTGGGCGCCATGGTGTGCATGCGTAGCGGCGAGCGTCTTGAGTTCAGCGACGAAGAGGCCACAGCGCTTCGCAACCGCATCTGCGACGAGCACGGCTGGCAACCGGTAGGCCACCGCTTTGTCATCTACGGCATCAGCCCCGACTAGTCGTCAAGGTCGTCTGCGTCCACGGGACGCGAGACCGTGAATCGCTCGTCGAACCAGCGACCTAGATCCGCGAGCCGACATCGCTCGCCGCAGAACAAGTCGTCCTTGCCGTCAAGGTCCTCGCCGCAGGTCCGGCACACTCCGCCCCCCTGCGGTTGCGTGATCGTGATGAGACGCAGTTCGTCGCCGAGGTGGGCGAGATGTACGCAGATCGCGTCGCCTGGAATCGCCGCGGGGATGCGATCTGCCCACTCCACAGCCACGATCGTCTCCGGGCAGGCAAGCAGTTCGTCCCAGCCGACCTCCGTAAGCTCGTCGACCCCGCCAAGTCGATAGGCGTCCACGTGCGCCAGGCGACGACCGTCCCCGATGGCATGCTCGTGCACGATGGCGAAGGTTGGGCTGCTCACGTCGTCTACGTCCCCGCCCAGAGCAGTCACCAGCCCACGCACGAAACAGGTCTTTCCTGCCCCGAGCTCACCGACGAGTGCGAGGCACGCTCCGCTTGGCAAGGACGCTGCGACCTCCGCGGCAAGCGCCGCCGTTTCCTGCGGGCTCGTCGTCTCTCGCTTCATGGCATCCCGTGTGACCAGCCCAAGTTTGAAACGTCCATGAGGTCGCCCCCGCATCGAACCTGCACGGCAGGCCCTTCTTCGCGCTCCACTACCTGTCCGACCACCGCAAGTGGGCACTCTAAGTCAGGCAGGGTCGCCGCCGCGTCGATGGCCATCAATAACTCATAGTCCTCACCGTCCCCCATGGCGTCCTCCCAGTCGCACCCCTCACGACAGGGAATGGCGTCCGCCTCAAGCACGAATCGCAGATCGCCGCTCGCCATGTGCGCCGCATCGCGGCCAAGTCCGTCGCTGAGGTCGATCATCGCGTGCAGGTCGGCGCCCAGCGCATCATGGAGCGTCCGCGCCTCATTCAACCGCGGCGAGAAGGTCAGGTGATGGCCCCCGCCGGCGCCGCCGAGGCAGCCGGTGACAGCAAGGACATCGCCGATGCGCGCGCCGCTGCGCTGTACCGCGCCGCCTTCGCAGGTACGCCCGAGCACCGTGACGGACAGGGACGCTGGGCCCTCACCTGCCGCGATGTCTCCGCCGATGACCGGCGCGCACCACCCCTTCGCAGCATCGGCGGCGGCATCAAAAACGGCCATCGCCCACTCGTGGGACGCGTCCGCGGGCAAGCGAGCGGCCACTAGGCAGGCCAACGGGCTGCCCGCCATCGCCGCCACGTCACTGAGGGCCCGGGCGATCGCTTTTCGGCCGATGGCCTGCGGTGGACAATCGTGTTCCACGTGACGACCGACAACCAGCTGGTCCACTGCCACGAGCAGTTCCAGATCACCTGCCTGCATCGCGGCGGCATCATCGCCTGGCCCGATCGTGATGTGTCCATCAGCGATGGACGTCTTGCGATCGAGAATGTCGGCAAGCAGCGCGAACTCGTCCATGGACGTCAGTCTACCCAAGAGCATCGAGAATCAACTGCGCGCAGCGATCCGTGGCCCCTTGGTGCGAAGCGACGATCTCGCGCCCTCTCGCACCAATCGCAGCGGCGCGATCCGTGTCCTCCAAGAGCGACGCTAGCTCCATGGGCAACGCCGCCGCCGTGCACTGGATAAGCCCACCGCCATCGCGCAGGATGTCCACCATGTCGGTGAAATCTGCGACGTTGGGTCCGACGATCGTCGCCTTGCCCATCGCAGCGGGTGCCGCCACATCCGAGCCGTGCAGTTCCGCGAAGCTGCGTCCCACGACCACCACGTCCGCCAGCGCATACGCCTCTGCGAGCTCGCCGATCGTGTCCAGCAGAAACACATCGGTCTCCCGCCGCTGGTCGCTGCTGCGACGGTTGCAGCCATCAAGGACCGCTGCAGCCGCGTCGAACCACTCGGGTCGCCGCGGCGCGCAGAGCAACTGCGCACCCTCGGGCATCGCACCGAGCAACAGCGCGTGCTCGCTGGGCGCCGTCGATCCGGCGACCACCAAGGGGCGATCCCGATCGATGCCAAAGTCGGCAGCCATTGATTCTGCACCGTCCACGTTATCTGCGATGACCGCCGCGTCCCACTTCATCGTTCCGTCGACGGTGATGCGATCGCGCGGCACGCCGAGGGCCGCGACGCGATCGGCGTACGCATCGCCCTGCACGGACACGCGCGTCAGTCGCCCAAAGGTCGATCGCAGGAGTGGCGCGACGAGCCTGTAGCGCCAGAAGCTGCGATGCGAGAGGCGGCCATTGACCACCAGGACCGGGATGTTGCGGCGAGTTGCGGCCGCGATGAAATTGGGCCAGACCTCCAGTTCCACGAGCACTACGGCCGCCGGGGAAACCCGATCGAGCACGCGTCCCACGGCGAACCCCAGGTCCAGCGGATAGCGGATCACCGCGCATCGCTCGCCATAGAGTGACTCTGCGCGAAACAGTCCCGTGTCCGTCGTGACGGACACCACCACGTCCACGTCCGCGGCAAGGAGACGATCCACGAGCCCGCGGATGGCATTGACCTCTCCGACCGACACGGCATGCAGCAGCACGCGACGCGCGGAGCGCGGCAATTGCGCTCCCCCGCCGAGTCGAGCAGCCAGATCACCGCGGGCAGGATGCCCGCGCAGACGAGTCCAGACCAGGTGGAGGGCCACCAAGGGAAGTACGCAGAGGTACAGGAGATCCCGCAGGAGCGTCATCGGCGGCAGTGTAATGGCGTGGCAAGCCCCCTAAGGCAGGACCGATAAGCTGCAGCATCCCCCGAGCGAGTGCGAAGAATGCGATGGAAATGGGACACGCCGCCATGGCGTAGCCCTCTGCAGCGTGCCACAATGCCATAGGGAGGGTCTGCCCGGTTAACGGGCATTGATCTGGTTGTCCTGCTGATGCTTGAATTGCACGTCTGCAACAAGGCCGATGGACAGGTCCTGAAGAAGTTCGCCCTTGGTGATCTTCAGGAGATCATCATCGGTCGCGACACCGGCTGCGATATCCGCATCCACGCCTCGAGCGTCAGCCGCGAACACTGCGCCATTGAGCAGGGAGAGTCAGGCCTGCTCCTCCGGGACATGGAGTCCACCTGCGGCACCTTCGTAGCCGACGAGCGCGTCGAGACCGTCCGGGTCGAGGATGGCCTCGAGGTCCGCATCGGCCCGGCCCTGCTGCGATTCTTCGATTCCGGAATCTGACACGACCATCGACGCCGCTCAGCGCTGATTGGCCTGCTGCAGTTGCCGGCGCAGTTCTAAGATGCCACGGCGGATCCGCTCAACGCCTTCCTTGCCGAGTGGATGACCCTGCATGGTTGCCGTCTCGCCGAGTTTTCGGGACCACGCAATCAGCGCCTCTCCAGCGCGGATCCGCTTCCCGAGCCGAGCCTGAAGGTCGGGCCCGTCCACGTCCCCCTGGAACTCACGTCCGAGCTTTGGCCCCATCTCCTCCCAGTCCTCGAGCGTCTTGTGCCAATCGGCAGCCATCTTGCGGCCGTAGTCATCAAGCTCCACCCAAGCTCCGAGGTCCAGCAACACAGCCAGTTCTTCGAAGGTGTTGGCTGTGCCGTCGCTGAACCCGCAGTGCAGCGCCTCGTCAGCAGTGAGCACAAGGTTGTCATTCGGGCCGCCGAGCAGGGGCATGTGTTCCCCCCGCTGCCAGTCGTCGTAATAGGTAATCTCGCCCGTTCGCTCGTTTCGGTCGTAGGAGATCGTGCGGTTGTTGACCACCATGGGCCCGGCAAAGAGTGGGCTGCGGCCGCTGACGGCGGTGTCCCCCTCGAGTTCCCGGATCCACAGTGCCATGACTATCGCCGCTACCTCCTTGCCGCCGCCGTGCATCGTGATCGCGCCAAGGCGACCCGTGGAGTGGAAGTAGATCTCGTTACAAAGCAGCGCAGTTGCAGCACCACCGGAAATGCACTCTCGCACCCATGCAACCACACGATGGCGTTTCCTGAGGTCAGCCATGGCATTGCGCATGAGTTCGATGGTGTCTACTCGCCCGCCGGGCGACTCGATTTCAAAGACAATGATCTGCCCGGGCCCGTACGTGTCGGCGTGCTTTCCAATCTGCACGATCTCGGTGGCCCTAATGCCCTGCCCCACGCCGCCGGTCAACGGCAGGACTAGGACGCCGCGGGGCAGTTCGCCGATGACCGCCGACTTGAGCGGCTTCGCGACCGCGATGTCGCTGGGCTCCTCCCTCGGATCGATTGCAGTATCCGCGTCCTCTGCCTCGCCGCTGTCAGGAGCATCCTCGACCGTCTCGATGCGCTGCACATCGGCCAGGAAGATCAGATCGTCGCCCCGCCCCTCGATACGAACCTTCATGTACCGCGCCGTTGCGCTGATGAGTTCACCCTCGACAACGCGCTCGCGACCGCGGGCGACGTAGACCACCCGAATCGTCGCGCCGGTATCCCCTCGCCACGTCTGGCCGGTTGCAGTAACGCACTCGACCGGCTCGGCAATCGCCACACTGCAAAGACATATCGCCGCAAGCAGCACGCATGCTCGAAGCGCCATAGTCGTCATCCTGTCAGCCCCCCGCCGCCACCGGTGCGGCTGTTTCCGCCACCGCTACCACCGCGGCCACCTCGCTCGTTGGCCCGCCTCAGTTCTTCCTTGAGCTCCTCGAGCATGCGCTCAAGCGCATCAAGCGACAGCCCGTACTCTCGCTGCATGCGTTTCTCGACCGCCGGGTATCGCCTGTAGAGGCCGATCATCTTCTCAAGCGTGTTCTTGCTCTTGCCCAGGTAGGCCACGACGTCTTCGCCGGTCGCCCACCCCCGGTACTGCTGGTAGTCGCCCCAGAGCCGCTTGCAGTTCTCGTAGGAGCGGCGCCAGTTGATCTTGTAATCCGCCACGTCCTCGGCGAGTTCCTCGCCGACGAAGTGGTACTCGCGGATTCCGGCAAGCAGCAGCACGTCCTGCAGCGTGTTGACCGTCCCCTCGCTGACACAGACTTCCTGGGCGAGCGACGCGTCGAAATCCGGGACGCCCTGAGGATTTCCATCGAGGACGAACTCCCCGTAGACCCCCTCCGTCCACTCGACCTGCTTGCCGCGGAAGGTGCCTGAGAGCAGCTTGCCCGGGTCGGTCATCGCCATCATCAGGTGCTCGCTGCGGTTCCCCCAGTTGCCCAGCACTGCGGAGACGCTCGTCCACGCGGCCGTCATCTTGCCCCGCACGTTCTCGTCGGGCCACTGGTTGAACCCGGTGTACTCCAGCAGTCGCTCGCTGCCGCTGAGCCTCGCATCGGCGGACATGAAGACACGGTCCCAACTCAGCGCGAGGAGCGTGCTGAGGCCCTCGCAGTCCTTCACCCAGGCGATCTGCGGGATGTCCTGCAGCTCGATGTGGAAGAATTCCCCGAGGCCGATCAACTGCTTTTCGTCGAAGAACCCTCGCTCGTTGCGATCGAAGTACCCCATGATCCGCAGGTACATGCTTGGAAAGTCTCGCGACTCGATCTCCACGACGATGAGGTCAGGATTGAGCTCGCGGATGCGGTCCCTCATCTCCTCGTAGGTCTCGAGGCGAATATCCGTCACCATCTGGCCGCTGATTGGCAGTACCAGTACTGATGCGCCGCTGTCATCGGTCGCCATTACCGCATCGCTGAAGAGGCCACCGGCGGTCTCCTGCGCAACGCTGGTCGCGGGTACCAGCAGTGCGAGGGCCAGCGAGGCCATGGAAAGTCGAATGTCCATCATGGCAGTGTCTCCAAGCCGCCGAGAAGTCCCGGGGGCAATGTCAGTGTATACGCCCAAGCCCCATCGTCAGGGGTCTTAATCGCCTGCAAGTTCACGGGCGAGGCCGTGCGCGAGGGTCAGTGCCTCCTCAAAGGTGGCAATGCTGCCCTCGAGCTGCGCATCGTAGACGGCCACCAGAACCCGCCCAATCAGCGGAGAGGGCCGCATGCCCGCCTCGACGAGGTCATCACCGCAAACGATCGGGTCCGGCGCAAGGCCCCCTTGAGCCAGTTCCGCCACGTCGTCCTGCACATGGTCAGCCCGGTGAGCGTCCACCGTCGCCACGATCGAGAGCGCCGCGGAGAAGTGTTCGGTCGCGGCAAGTCGCTTGCGCGCCGCAACGCCCGCGGCATCCCAGTCGCCGATGGCCCGCTGCAGCGAGAGCGTCGCACAGAGGTCGCTCCACTGGCGATTGGAGAGCATGAGGGATCCACGCCATCGATCCGACACGTCCTGCAGCGAGGCTTGCTCGCCATGGCGATCGAGCAGCCACGCAGCCAGGGCGCTCGAATAGGTCGCCTCCCCGGAAAGGCCGGCCAGGCGGCAGAGCGACGCCTCAGCGGTAGGCTCGTTGAGCGCGGGCGCATCGAGCCTCGTCTCCTGCAGGAGCGCCGCGGCCACTGCGCGGCGAGCGCCGGTGAGCATGCGGCGCACTTCCTGCCCGATGCGCTCTCGCGACACGCCGGCCAGTTCCCCCGCACGGTCGTTGATCGCCGCGAGCGTCTGCTCCTCGATGGTGAAGTCGAAGCGTGCAGCGAATCGCACTGCCCGCAGCATCCGGAGGTGATCCTCATCGATGCGCGCCCGCGGATCACCGATGGCCCTGATGATCCCGGCGGCGAGGTCCTCTTGGCCGCCGACGTGGTCGATGATGGTGTTCTCAAGGGGGTCCTCGAAGAGCCCGTTGATGGTGAAGTCACGCCGCTGCGCATCGTGCAGGGCGTCACTGAACTCGACGTTCTCGGGGTGACGATGATCGCGGTAGACGCCGTCGCAGCGGAAGGTCGCCACGTCGATGACCTCCTCGCCGCTGCGTACCAGCGAGACGCCGAACGCCTCGCCCACGTGCCGCGCGCGCGGAAAGATCGTCCGCACGTCATCAGGACGCGCAGCGGTGGCGATGTCGTACTCCACGGGATCCAGGCCCATGAGCCGATCGCGCACGCAGCCGCCTGCGAAGTAGGACTCGAAGCCCGCATCGCGCAACTGCTGCACGATGTCCACCGCGCGGCTCCTGGAATCTCGCTCACTGTTCACGAAGCGTCCCCTTCCGTGGGCGCATAGATGAGCACCCACATCCCGTGACCATAGCGGTGCACCTCGGGTCCTGCGAGGCCGGGAACGCAGTGATCGCAGAGTGCCGGGTCCATGGGCGTGCGAAGAAAGACCAGAGCCCCTGGCGCAAGGGCACCTGCCAGTTGCTCCATCTGGGCCAGGACGCGACTGCGGCCGCCCTCGTCTTCCATGAGTGCATAGGGTGGATCGACGAAGGCGACGTCCAAGGGACTCGCTGCCCGCAGCAGGGCCACCGAGGCGAGTGCATCGGATCCGAGGATCTCGACGCGATCCTCGCATCCCAGATCAGCAACATTCTCCCGCAGCAGGCTCAGGACCCGGCGATCTCGCTCTACCAAGAGCACCTGCTGCGCCCCGCGGCTTGCCGCCTCAAGGCCCATCGTGCCCACGCCTGCAAAGAGATCCAGAACGGTGCCGCCGGGCAGGTGGCCCCGAAGCATGTTGAAGACGGCCTCGCGTGCAAGGCCGCTCCAAGGACGCGTAGCCTGTCCATCCGGCGGCGTCTTCAGTCGCCTCGATCCAAACTCGCCTGAAATGATCCTAAGCATTGGCCGTGAGGATAGGCCATGGACGCGTATGATCCTTAATCCATGACCGATCGATTCGCATCCCTCCCAAGCCGCCTCCGCGAGGTCGCCACGAACGCCCGCATCGGCGACGTCCCGGCGCTGCTGGTTCGCAGCGAGGATCGCGAGCCGCGCCCCTTCCTCTTCTGGATGCACGGGCGGACCGTCGACAAGGAGACTGACCCGGGCCGCTACCTGCGCCTGGTCCGCGCTGGCGTCAATGTCTGCGCCGTGGACCTCCCCGGACACGGCGAGCGCAGCGAGAAGGGCCTGCAGGGTTCGGACGCGGTCCTTGACGTCATCACGCAGATGGTCGCCGAGATCGACGACATTCTTCCCTTCCTCAACGAGATCGGTGGATTCGATTGCGAGCACGCGGCCATCGGCGGCATGTCTGCAGGCGGCATGGCCGCCATCCTGCGACTCTGCAGCGAACACGAGTTCACCGCCGGGCTGCTGGAGGCCACCAGCGGCGACTGGCGCTACCAGCAATCGCTCCCCATGATGGCCGACGTGTCCTACGAGCGACTCTGTCGCCTCAATCCCGCCGACCACCTCGACCACTGGCGGGAGATTCCGATTCTCGCGTTCCACGCCCGAAATGACGAGTGGATGGACCACGCCGGCCAGCATCGATTCCTGGAGCTGGTGCGACGCCGCTACGACGATCCCTCGATCGTCGATCTGGTGACCTTCGAGCACACAGGCGCGCCCCGGGAACACGCCGGCTGGGGAACCGAGTCGGCGGAGGTAAAGGATCGCGGCGCGACCTTCCTGGCCGAGATGCTCTCAACCTGCGCCCAGGAGCCGCAGGCGTGCCCGGCGTAAGCGATCGATTCGGCGTGTTCGGCGGTCGCTATGTCCCCGAGACGCTCGTCGCTGCGCTGGAGGAACTCGACGCCGCCTGGAGCGACGCTCGCGACGACGGCGACTTCAACGCGGAACTTGATCACCTTCTGGCAACCTACGCCGGTCGCCCCACGCCCCTCAGCGAGGCTCCGGGCCTTGCCACTCATGCCGGCGGATGCCGCATGTGGCTCAAGCGAGAGGACCTGACGCACACCGGTGCCCACAAGATCAACAACACCCTCGGCCAGGCCCTGCTGGCTCGGCGCATGGGCAAGGAACGGATCATCGCCGAGACCGGAGCTGGCCAGCATGGCGTGGCCACCGCGACCGCCTGCGCGCGGCTTGGCCTGCGCTGCGAGGTATTCATGGGCGCCGAGGACGCGCGGCGCCAGGCGCTCAACGTCTTTCGCATGGAGCTCATGGGCGCAACAGTCAACATCGTCGAAAGCGGTTCGCGAACCCTCAAGGACGCCACCAACGAGGCGATGCGCGACTGGATGGGCTCCGTTGAGCACACGCATTACATCCTCGGCTCCGTTGTGGGTCCTCACCCCTTCCCGACCATGGTGCGAGAACTCCAGTCGGTCATCGGCCGCGAGGCCCGCGTCCAGTGCCTTGACGCCATGGGCACGCTGCCCTCCTGCATCGTGGCCTGCGTCGGTGGCGGGTCAAATGCAGCGGGCATCTTCACGCCCTTCATCGATGACGGCGATGTGCGCCTCGTCGGCGTGGAGGCCGGCGGCAGCGGCTCGTCCGTCGGCCAGCACGCTGCGCCCCTGTGCCTCGGGGATCATGGCGTACTGCATGGGTCGCTGAGCTACGTGCTCCAAGACGAGGAAGGCCAGACTCAGCCGGTGCACTCCTGCTCGGCGGGCCTGGACTATCCGGGAGTGGGCCCGGAGCACTCCCACTGGAAGGAACTTGGTCGCGCCGAGTACACGATGGTCGACGACGCGGCGGCATTGGCTGCCTTCTCGCTGCTGGGTCGCCTCGAGGGCATCATCCCCGCGCTTGAGTCGGCCCACGCGATCGCCGCGGCCGTTGACCTCGCCGCGGACATGGACGCCGATGCGCACCTCCTGATCAATCTCAGTGGCCGCGGCGACAAGGACGTGCAGGAAGCGCGTCTCCTGCTCGATCGTTCCTGATGAGGATTACGGGGTGCCCGGGGTACAGCACCCCGCCGGTCGCTTGCCATCGGCCTCCGCAGCGGCGATCGAGTCGTACTCGATGCGGTTGGATTCCTTGATCCGCCTGCCGCTGGAGCACCCGGCCTCGTGAAATACCTTCGAGGACTTGCTCGCCAGGAATGCGCCCGGGGCATCCTCTGACGCTGCAGCAGGCACGTCGACCGCACTTGCGCAGCAGGAGGCCACGCGTCGGCCGTCTGCCAGCGCATCGGTGGCGGCGGCGTAGCCGATCTTGTTAGCGTCCTTGATGCGCTGGCCACTGCCGCATGTGGCGATGTGGAAGACCTCGCTGCGCCGTGATGCGATGAATGGCGCGCCCTCAGCAGCGATCGAGCGATCACCGGCCTCTTCCTCGCCGCCCTCTGAAGGACCCACGGCAGCGATCGCCGCGGCCATCGACGCCTCGCTCCAAGGCGGCGCTTCGATGCTGGCCCCCTGCCCTTCCTTGGGCAGGAAGCTGACGGCCACTGGGAAGTGGTCGCTTGCGTACCCCGCTGGAATCTCGTCGGTGCGGTAGTCGTAGTCGGCGGGTGAGTGCGTCCCTAGGACGAATCCACTTGCGGGGATGAACTCGCCGTATGCGGCGGGGTTCAGGAGGATGTAGTCCAGCACCCGGCCGTCATCGTGCGTGGCATAGAGGTACGCATCCGGGTCGTACTTCGGGTTGGTCGAGCGATGCGCCAGCGTGTCCACAAAGCCAGCCTGCAGATAGACCTTGAGCGACTTGCCCCAGGGCGCGGTGTTGAGATCGCCGACAATGGCGATGTTTCGATCGCCGTCCTGGCGATCAAGGGCATCAACGATTTTCAAGACGCCCAGGGCCTCGTGCTCGCGATGCCAGTCGCTGCCGCGGCCAGCCTTGTGGTGCAGGACGATCAGCGACAGAGACCAGCCTCCCGGCTCGGTGATCTCCACCAGAAGCGGGCTTCGCTGGAAGACGACGGTCTCGACGTTTCCCGGCACGCTGTCCCACCCCACTCCGCGTTGTTCGATGTTCGTCAGATCCGTACCGACGAAGGTACGCATGCCGGTGATGGGAATCCTGCTGAGGACACCCTGCTCCACGTCGCGGTAGTACCCGGCGTCCTCGGCTGCGGTGTACGGATAGAGGAGGTCTCCTCGCTGATCCCGCAAGTACCTGTCGTTGAACCAATTCAGACAGGCAAGGGACTCGAGCTCCTGGACGCAGACCACATCGGCGTCAAGTGCGATGATCGCCTCGGCGATCGACGCGCACCGCGCATCGCTGGTGGCCACCATGCCCAGTTCCTCGCGACGGGCATCCTCCACGACGACATCATGGGTGCCCTCTCCGAAGAGATTCAGCAGATTGTATGTGGCGACACGAACGGCCCCGTCGATGCGCGGCGGCGGTTCGCTCAGGCCAAAGCGATTGGAGGACCCGGGAAGGGCGACCAGGAGTGCAAGGATTGGTGCTGCAAGCATCGGCGGATCATAGCCCGCCGTGAGAAATGCTCAGCGCAGGCGTACTTGGCGGTGATCCGCATCGGTTCGCCTGAGGGCATTGGCCTGCAGGAGCAGGAGGGCCGTCTCGAGCTGCGGATCGAGTCCCTCGCTGATGAGGCGACGGATATCGGGCCGGTCCGAGGCGCTGTCCGGGTCAAGGGAGATCATGTCGGCCTCCTGCCGCAGCATGTTTGAGTCGATCACCTGCGAGGGTGACATGGGCACGCGCACGTCGGGCATCACGCCCCAGTCGCTGGATCCACGACGCTTGTGGACGAGTCGCCCAGGTGTCTCGCCACCGTCTGACGACGGAAGCCTGTAGTACTGCGTGGTGAGCTTGAGGCTTGCTTCAGGGGAAACCGGGTGCACGGTCTGGACGCTGCCCTTGCCCCAGCTGCGCTGACCGACGATGACACCGGCATCATGCGCCTGGATGCAGCCGGCGACGATCTCGCTTGCGCTGGCAGAACCCTGGTTGATCAGGACCACCACGGGAAGGTCCGCAAGGTGCGCACGGTTCGGGTGCGCCCGCATCTCGAAGAGCTGCTCGCCGGAGGGATCCTCGCCCTTGACGATTGTGCCGGTGCGCACGAAGAGGTTGGAAACCGCGCGGGCCGAGGGTAGCAGGCCGCCGGGGTTGTGGCGCAGGTCCAGGATCATCCCATTGACCGATCGCTCGTCTCGCATCTGCTCGACGGCGCGGCGTAGGTCACCGTAGGTCTCCTCGCTGAAACCGGTGAGTCGCACGTAGGCGATTCCCGCACCGCGGTCGATGAACCAGTCCCAGGTCGGCAGGCCCTCATCGTCCAGCGCGTCCTTCCACCAGCCCTTGACGGACTGGAGCTTGACGCGATCGCGGGTCAACTGCACGTCGAGCGTGCTGTCGGTGGCGTCGCGTCGCAGGGTCAGCGTCACGGGAGTGCCACGTGGACCGGTGATGCGGTCCACGGCGTCGTTGAGAGACCATCCTGCCGTCGGCCGACCGCCGACGCGGACGATGACGTCCTCTGGCAGCACGCCGCCGTAGTAGGCCGGTGATCCCTCGATGGGACTTACGACCATGATCTCGCCCTTTTGGTTCTCGCGGATGACGATCCCCACGCCAATGAAGTGCCCCTCCGTCTGCTGCTGGAAGCGCCGCTGCTCGTCGGGCCAGATGATCGCGCTGTAGCGATCAAGCGCGGACATTGCGCCATCGCCGAATTCACGCAAGATCACGCCCTCGGGCAGCTTCAACGTGGTCTCGTTGAGCGTCAACAGTTCATCGAGCACGTGGATCAGCACGCGCCGACCGGGGAGATGCCGAAGCGGTTCCTCGAGGGTGTCGACCATCGACGTCACGCCAGTCGTCCAGCCAGCAAGGAGTGCATCCTCGCCGGCGGCCGGAAAGGTCTCGGCGATCGCCGGAGTGGAGCCCAATTGCATCGCGGAGAGCAGCCCGCTCTCGAGCAGCGCCTTCCAGCCAACGCCGTCCATGTGCTCGGTCGCCGCAAGGTTCAGCGAGCGAATCACCATCGCCGGCTCGATGTCCTCGACGCGTTCGCGCCAGTGATCCACCGCCGGCGCAAAGAACTCGTCGGGCACGTCGTCGCCGAGACGCGTGGCGCGGTCGATCCACAGTTCATGGAATCGTCTCGGCGCATAGAGTCGCACCAGCGCGATCTTCCTGGTCACCACAGCGAGCCGCTCGTCGAGCTCGTCGTAGATGTCTCTTCGGGAGGTGTCCTCGTAAAAGGTGCGCAGGTAGTAGAGGAGCGTCTGCGCCATGAGGGTGTTGCCATCCTCGATGTAGTCGTCGATGCTATCGGAGGCCCGCTGCAACACCGCCTGAACCTGCGGCTCGAGCATCGCCTCGTCGAAATTCTCACTGAGTGTCTGTGCCTTGACGGCCGCCTGGATGGCACGCGCCACGTGGTCCTCGGCCAGATGGTCGGTCATCTCCACCAGCGCCTCGCTGCGAGCACTGGCCACGTCATTGGCCTCGGTCACTCGGTTGGCCCGGTAGCGATCGACGTGGGACCGCAGCTCCTCGACGCCCGTGTCCTCGCTCTCGGGCAGGCGGTCAAGCAGCCCATCAATCGTAGACCAGTCTCCGTCGACGGCCGCCGACCAGACCCGCGCAGACCACTCGGCCGGTGCAACCCCCATTGGGGCTGCGGCGAGCGTGGATGAGGCCATGACCAGGGCGGCGGCGGAGGCGAACATCGTGGTCTTCAAGGTGCGCATGGGCATTCCTCGCTGGGTCTGCGATACCGGTTCCTACAGCGGCATCGGCACACCGCCTCCTGGGCTTGAGGAGGCGGCGTCAGACTAGCGGATAATGCTACGTGGGCCCGTCTGGAGGGTTCTCATCGTCCTCCATGCGCCGGGCAGCCTCTTCCCAGGGATCGGGGCCCTCGGGCCGCTGCGGCAGAGTCGGCGGGCGTCGGCGGCGACGGGCCGTAGCGGCGATCGCCCAGAGGGCAGTGAGCCCCAGCAGTCCCAGCAGGATCGCCATCAGGACCAGCGGAGCGGTCAGGACGTTCACTGTCGCTCCATCTGCTCGATAGCCTCGGCGACTGCGGCCTCGCCACCGCGCCGCGTGGACACGGCGCTCCACTCGGCGGCCCCTGCCTCGTCACCGGCGGCGTCCAGCGCTCGCGCCACATGCAGCGCAGTACGCCACGCCTCCGGCGCCGTCGGCGCCGCCTGGTAGCAGGTGATCCATGCCGCCGCCGCGTCCAGCGGGCGATCGAGGGCCAGCCAACTCTCACCGAGTTCCCCCGCGTAGGTGCTGTAGGCCCCTAGGTACGACGGCAGGGACGAGAGCAGTTCGATCGCCCGCGCCGGGTCGCCGCTTACGCGGACGATGCGCGCCTGGATGATGCGCAGGCCATAGTCATCGGGCCGCAGCGCGCATGCCTGCGCGGCGAGTTCGAGGGCCCGCTCGCTGTTGCCTGTGTGAAACTCCACCAGCGCAAGGGACGCCACCGTCGTCGGTTCGTTGGGCAGGATGTCGTTGCTGCGAACCAGCCAAATACGGGCAGCGTCGTGGTCCGACTCGAGCAGTGCCATCTGGCCCAGGAAGAACGAGGCGCGCGGGTCGTCGGGCACTGCCAAGTCCGCTGCCTCGTAGTGGCGCCGCGCGTCCTCCTTCCAGCCAAGGACCTGGGCGATCTGGCCCGCTGAGAGGTACAGGAGCCCGGGCTCCGCAGCGTTGGCGCATGCCCGGTCATAGCGATCGAAGGCGATGCCCCGCTCCTGCATGCCAAGGGCGTATCGGCCGTCGGTGTCCAACTGCGCAGCGTAGGAGAGGTGCACGAGGGCATCCGTCTCGAGTCCGCGCGGGTCATTGGGCGCCGCCTCAACCAGCCGGGTCGAGATGGCCAGCGCCTCGGCGACGCGGCCGGCATCGAGGTGTACATGGACCGCCTCGATGGCCGCGCGGCGATCCGTGTGAGTCGGTGCCGCTGTCGGCTGCGGCGGCGGGTCCGCGCAGCCCACCAGCAGCGCCATCGCCAAGGGCGTTGCGCGAAGGACGGCGGCTATCATGCCGCCAAGCATGCCAGAGGCCACGGGAGCAGAGACCATCTCCGGATCATACGCCGCAGCGGCGATCGAGCCGCAGGTGCGCACTCGCTGGGACGATGCGGGCGTCTTCCACGTGGATCCCGACCAGACCGGCGATGCGGCGGCCTTCTGCATCCTCATCCCCCCGCCCAATGTGACGGCCGCCCTGCACCTCGGGCACGCGTTGAACAACACCATCCAGGACGTCCTGGTCCGCTGGCATCGGATGCGCGGCGACCAGTCCCTCTGGATGCCCGGCACCGACCACGCCGGCATCGCCACGCAGACAGTGGTGGAGCGGCGGCTCCTGCAGCAGGAGGGCGTACGGCGCACGGACCTCGATCGAGATGACTTCGTGGCCCGCGTGGCCGCATGGAAGGACGAATACGAGTCGATCATCCTCACGCAGCTCTCGGAAATGGGCGCATCGTGCGACTTCGACCGCACTCGCTTCACGATGGACGACGTCTGCGCCGCGGCGGTCCGGGCAGCCTTCTTCCGGCTCTTCGATGACGGCCTGATCTACCGCGGCAAGCGACTGGTCAACTGGGACCCGGTGACCGGGACCGCGTTGGCGGACGACGAGGTCGAGATGGAAGAGGTTGACGGCCACATGTGGTACCTGCGGTATCCCCTCGAGGACGGCGATGGGCACGTGACGGTTGCCACGACGCGTCCCGAGACGATGCTCGGTGATACTGCGGTGGCCATCCATCCCGATGACCCGCGGGCCGAGGGCCTGCGGGGACGCAGCGTGCGGTTGCCCCTCGTTGATCGCCTGATCCCCATCGTCGAGGACGCCTACGTGGTCATGCCAGGTGATGGCGACGATCCCAAGGCAGCGTACGCCACGGGATTCCTGAAGGTAACCCCTGCCCACGACCCCAATGACTGGGAGATCGGCCAGCGCCATGACCTTGCGGTGATCAACGTCATGGCGCCCGATGCGCGCATCAGCGCCGACCACGGCTGGGATGATGCAAGCGAGGCGTGCGCTGATCTGGTCGGCCTGACCCGCGAGGAGGCGCGCGATGCGATCGTCACCTGGTTCAAGGACGCCGGTCTGCTCGAGGAGATCAGGGACTATCGCCACAGCGTCGGCCACAGCTACCGCAGTCACGTCCCCATCGAGCCATACCTGAGCGACCAGTGGTATGTGCGCGTCAGCGACGACTGCATGCGCGGCGAGGCGCTGCGTGCACTGGCAGGTGACCAGCATGAGGGTGATCCGCCCCAGCGCCCCGAGGCCGCCCGCGATGGCGACGGCGGCCTGCGATTCCATCCTGATCGCTACGCCCAGGGCTACCAGGCGTGGCACGAGCAGTTGCGGGACTGGTGCATCTCTCGCCAGCTCTGGTGGGGACACCGTATACCCGCCTGGCGCCGCGCCCCGGCGGCCGGAGACCCGATTCCCTTCGCCGACGACGAGGCGATCGCCACCCACGTGGCTCCCCAGGACGATGGAAGCGTCGTCGTGCACCTCTGCGTCGCCGGCGGCCGCGAGGACCTCGAGGCGAGCATCGAGGCCGATGGGTTCGTCCGAGACGAGGACGTGCTGGATACCTGGTTCAGTTCCGCGCTCTGGCCAATCTCGACGATGGGCTGGCCGGACCCTGGGGCGTTCGCGGAGACGGCAGGGCTGCTCGATCGGTTCAATCCCTCTAGCGTGCTCTGCACCGGCCGCGACATCATCACGCTCTGGGTGAGCCGCATGGTGATGTTCAATCGATACTTCCGCGATGGAACACTGCCGTTTACCGACGTCTACATCCACCCGATGATCCAGGACGGCTTTGGCCAGCGCATGAGCAAGTCCCTGGGCAATGGCGTGGATCCGCGCGACATCATCGCAACACACGGCGCCGATGCCATGCGCTTCACGCTGGCGCAACTGGCCACCAGCACGCAGGACGTGCGCATGCCCGTGGACCTCATCTGCCCCCACAGCGGCGAGGCCGTCCACCCCAAGTACATCACCAACCCCGCCGGCCACAAGGTCATGGCACCGCGACAGACGTCGTCGGCCGGCGAGATGGTGACTACCTACGGCATCCTCAGCGGCGAGGCCGAGGCCAGCGACGATGCGCCGCTTGCGACCAACACCTCGGAACGCTTCGATGCGGGCCGCAACTTCGCAAACAAGTTCTGGAACGCCGCGCGCTTCGCCCTCGCAAACATCACCAACCCTGCCGAGGAGATCACGCCCGGCGAGTGCAGCAGCGTCGACCAGTGGATGTGCGGGCAACTTGCCGTCGCCATCGATCGCGTCAACGAGGCGCTCTTGAAATACCACTTCAGCGCCGCAGCCGAGGCGCTCTACGACGTGGTGTGGCGGGACTTCTGCGACTGGTACCTCGAGGCGATCAAGCCAACCGTCCGCGACGACCCGCGCCAGCAGCGGCTGCTGCTTGCCGCCCTTGACACCATCTGCCGGCTGCTGCACCCGATCTGCCCCTTCATCACCGAGGCCATCTGGCCCTACCTCCAGGACCTGTCGCCCGGACGGGTCGCCGGACTGGCGCTTCCCCGCAGCAAACTGGTGGCGACGGCCGCCTGGCCGGTGAGCGACCTGTCACTCGATGAGGCGGCCATCGGCCGCTTCGGCCGTGTCCAGGCGCTGGTGACGGCCATCCGAGGGGTCCGCAGCGAGCAGCAGATACCACCGCGGCGATTGATCACGCTCCACGCGCCTGCGGCAATGGCAACATCGCTTGCGGAGGAAGAGTCGGTGCTCGCGGCCCTTGGCGGCCTGACCGCAGTGGTGTCGACGGACAGTGCCCCCCCACCCGGGGCGCTGGTGGTGCCCTTCGAGGGCATGCAGGTGGCGATGTCAGACCTGCATGACACCGTGGATCTTGACGCAGAGCGCGGGAGACTTGCCGATCGCGTCACCGAACTGACGGCGGCGGTTGCAGGGTTCGAAGGGCGGCTGGCCAACGAGGGCTACATCGCCAACGCGCCCGAGGAAGTCGTGCAGGAGACGCGCGATCGCCTTGCCGAGACGGAGCGTGATCTTGAATCGGCCCGCAATGCGCTCAGCGCAATGGGGGACGCGTGAGGGCTCCACTGCTTGCAGTGCTGCTGCTCTGCGCATGCGAGGGCACTCCGTCGACCACGGCGCCGCGGCCGGCGATCGTCGAGGAATTCGAGGTCCACAGCGAGCCCTGGTCGTTTGACGGAAACAGTGGCGTTCGCCTGCGCACGCCCAGCTGGGACATCCGCACGACTATCCGCCACGATCGAATCACGGACATGCTGCCTCGCTTCTACGAGCGGGCACTGGAGCGCTATGCCACCGCCCTGGCCCCCCTGCCCTGGCCGCGGCAACGCCTGAACGTCTACCTGCTCGGTGACCAGCGACAGTGGCAGTCCAAGCTCGTCGATGCGCTGGGCGCCGAGGCAGCGCAGTGGACGGGCCTTGGCCGCGGCGGCGTGACGGTCGATGGAACCGCCCTGCTCTATGACCTTGACGGTCGCGGCCGCAGCCGCGCGACGCTGCGAATCGCCGCCCACGAGGGCTGGCACCAGTACGCCGAGGCGGTGCTCCGCGACCCCTTGCCGACCTGGCTTGACGAGGGCATCGCCACTTGGATGGAGGGATTCCGAATCGGGCCCACGGGACCGCAGTTCCAGCCGCTGCGAAACTGGGATCGCATCGCCACCCTGCGACGAGTCATCGCCGCCGATGCCCTTGGCCCGCTGCGCGATCTCCTGGACGCTGATCCGGCAACCGTCCTCGAGGAGGGACGCCAGCAGTTGCTGGGCTACTACGCCCAACTCTGGGCCCTGACCTGTTTCCTGGCCGAAGACGAGGTCTACCAGCCACGCCTTGCAGCCCTGCTTCTTGCGGCCCACGACGGGCGACTTCGGAAGTTCGTCGGCTCGCAACCCTCTGCAACCGATTGGCTTGCGTACTTCGATGAGGATACGGCGCGTATCGAGGTCCGTTACCGCCGCTGGGCAGGCGAGACCGTGCGGCCCGGGCGCACCAGCAACTAGCGACGGTGTCTCTCCACCTATACTGGCGTCAAGCTGGGCAGGAGGGAACCGTGAGCGACGCTGCGGCACACGAGGTATTTGATGCGGGAGCAGTGGCCATTCGCCACGCTGGCGAGGCGGACATAGAGGTTCTGCGCGAGCTCTTCGATCGCTCGCGAAGCGAGGGGAACCTGCGGGAAAACGACACCGGGGCCGACCTCGAGCACCTGCTCGAGGGGTACTTCGACTGCGATGGCAGCGGGTTCTGGGTCGCCGACCACGGCGGGACCGTTGTGGGGATGATCGGGGTCCAGCGGCTCACGGACAGCTCCGCCGAGGTGCGCAGGCTGCGGGTGCGACTCGAATTTCGGCGCCGCGGGATCGGCCGGCTCCTGATGGAACATGCCCTGGACTTCTGCCGCCAGAAGCAATACCTGAAGGTCGTGCTGGACGTGGCGCTCGAGCACACCGGCGCCGTCTCGATGTTCGAGGGGTTCGGGTTCACGCACGGCCACACCCGCGAGCTTGACGGGCGGACGCTCCTTGACTTCTACCTGGACCTCTACAGCGACACCCATGGCTGACGGCCGTCAGTCGGGTCGCCCGCGCCGATACTGCCAGGCCTTGTAGAGCACGACTGCGGCCACTGCGCCCAGTCCCAGCACGACGAGTTGCGCATCGGTCCGCGTCAGTCCCAGCTTCTCAAGCGGCGACACCAAGATGCAACTCATCGGGATCAGTACCAGAGAGATCGCGATGACGGCGATCCCCGGCCACCTCGGCGGGCGATGGTCCTGCTCGTCCATGGCGTAAGCGTACCCCCTCAGCAACAACCGTCCCCGCGCTAGGGGGACGAAGACTCCGCCAGGAGTTCGGCGAGGATCCGCTGCAGCGCGGCGGGCGGTGGATCGACGCTTCGCACGATCCCCGCTCGATCCACGAGGAGCGTCTGCGGTACACGGTGGACGTCGAAG
>CAZKTE010000029.1:14625-22492 GCA_964555625.1 uncultured Isosphaeraceae bacterium | reverse complement strand
ACGATCGTCGAACTCCTGGTGGTGATCTCGATCATCGCCCTGCTCGTTGGCATCCTGGTGCCGGCGGTCAATAAGGCCAGAGACACTGCCCGCACGACCCAGTCCAAGAGCAACATGCACCAGGTCACGATCGCGCTGCAGAACTACACGGCGGACTGGAATGGTGACCAGTACACCACCGCGCCACCGAACCTCTCCAGCGGCGACCGCCTCGGGATGACTGTGTCCGCGGCACTGAGCAGCTGGGTGGCCATGCACGGCAGCGGCGGAACGCCTGTGGGCATCCGCCTCGGCGAGATCCCCTATGGCGGTACGGCGGCCATCGCCTTCCTCAACAACAGCGATGGCACAGCGCCCTACCTCTTTGCCTCCGGCAACACCGTCAGCGGATCCGGGAAGAACGGCTTTGGCGTCTGGCGGTATCCCAACTCGCTGCAGGTGGCCGAGTACATGGATGCCAAGACAATTCACCCTGCGTACTTCGCGCCCAAGGACAGCGTCTGCTGGCGCGTCCTCGAGGAGTGCTTCTCGCTGCCGGGCACGCTCTGTGTCTCGACGGCCGGCCAGTCCTCCTGGGGACTCGAAGCCCACTGGAACTCAAGCCTCGCGCTGGCACCCTCCAGCTACAGCATCTCCCCGGCGATGATGTACAACTCTCGCGTCTATGCCTACGACGAGACCGCCGGCACGGACTTCATCGATCCCATGGACATTCCAAGTGGCTTCCGTCCATCGACGAAGGACCAGGCGAAGTTTCCCAACCTCAAGTCCTGGCTGATGGAGCACCACTGGCTTCAGAATCGCGCAAGCCAGGAGTGTGGCCTCAACTACGAGGGCACATGGATGCTCATCGGAGACGGCACGTGGGACGGATGCGAGCCCTGGCACTTCAACCACAGCTACAAGTCACAGCCAGTAACGGTGTTCGCCGACGGCCACGTCGAGACCTTCGAGGTGGCCCAGGCGCAGCGTGATGATCAGCGGGTCGCCGGTGACAACGGCATGGGCCTTTGGCACCGAAACACGGGTGACGGCGCCGACGGGTACTACATCGGCCGCGGCAGTGACTGGACCACTTGGTCGGGCCATACCCACACGCTCGACGGCGTACGCGGTCGCGACGTCCTGGCGAAGTAGCGGCGACCCAACCCGCCTACACTGTGGCCCATGGCGCAGACGCGTGAGGCCGGCCGCAGCGTCCACGAGGGCGTGCTCGAGATGATCGGCGACACGCCGATGCTGCACGTCAACGCCCTCGACACGGGGCCCTGCGACCTGTTCCTCAAGCTCGAGTCCCAGAATCCCGGCCAGTCGATCAAGGACAGGATCGCCTGCTCCATGATCCTCGACGCAGAAGCGCGTGGGGATCTCAAGCCCGGCATGCGCATCTTGGAGGCCACCGCCGGAAACACCGGCATTGCCCTGGCCCTCGTGGGGGGACTCAAGGGATATGACGTCACCGTCGTGGTGCCAGACAAGATGAGCGAGGGCAAGATCGCCCACCTGCGTGCCATGGGGGCCCAGGTCATCATGGCCCGCAGCGACGTCGAGAAGGGACATCCAGAGTACTACCAGGACGTCGCGCAACGGCTTGCCGACGAGCACGGGTGGTTCTACGTCAACCAGTTTGCAAACGAGGCCAACGTAGCCGCCCACTACGGCGGTACTGGCCCGGAGATCTGGCATCAGATGGAGGGACGCGTCGACGCCTTCGTCGTCGGGGTGGGCAGCGGCGGCACACTCGCGGGCGCCGGTCGCTTCCTCAGGGAGCAGAACGAAGACATCGAGATCATCCTGGCGGACCCGCACGGGTCGGTCTTGACGCCGCTGGTCAACGAGGGCCGCACCGTCCCGGCCGGCACCTGGCTCATCGAGGGCATCGGCGAGGACTTCGTGCCCCCCATCTGCGACCTGGACCTCGTGACGGAAGCCATGTGGATCAGCGACGGCGAGTCCTTTGACGCGGCGAGGATGCTGCTGCAGCGCGAGGGACTGCTGGTCGGGTCGTCCACCGGGACACTCCTGGCCGCGGCGCTGCAGTTCTGTCGGCGCCAGACCCAGCCGCGGCGCGTCGTGACGTTCGCCTGCGACCACGGATCCAAGTACCTCACGCGGATGTTCAACGACTACTGGATGATGGACCAGGGATTCATGGATCGCGAGCACCACGGCGATCTGCGCGACCTGGTCGGCCGACGCCACAGCGAACACGAAGACGTGACGCTCACGGCGTCGCTGCCGGTGCTCCAGGCCATCAAGATGATGCGGCTCTACGACATCAGCCAGATGGCGGTCCTGGACGAGCATGGAGCCGTCATGGGCATTCTTGACGAGAGCGACGTGCTGCTTGCCGTCACTGCCGAAGATGTGAACTTCAACGAGCCCGTCTCCCGCTTCATGACCACGCGGCTCAAGACGCTTCCACCGGAAGCGGCCATCGAGGAGTTGCTGCCCATCTTCTCGCAGGATCGTGTCGCCATCGTCGTCGATGACGACGGTGCGTTTCACGGTCTGGTCACTCGTATCGATCTCATCAACCACCTGCGGAAGCAGTTGCCACGCTGATGTCAAAGGACCAGGGACACCTCGACTCGATGGTGGTACATGCTGGGCAGGAGCCCGATCCGGCCAGCGGCGCGGTGATGCAACCCATCGTGCTCGCCTCGACGTTCGTGAAGCCGTCACTCGACGCGGATGCACCGTTCGTCTACGGCCGCAGCCACAACCCCACCCGCTGCGCGCTGGAGCGCTGCGTGGCACGACTTGAGGGATCGACCCTCGATGACGCCGCCGATCCAAGCTGGGGCGGGTTCGCCTTCGCAAGCGGCATGGCGGCGATCGGCGGGATGCTCGACCTGCTCGACAGCGGCGACCATGTCATCGCCATGGACGACCTTTACGGTGGCACTCATCGACTCTTCTCCCAGATCAAGGAGCGGTCCACGGGACTGCGATTCACCTACGTGGACATGACCGATCCTCTGGCCATCGAGTCGGCGATCGAGGACCGCACGCGGCTGATCTGGGTCGAGTCGCCCACGAACCCGCTGCTGAAGGTCGTTGACCTCGCGGCGGTGGCGGGCATTGCAGGCGAGCGGGGCATCCTGAGTGCCTGCGACAACACCTTCGCCTCCCCGCTGCTTCAGCGGCCCCTGTCGGATGGCTTCGACCTGGTCATGCACAGCGGCACCAAGTATCTCAGCGGCCACAGCGACGTCGTGTCGGGCCTCCTGGTCACCGGCGATGCGGCGCTCGCCGAGCGGATCCGGTTCATCCAGAAGTCAGGTGGTGGCGTCCAGGGACCATTCGACGCGTACTTGGTGTTGCGGGGAATCAAGACCCTCTCGCTGCGCATGCGGCGGCACTGTGAGAGCGCCCTGAAGGTGGCGCAGTTCCTAGAGGCCCACGACGCCATCGACCACGTGGCCTATCCGGGACTGGAGAGCCACCCTCAGCACGAGATCGCAATGCGCCAGATGCGCATCGACGGGGAGGGCGTCGGCGGCGGCATGGTGACGTGCGTGCTGCGCGGTGGGCTCGACGCCTCGCGTCACTTCTTGGATCGCGTCGCGTTGTTCACGCTCGCCGAGTCCCTCGGCGGCGTCGAGTCATTGATCGAGCACCCGGCCATCATGACCCATGCCTCGGTCCCCCCGGCGCAGCGCGCTGCATTGGGAATAGACGATGGACTCGTCCGCGTGAGCGTGGGCATCGAGGATTGCGATGATCTTCTTGCAGACCTGGAGCAGGCACTGGCATGAGCATCCTCGAAGTCAATGTCGAGTCCTGCCCGAGCACCATCGACGCCGCGGCGCTTGCCGCGGCAGTGTCCGAGGCGAATGCCGCCGCGGGCAGCGGCGACGAGACGTGGCGATCGCTCTTCAGTGGCGACCTGCGGGACGCGCAGGTCGAGGCAGTGCAGGCGTGCGTGCGTTCCATTGCGCCCACCTGTCGAAACCTCCTGGTGCTGGGGATCGGCGGCTCGGGCCTCGGCGCGCGGGCGCTCATCGAGGCGCTGCGACCATCGACGTGGAACCTCTGGCCGCAGAAGGCGCGGCGCGGACCGCGATGCTTCATTCTGGAGAACATCGAGCCGCGCCTGGTCACCGAGACTCTTTCGGAGATCCAGCGTGACGATCCCGGCGGCAAGCACAGCGTGCTCGCCACCGTCTCACGCAGCGGCATGACCGCAGAGACCATGGCGCTCCACGGCCTTGTCAGCGACGTCCTGGACCTGCCCGCAGCCCAACATGTGGCCATCACCGGCCCGGAGGGGCCGCTGCGACGCATCGCTGAGGCACAGGGCGGTCCGATCCTCTCGATCCCGGAGGGCGTAGGCGGCCGCTTCAGCGTCCTCAGCTGCGTGGGGCTCTTTCCGGCGGCCATGTGTGGCATCGACATTGATGCGCTACTGGCTGGCGCGGCGTCCATGGACAGCCGCTGCCGCGACGAGGGCCCCGCGAGCCCGGCGGCCACCCTTGCGGCGGCACTGGTGTCGGCCATGGGAAGCGGTCGCAGCAGCCAGGTGCTCATGCCTTACGCCACGTCGCTTGGCGCTCTGGCGGCGTGGTGGGTCCAACTCTGGGGAGAGTCGCTTGGCAAGGTGGACGGCGACGGGGTGCGCGTGGGCCCGACGCCCATGGCGGCGATCGGCACAACCGACCAGCACAGCCAGTTGCAGGGCTGGCGGGAGGGGCCGGCGGACAAGATCATCGGCATCGTGTCGGCGCCCTCAATCGACGAGGGGACGCTTCCCTCGGACATGGGCGACGAGGCGCTTGCGTGGATGGCCGGCAGTTCGCTGGGCGAACTCTCTGAGGCGCAGCGGAGGGCGACCGCCGCGTCACTTGGCGAGGCGGACCAGCTGGTCTACCAGATCGCGATGCCTGCCATCGACGAGGCGTCACTTGGCGCATTCATCGCGATGTGGCAGATCGCCACGGCGATCGCCGGACGGCTTCTTGGCGTCAACGCCTTCGATCAGGGCGGCGTCGAGCACGGAAAGCAATTGACACGGGAGTTCCTGGATGCGGCGCGCTGAACTCAGGCGATGCGCGGCGGGCGCACCTGCTTGAGGTCGGTGTCCTCCAACGCGGTCGCCTGCTCGTTCTCCTGGCGAATCGCGTCGTAGACTTCCTTGCGATGGACCGGGACACTCGACGGCGCCTTGATGCCGATCCGGACCTTGTCCCCCCGGATGTCCACGATCGTCAACTCAATGTCATCGCCGATCATGATTGTCTCGTCCCGATGCCTCGACAGCACCAGCATGCTCGGATCCTTCCTTGAGTTCGGCGCCGCTGCGCCCGGGTCGCCCTTCCCTGGACGAACCGCATGTACCTAG
Source organism: uncultured Isosphaeraceae bacterium (assembly GCA_964555625.1). GTDB lineage: Bacteria > Planctomycetota > Phycisphaerae > Phycisphaerales > SM1A02 > CAZJKE01. Next base: position 17,148 of record CAZKTE010000029.1, on the reverse strand, counting down.
CGTCTCTCAGGCGGTCGCGCGTTCCTCTACCGCCAGTCGGACGACCTCGTGCCTGGTGGTCCAGCGCTTCTCCGCCAGCACCAGTTGCATCGCCCGATGGTTCTCCAGGTTGACCACGATGGGTCCCTGGAGGTTGACAGTCAGCGACCGGTCGTACTTGTTGACGATCACGAAGACCTGGGCTCCGTCCAAGTCCGCCAGGCCCAGTTCCTCCATCTGCCCCTTGCGGACGGTGGCCTGGAAGTCCGGCACCCATGTGGCTGGATCCGTCACAACGAACGCCAGCTCGGGCGCCTCAGTCGACTGGAGCCAGAAGAACAAACCGTCATCGTCGGGCTGCAACAAGGCGTACTCCGTGTAGCTGGAGAATCCCAGGAGTCCCGACGGGAAGCTGATGACCCGGCCCTCGTCGACCTCGACGGTTCCGAATCGGGTGGTCTGCACGTTCATCGTCTATGCCATCCTTCACACGGCCCGCTTCATCCTCTGTCCGCCCGCCTCCGTGGCAGATGAACACCCTTGTGCTCCCTGGGACCGGCAGGGCCAACACCGGTCGTGGCGGATGTGCCATCGGCACGATCGGCTCAGGGACCGCAATCTCGGACCTAGACCCCATTCCCAACGTCCGGTAATGCGGTCGGCGGTATCCTCCCCACCGCCATGCGTATGCCTCGCACATGCTTGGTCGCCCTCCTGGCTGCACTCTCAGGCTGTGGCGGCCCGGCGACGCCTTCAGCGGGGATCAGCGTCGCCCCGCCGCCGCCGCTGCGGCCCCTGGGCATCGTCGAGGGTCGCCAGCTGACCGTCCAGGACGCCTGGGGACAGTTGGTCGAGGCCGCTGGCGCGGAGATTTGGAAGGAACTCGTCCTCGGCGCCGCGGTGGACGCAGCCCTCGAGGAGAAGGGCATCTCCCTGACGGAGGCCGACGTGGCCTTTGAGCGGAGACTCCTGGTGAATCAACTGGACCCCAGCGCAGGCGAGGAGGCGCTGGCGGACCTCCTGGCCGCTCGCAATCTGGGTCCGCGACGCACAGCGAGTCTGCTTGCACGCAGCGCCGGGCTGCGCACGCTCGTGCGCGACGATGTGGTCGTTACGCAGGAAGGAGTCGATCGCATGTACGACCTCGTTCACGGCCCACGGATCGCAGCGCGCGTGCTTGTGACGACGACCCTCGAGGAGGCGAGGAGCGCCCATGCACGCCTGCAGCGCGGCGAGACATTCGCCACGGTCGCCACCGAGATCTCCATCGACGCCAGCGCCCAGCTCGGCGGTCTCGTGGAACCGGTCAGCCCTGCCGACAGCGCATGGCCCGCATCGATCCGAGATGCGCTGCGGTCACTCTCAGACGGCGCGTACTCTGCGCCCATCTTCCTCTCCGATCGCTGGGTTGTAGCGATGCGCAGCCACATCATCGAATCGCCAGGTCCATCGCGCCGGGAGGTGGACGAGGAGATGCGGCGCCTTGCGCGGCTTGCGCACGAGCGCATCGAGATGGAGCGTCTTGCGCGGCTAATGCTCGATCGCGCAGATCGCACGATCCTCGACGCGGATCTGCACCGCGCGTTGCAGGATCGCTGATCAGGTTCGAATCGCAGCGACCCGTCCCAGCGCGATGGGCAGCAGCACGATCGCCGGCAAGAAGACGCTGACCATCGACGGTACGCCCGGCATCGGCGAGAGCATCACGAGGGCCCCACCGATCATCATCACGATGCCCGCGCTGGCGCACCACATGGCGCGGCGCAGCACGACGATCGGCTCGCGCGTCAGGAAGAACGGCAGGACCACGAGCATGGCCAGCAGGTTCATCGCAATCGTCGCGAACCGAGCGAACCAGTGGCGACGCAGCAGCGGCTCGTCGAAGGCGGCTGCCTCGTCGAGCATCTCGTTGAGCTGGAACATGCCCAGCATGCCCAGGTACTGCCCGTAGCGATGCAGCGTCAGCAGGTGCGGTGACAACTCGCTCTGGTAGAAGTCGATCGTCCGCGGCGCGGCGATCGAGACCTCGCCCGTGATGACATCGAATTCCACATCCATGACCGATCCCTGTAGGAGTGACCAGCCGCCGCGATCCTCGTCCCAGCTCGCCGACTGCGCGTGGATGCGACGCGTCGTACGCCCGCGTTCATCGCGCTCCAGGAACGTCGGAAACGCCATGACCTGCTCACCCGGATCAAGCGAGGGCGAGAGGAGCAGCGTGCCCGATCGATCGGGCGTGAAGGGCACCATGAAGGCCTTGGCGGACCCCATCGACGCCTCGCCGTGGCCGCGCAGCAGCAGCGGGGCCACTCGTGGCAACATCACCTCCTGGTTGACAAGTTGCAGTGCGCTGGCTGCGAACATGACGAGCACGATCGGAACGGCCACGCGGTGCAGGGCGATCCCCGCGGCCATCAGGGCCACGAACTCCCGCGCGCGGTGCATCTGCGTGAGCGTGAAGCCCATGGCACCGATGGCGATCAGGCCGTGGAGGTAGGCGTAGACCTGGAAGACTCGCGGCCCCTCGAACCCGAAGGCGACGCG
>CAZKTE010000029.1:9744-14525 GCA_964555625.1 uncultured Isosphaeraceae bacterium | reverse complement strand
GAGGCTGTTTCCGCCCCACATGACGCCGAACCCGGTGGCCATCTGTCCATCGCGAACCATCTGGCCACCCGTGAAGATCAGCAGCACGTCGACGACGGCCGGCAGGAAGGCCCAGAAGTAGACGCTCAGGGCCGGGATATCCCGTAGGCGAATGGCCAGTACCGATCCAAGCAGCACCATCAGCAGCGCTGAGCCGCTCATTGCGTAGCGCTGCAGGATCCTGCTGGTGGCCTGCCAACGCATGGCCTCCATGCGCGCCTGAAGACGACCGGCAGCCCGCTCGACGTCCGCTCCCGGTGTCTCGTCGGCCACCTCGAGGATCGACGAGACGTCGCGGGGCAGCAGCGGCAAGTCCTGGAGCGACGAGAGCGACAGGCCCGGTACCACCAGTTCCTCTCGCACGTTCTCGGAACCGTCCGGCGAGGAGATCGTCACCACGCCCATCTGCAACGTGATGGACTCCACGCGGCCGTCATCGGACTGGTCGATCACCAGGCGCGCGCGCTGCGGCAGCAGCAGGTCCGATGTGCTTCCTGGACGCTGAAGCGTGACTTGCACGGGTCCCTGCAACTGCCCGGCTCGGATGCCCGACGCCGCGACGCGGAAGACGCGACCCCCCGTGGCCGCAGCGAGGACCAGGGGCTCGTCCATCGCCAGCCACCCGTCGAGTTGCGCCCAGAGCCGCCGTCGCTGGACAGCACGCGACAGCACGTCGGCGGCGTGGTCCACCGGCTCGTAGCGACGCGGATGGTCCTTCAGCGCGCGCAGCTGGCTCGCCGTCAACGCAGATGGTCGCTGCTGGACGATCGAGGGCAGGTCGATCCCGTGCGTCAGGCGTCCCTCGCGCGTGCCGCGGAGCATGCCGGTGCCATCCGCTTCGCGGCTGTAGGACACGGCCTCCCGCGTGCCGACCAGCAGCGTTGTCGAGTCGTCGCCGCGCACGACGTCAATGACGGCCGCGGCGGCGGTCATGTCCATCGTCGCGCGGCCGCTTCGATCGAGCTTCGCCACGGCGACGCGATCGAGCACCATGCGTTCCGTGCCGTCACGCGTCGGCGCCGTGACCAGATCCTCGGCCCAAATCACCAGGTCGCCCTGCACGAACGGCGAGTGCTGCTGGACGGACCGCGCAAGCAACAGGGGAATGTCGCGTGTCAAGCTATCGGCCATGGCGCTCACGAAGCGCGGGATCACCGCCTGGGTCAGCACCGCAAGCAGCAGCGTCAGCGCAACGCCCATGGCCGCCATCGGCGCGAGGATGCGCAGGTAGGACTGGCCCGTCACCGCCATGGCGATGATCTCGTTGTCGCTGGTCATGCGATGCAGGCTCATCGTCGCGGCGAACGCGGCAGCAAACGGCAGGGCGAACTGCAGCATCGGAACGATGGCAAGCACGATGTACCAGGCCGCGTCCGCAGGCGAGAGCAGGCTGTCATTGGCCAGCGGCTTGATGGCCGCCCCGAAGGCGATCACGACCACCAGCACGGACGCCGTGATGGCGAACTGCCTCAGGACATCCAGCAGCATGTACCTCTGCAGCCGCCACGGCATGGCGGGCATTATCTGCAGGAGGGCCCCTTTACGCCACTATCGGACCACCGCTGGGAGGATGGGCACCTCGTGCGGGCGGTTCCGGGGGCATTCGTCCACTCCCCGCAGGATCGCATCACCTGCGGCCGCCTGGGTTTCGATGTTGATCGTGGCATGGAACGCTTCCTTACAGGCAATCGCCCGCATCGCCGCGGCTTCACGATCCTCGAGGCGGTCATCGCCACGGGCATCCTGGTCGTGGCGGTCGCCGCCATTACATCGGCGATCACCGCTGGCCAGCAGCAGGGACTTGAAGCACGGCAGCGCATCGTCGGCGCCATCGCCAGCGAGTCCCTGCTTGCCCACGTGGCCGCAGTCCCATTTGACGACCTCGAGGACTGGAACGGCTACGTCGAGGAGCCTGGCACCCTTGCCGCCCCCGACAGCCTGCCCGTCGACGGTGACTGGAGTGCGATCGGCCGCCGCGTCAGCGTGGAGCCCTCGAGCCTCTTCGTCGAGGAACTCGGCGTACTGCTGCTTGGTCGAACGATCAGCGTCACGTCCTTCAGCAACAACGGCCGCGTCCTGGCGAGCGTGCAGCGATTCGTCCCGGAGCCGGCGTCATGACCCCTCCACCCACACGGCATCGTCGCGGGCTCTCGCTGCTTGAGACGACCATCGCCATGGCGATCACGGCGCTGATCGGCACGGCCATCGCGACCATGATGGCCGCCGTCTCGGGAAGCCTCGCCTCGCGCGAGGATGGAAGAGGTACCGCCATTCGACTGGCCACGACCCAGGTGCGGCTCGGCGCCTACATCGCCCCGAGCCGCTGCCTGCTTGACGGCACCGAGGGACAGTTCGTTCTGTGGGTAGATGACAGCCGCCAGAGCAACACCGTGCACGCCTCCGAGGTGCGATGGATCAGCTTCGACGCCCAGGCGGGCATCATCGATGTCTCGTTCGTCGACTTCCCAGACACCTGGTCGCAGTCCCAGGTCGACGAGGCCGACGTCGAGTGCACGCTCGAGACCGACTACGACGCCCTTCGAGATGATCTCGCCGCGGCGAACCTCCTGGCAACACTGCCACTGGTCGACGCGGTTGACACATGCGCGTTCTGGTTTGCCGGATCTGATCCGGCGCAGGCAACGCGACTCGGCGCGCACTTCGCGCTGGAGACCTTGGAACAGGAGGCGGTCGACGCGCTGGTGGATGAGACTATTCGCCTGCACCAGCCACCGCAGGAATGATGACACACACTCCACCCACATCCCGACGCGGCATCGCCCTGATCCTCGTCATGGTCGCCGTGCTCGTCACGGGCGCCATGGCGCTGGCCTACTTCGGCAGCCGAAGCAATTCCCTTGCGCTGAGCGCAAACATCGATAACGCCTCCGGGGCGCGATCGGTGGCGCAGTCCGGGCTGGACATGACCATCGCCGTGCTGCAGACCAATGCAGATTGGCGCACCGCCCACGTCGATGGGGTCCTGCTCTCGAACTTCTCCATGGCAGGCGGCAGCGTCACCGTCGACCTGCTCGATGGAGACACCGGCGAGCCACCAACGGTCGACACCACCAGTGTGGACATCACCGTCACCGGCACCGTCGACAGCGTCGCCCAGGTGGCGCAGGCAACGGCGACCGTCTACGAGAGCGACGGCGAGGTTGACATGGACCTCAGCGAGTTCGCCGTCTTCGCCGCAGGCGACGTGGACATCGTCGGGGATGCGTCGATAGCGCGCTGGACGGCGTCGCCCAAGGGCTCGCTGGCCATGCCGCTGCGCATCGGCACGCTCGATGACCGCGCAGCGGGCGTGCGGCTCACCACGAGCAATACGGTCGACGCCATCGTCGTGATGGCACCTGGTGCATCGTCGATGTTCGCACCGAACAGGAGTCGGGCCGAGCCACTGCGCGACGCGATCCCGTTCCCAGACCCCCCGCCGGCCCCGGAACACGGTAAGCCTCTTGATCTGGATCGCAGCAGTGGCGCGCGGCATCGCTGGGCGCGCCGATTCATCGGTGGCGATGATGCCGGCGAGCAGATCCTGCTGGCCGGTGGCGCCTGGGAGATCGATGACCTAGTCCTCCATGGGAATCGCACCCTGCGGATCGACGGAGACGTGACGCTGCGCGTCCGCGGCGATGTCGACCTGGCCAACGCTCGCATCGAATTGGGAGATGACGCCACATTGAACATGCACGTCGGTGGCGACCTGAGAGCAACCCAGTCCCGGATCGGAGACGCCAGGGACCAACGCCTCGGGTGGATGGATCCGCAGCGCCTGCGCATCTGGGGGCATGGCAGCGGAGACTGGCGCATCGAGGGTGACTCGATCATCAAGGGCGAGATCTACGCGCCCCGCTCAAGCGTACGGGCGGCCGGCACCTCCACACTCTGTGGGCGCGTGGCGGCCGAGCAGGTCGAGCTGCGCGGTGCATCTCGACTGCTCTACGATCCGATGCTCGCCGGCGATGGATACACGGACACGAACAGCCGCCTCTGGGACGGCGACAGCTTGCATCGGGCTCTCGACGATCTCGATGACCTCGACCCAGTGCGGCTCGCTTCCATCCGCAACACCCTCGCCTCCGCGGCCGTGGGCACCGTCGACGCACCCGGCGAGGTCACGCCCCGGCCGCACGACGTCGTCTTCACCCTGACTGTCTACGGTGCCGATGCACGCCACTGGGAGAACCTCATGCGGCGTGCCCGCCGACACCACGACGTAGATGACAACGAGGACGACGACCGCGAGCACGCCCAGTGGCGGCGGGCACGCGTGGCCACCGGGGGTGGCAACTCGTGATGCGACACGCCTTCACGCTCATAGAGGTACTGATCACGGTCGCGATCCTGGCAATCGTCGCTGCACTGGCGATCCCGGCGCTCTCGGACACCGGCGCGATGCGCGTCGACTCCGCGCGGCGGCTGCTCATCAGTGACCTAGAGCATGCACAGGTCCTTGCCATCGCCCGCCCGGGCGAGTCCATCTCCCTGCGAATCGACGAGGACGGCCAAGGGTGGTACCTCTCTGAGTCCGCAGATCCCCTGACACCCCTCTTAGACACAATCACTGGGAGCCCTCTGGCGTTGCGCATGGGCGAAGGTCGCGGGGCCCCTGCCGCCGGCACCATCGCTGCTGCAGAAGGCGGCTCCTCGATCACGTTCGACCACCATGGTGGGCTCACGGACTTCACCGCCGACGCGTCCATCACGCTCCAGGCCGGTGACGCAACGACCAC
>CAZKTE010000029.1:0-9644 GCA_964555625.1 uncultured Isosphaeraceae bacterium | reverse complement strand
TAGGCATGTCCGCAGGCTGCGCACCCGGCGGCTGCCAGCGACGCAATCGCGCAGGCTGCCCAGGGGAAGCGCCGCAGCGTGCAGACCTTGGCAAGCACCGCCATGGCCAGACACGCCATCGCCATCGATCCGGCGATGGCCGCCATCGAGGGCCACTCCTGGGAAAAGATGGCAAGAGCCCCCAGGCCCGCCGAGGTACACAGCGGTGGCAGCCAACTGCAACAACGGCCAGCAGCACCCATGGTCAAGGTCATGATGATCGCGGCCCCTACCACGGCACACCGCACGCCCATGCCCTGGCCGGGGAACGACATGAAGCCCGCGGCGATGCCTGCCACGGCGACCGCGGCAATCAACCTGCAATGCTCACGCACCAGCGCGGGGATCAGCGCCGCGAGCGTGGCAAGGGCAAGCACGCAGGGCAACACGTGCCACTTGGCCAGTGGTGGAATCTCCCATCCTGACTCAGCGAGGAACGATGTCGTAGCTGCAGCACCCAACGCAAGGGAGGGGCCGAAGCGGCCCAGCCATCCCTCGCGGACCCCGCGCGGAAACCAGGCGACGGCGGCGATGATCGTGGCGATCAGCGTCGGCAGTCCGACCGAGAGCAGTGCGTGTTGCAGCACGGGTCAGCCCGGTCCAGCGTCGCCCTCAAGGGCGATGACCAGGCGGACCTCGTCACCCAACGCGGCGTTATCGACGCCCCACGTCATCCCGAAGTCGCTTCGGTGAATCGTGAAAGTCGCCTCGAACCCGGCCTTGGCCTGAACGGGGTTCCCGACGGTCCCGGTCACCTCGACCTCCGCAGCAATGGGCCGCGAGACGCCAAGGAGCGTCAGATCACCATGTACGGTCCACTTGCGGTGGTCCACCCGGACGCTCCGTGTGCTCTTGAAGGTGATCGCCGGGTGCTCGATGCGGTTGAAGAAGTTGGGCGACTGCAGGGTGCGATCGAGTTTCTCGGTACCAGTGTCGATCGACTCGGCTGCGACTGAGATCTCGAAGGCAGGAGCCGTCGAGTCGTCCTCGGCGTAGATCACGGAGCCGGTTACGTCATTGAAGCGGCCCCAGAACTGGCCGGCCCCGGCATGGTGTATGCGGAACATCGCCGCACAGTGGACGGGATCGAGCTCGAAGATGCGCTGCGCCGCGGGCGTCGTCGTCTGGCCCGCGTCAAGGAGTCCAGCGCCGGCAAGGGCGCTGGCACAGAGTGCGAGGATCAGGGATCGTGGCATGATGTTGAGTGCTCCTAGTACCCCACAGGGCGAGGCATCCTAGCACCCCCTACTTGAGCCCGTACTCCTTGAGCTTTCGGTAGAGCGTGCGCTCACCGATGCCCAGAAGGTTCGCCGTCTGCTCGCGGTTGCCACCGGTCATCGCCAGCGTCTGGCGGATGGCTTCCTTCTCAAGCCGCTCGAGTCCGACGCCCGCCAGATTCCCCACGCCGACGTCATCATCGCCGTCCGCAGCGCGAATCTCGGCAGGGACATGGGAGACGTCGATCGTGCCGTCTTGTGCCATGACTGCCATGCGATGCACGACGTTCATGAGTTCGCGCACGTTACCCGGCCAGTCGTAGCCCACCAGTCGCATCATCGCCGGCTCGCTCATCGTTGGTCGCCCCACATCCGCCTCCGCCGCGTAGTTGCCCAGCGCGTGATTGACCAGCAGCGGGATGTCCTCGCGGCGTTCGCGCAGCGGCGGTACCCGGATCTCTGCGCCATTGATGCGGAAGAACAGGTCCTCTCGGAATCCGCCATCGCTGCAGGCATCACGGAGGTTCTTGTTGGTGGCCGAGAGAAACCGCACGTCTGTCTTGCGCGCATCGTTCTCACCGAGGCGCACAACCTCGCCGGTCTCAAGCACCCGCAGGAGCTTGGCCTGCATGGAGGCGGGCATGTCGCCGATCTCGTCGAGGAAGATGGTGCCGCTCGTGGCGTACTCGAAGACGCCCTCGCGATCCCTGTCGGCGCCGGTGAACGCGCCACGCACATGGCCGAAGAGTTGATCTTCCAGCAGCGACTCGCTCTGACCTGCGCAGTTGAAGGCGACGTAGCGACGCTCGGCGCGGCGCGACTGGTTGTGGAGGGCGCGCGCCACCAGTTCCTTGCCCGTCCCGGATTCGCCACTGATGAGGACCGGGAGATTGCTCGGGGCCACCTGGCGGATGAGGTCGATCACCTCGCGAATCGCTGAGGATTCGCCGACGATGCCCTCGAAGCCGTACGCCGAGTCCACCTGCCCGCGCAGGGACATGTTCTGCACTCGCAGCATCACTGTCTCGGCCGCTCGATTGACGAGGTTTCGGAAGACGTCGAGGTCCAGGGGCTTCTCGATGAAGTCGTAGGCGCCGCCCTGCAGGGCCGCCTTGGCCGTCGGCACGTCTCCGTGGGCGGTCACCATGATCGTCGCGGCATCCGGCTGGTGCTCGCAGGCAAGCGCCAGCACCTGCAGTCCCGTGTCCACCTCCTCCATGACCAGGTCGGTGATGACCACGTCGAAGGACCCGAGGGCCAGTTCGTCGCGCGCAGCATCAAGGCCATGCACGATGGTGCACACGTGGCCAAGTCGCCTCAGGGCCTCGGCCATCACCTCCGCGTGGTCCGGCTCATCGTCGATGACAAGGACCTGGGCGTGGATCTCCTGTTCAGCCATGCGCGGCGGATTGTACTCGCGCCGCGTCTCAAGAGACGCGGCCGCTGAGGGCGATAGACTCCATGTAATGGCCGACCCCCCGCTGCCCTTCCCCCTCGAAGACCTCGCCGGCAGGACGTTTCACTTCACCGGCATCGGCGGGTGCGGCATGAGCGGGCTTGCGCGACTCCTCTCGCAACTCGGCGCGCGCGTTGCTGGAAGTGATTGCACGCCCTCGCCGATCACCGCAGCGCTCGTTGACGATGGGATCTCCGTGGACCATGCCCAGGACGGAGGGGCCATTGCCGAGGCATGTGACGCTCTGGTGTGCTCGGCCGCCATAGCCGATGACCATCTGGAGCTCCAGCACGCCCGATCGCGTGGCTTGCCGGTCCTGACCTATGCCTGCATGCTCGGCCTGGTGCAGCGCCATCACACTGCCATCTGCATCGCCGGCACCCACGGCAAGAGCTCGACCGTATCGCTCCTGGCATGGCTGCTGCAGCAGGCGGGCCTCGACCCGGGATTCATCGTGGGAGCGACGTGCCCGGCCATCGGCGGCAGCAGCGGCGTCGGGGCGGCGATCGTTCCCATCGGGATACGGGCCGGCCAGGCAGGCCTGCTCATCAGCGAGGCCTGCGAGTTCAACCGTTCGTTCCACGACCACCACCCGTCGATGGCGCTCATCGCAAACATCGAGGAGGATCACCTCGACATCTACGATTCGCTCGACGCCATCATCGAGGCCTTCCGCCGCTTCGCGCAGCAGGTCCCAAGTGCCGAGGACGGCGGCTACCTGCTCATCGCCCACGATGGCGCGCACCGACACCTCGTCACGGCGGGCATCAACGCGGCGGTCGAGACCTTCGGCTTCCACCCGGAGGCCGACTACCAGGTGATCTTTGATCCCGCCGTGCGCCGCGTGGGCATCTTGCGCGATGGCATGTGGACCATCCAGTGGACCAATCCGTCACCGGGCACACACAACGCGCTCAACGCCGCGGCGGCGGCGATCCTGGCCGTCCGACTCGGCGTCGACTGGGAACACCTCATCGAGCCGCTCGAAGCGTTCAGCGGCGTGGATCGCCGCCTCCAGCGGCTCGGGGAGATTGACACGAGCGACGGCGGCGCTGCGGTGGTCTACGACGACTACGGCCATCACCCCACCGAGATCGAGACGACGCTGCGTGCTCTGCGCGCGGCGGAGACCCCCAAGCGGCTCGTCTGCGTCTTCCAGCCCCACCAACACAGCCGCACCCGCTTCCTGCTCGACCAGTTCGCGCTGAGCTTCTCCAGCGCAGACGAGGTCATCGTGCCGAAGATCTACTTCGTGCGCGACAGCGAAAAGGAGAAGCAGCGGGTCTCCGCGCAGGACCTCGTTGATCGCCTCGTCGCCCAGGGCGCCTGCGCCCGGCACGTGGCTGACTTCCAGGACATCGTCGCCCACCTGCGCTCGACGATGCGAGACGGCGACCTGGTCGTGGTCATGGGAGCCGGCCCGGTCTGGACGATCGCCCACGAGCTTGTTGCGGCCACCAGGGCGGTATCCTGAGCCCGGCATGGGCACGAGGTTTGCGTCGACGCTGTTCGGGGACCTGGACGTCGCGGTCGAGTTCGACGCGCCGGTTGCTGCCCGGACATTCTTCGTCGTCGGCGGACGGGCAGATGCGCTCGTGCGACCCAACAGCGAGGACGCCCTCGCGGCGCTGGTCCGTCGCTGCAGCGACTCGCAGCTCCCCCTGCGGATCCTGGGCCGGGGTGCAAACCTGCTCATCGACGACATCGGGGTCGACGGCATCGTCGTTCAGCTCGACCACGAGGCGTTCCGAGGACTGAGCTTCAACCGCGAGGGACCGATTACCGCCGTGCGCGCCATGGCCGGCGCCGACATGGCCCGCACGCTCATGCGCACGGTGCGAGAGGGACTTGACGGACTGGCGGCCATGGCGGGCATCCCCGCGACCATTGGCGGCGCGGTCCGCATGAACGCAGGTGGCACCTACGGCTGCATCAGCGATCACCTTGAGACGATCACCTGCGTCACCAGCGGCGGCGAGATCGTGACGTACCCGGCCAGCGAGATCGACTTCGAGTATCGCTGCGCGCGCATCGCCGATCCCATCGTGCTCTGCGCGACCTTCGCACTTGCGCAGGAGGATCCGGTCGCCGTGCGCGCCAGGGTCAAGGAGATCTTCGCCTGGAAGGCTTCCCGCCAACCGCTCTCGGACGCGACGGCAGGCTGCGCCTTCAAGAATCCCATCGATCCGGCCAGTGGCGAACGCGTCAGCGCCGGGCGGCTCATCGACGAGGCGGGACTCAAGGGAGTATCGGTCGGTGGCGCGCACGTCAGCCGCCAGCATGCCAACTTCATTAGCACAACCCCGGACGGAAACGCCCGCGACGTGCTTGCGCTGATGGACCTCGTGCGTCAGCGCGTCCAGGACGCCTGCGGCATCATCCTGCAGCGCGAGGTCGTCATCTGGTCGCGCGAGGAGGCCGACGCGTGAGCGACGCGCCCATCACCGTGGCGGTGCTCATGGGTGGCCCGGACGCGGAGCGTGATGTATCGATTGACTCCGGCGGCGCCGTCGCCGCTGCGCTTGCGTCATGCTCGTCCTACGCCGTGACGCAGGTGATCATCGATCGGCCGAAGGTCGAGGACCTCGCGGCACTGGGCGCCGACGTCGTCTTCCCGGCCCTGCACGGTCCCTTCGGCGAAGGTGGCCCGCTGCAGCAGCGGCTGGAGGCTGCCGGGTGTTGCTTTGTGGGCAGCGGCCAGGACGCAGCGAGGTCGGCCATGGACAAGGTTTGCACAAAGGAGCGTGCCGAGGAATTGGGTATCGCGACGCCGCCCTGGCAGGTCGTGGCCCCGGGGACGCGCTGCGACCTCAGCCCCCCGCTGGTCCTCAAGCCCATCGAGGAGGGATCGAGCTACGGCGTGCACATCTGCGAGGACGCCGCCGCTGTCGAGGATGTACTGGCAGCGGCACAGAGCCCCATCCTCGCTGAGCAATTCGTCGCCGGCGGGGAGTTGACCATCGGCATCGTGGGGGATCGGCCACTTGCGGCGATCGAGATTGTCCCGGGCGTCGACTTCTACGACTTTGACGCCAAGTACCGTCGAGACGACACGCGGTACCTGATGAACCCGCCCCGGCAGACGGCGGAGCTCGCCCGCTGGTCGCTTGAACTCCACGAGGCCCTCGGGTGCCGCGATCTCTCCCGGGTCGACTGGATGGTCGATGACCGCGGCTCCTGGCTCCTTGAGATCAACACGATGCCGGGGTTCACGAGCCACTCGCTGCTGCCGATGGCCGCCGCCCACGGCGGCCTGGACATGCCCGCCCTGTGCTCGCAACTGGTCATGGCCGCCCTCGCTCGATCCACGGGCCACTGCAAGTCAAGCCCGTGACGCGTGGCGTCCGATGGTGAGACCATGCCAGCCAAGCGCAAGGGCAAGGGTGTCATTGTCGCCGCATTGAGAGAAGCGTGCCGCGATCGATGGCCAATCATCATCGCCTGGGTGCTGGTTTCCGCCGGCACGATCGGGCTGCTCTCCATGGCCGTGCCACGGTTGCAGTCGGCGCGCATCGCTCCTGCGGACCTCGCCGTCACCTTCGAGCAGGCCCCGACCTGGATCGACCGCTCGCTGCTTGCCGACCTGCGCCGGGTCGTACGCACGCGCCTCGCCGGGCGGCCGTTGACGCGCGGCGGCCTCGTACGAGCGGCGGCGGACCTGCGCGCCACCGGATACTTTGACAGCGTCGAGCAGGTCGCCTGGGGAAGCGGTCCATCGGCGATCGTGCATGCGGAGTTCCTAGTGCCCTACGCGCGCATCATGCGCGGCGGCGACGCGTGGTTCGTCGACCCGGTGGGCCGGGTACTCCCGAGGCACGACGGCCAGTTCGTCGATCCGCGCTACCACTTCATCACCTTCAGCGGCGCTCGCCACAATCCGCCGCAGCACCCGGGGGAGCGGTGGCCGGGGGCAGACGTGGCCGCGGCGCTGCGGTTGCTGCGGGAGATCTATGACAAGCCCTGGGCCGTGGACGTGGTGGGCATCGACCTTGGGGCATGGAGCGACAGCGCGGACCTGGTACTGCTGACGAACACGCCCTGCCGGATCGTCTGGGGATCGGCTCCTGGGCAGGAGCGATCCCTTGAGGCGCTGGTCTCGCAGAAGTTGCAGCGCCTTGATCATCTCCACGTGGAATACGGCCGCATAGACCAGGGTCGCGGCGGCGAGCTGGACCTGACCGATGTGCGGGTGGTCACCCGGCGCTGACGCGCTGCCCTATCGTTATGGCATGATTGGTTCCTGGTGGCCGCTGCTGGTCCTTGGAGGAGAGCTCCTCCTCAAGGCCCTGATGATCCTGGTCGTCCTGCTGCAGCGCGGGAAGGCTCCATCCGTCCGCCTGGCTTGGATCGTCCTGTTTGTCGCCGTGCCCTTCCTGGGATCGCTCGCGTTCATCCTGGTGGGCACGACCCGCCTGGGCCGCCTGCGACGGAGGCGGCACCGCGAGATCCTGGCCACGATCCCTCCCGGGCTCGTCGCGCATGCCCCGGACGCCGCGCACCTGCACGTGCTCGTCAAAGCCGAGCACCGCTCCATCGCCCACATCGCCGAGGCGGTCGGTGCAGGGGTGCCCATCGGCGGAAACCACGCCACGCTCTTCAACGACGCGGACGCTGTCGTCGATGCCCTCGTCTCCGACATCGCCGAGGCGCGCGAACACTGCCACCTTCTCTACTACATCGTGCTCGACGACCACTGCGGCCGGCGCGTCGTCGAGGCGCTCTGCGACGCGGCGCGACGTGGCGTAGCGTGCCGACTGCTGGCTGACGCCGTGGGCTCGCGGGCGTTTCTGCGTAGCGCGCATCGTGGCGCGCTGCGGGAGGCCGGAGTCCACGTCGTCGAGGCGTTACCCGCGAACCTGCTGCGCGCAACGCTCTCGCGGCTGGATCTGAGAAACCACAGGAAGATCGCGGTGATCGACGGGCGCATCGGGTATGTAGGCAGCCATAACCTCGCCGACGCGGACTTCGCGTCTCGGCCGAGTTTCGCGCCGCTGGTCGACGCGACAGTTCGGCTCGACGGACCGGTCGTGCACGACTTGCAGGCGCTCTTCGTGGAGGACTGGTTCATGGACAGCGACGAGTCGCTCGTGAGCCTGCTGGGAAACATCGACGGAATCCACGACGACGGCATCGCCGCGCAGGTCATGGCCACGGGGCCCAACTTTCGAAACCAGGCGCTCCAGCAACTGCTGCAGACAGCCTTCCACGCGGCGCGCGAGGAACTTGTCCTGACGACGCCCTACTTCGCACCCGACGCGGTGACGGAGACGGCCCTCTGCACCGCAGCGCAGCGCGGCGTCGAGACGCACCTGGTCCTGCCCGCGCGCAACGACTCTCGGCTGGTCGCCGCGGCAAGCCGCAGCCGCTACCGGAGGATGCTGGAGATGGGCGTACGCCTCCACGCGTACGAGGGCGGGCTGCTGCATGCCAAGACCATGACCATCGATCGCGAGGTGGCGCTGATCGGATCGGCCAATCTCGATCGCCGCAGCCTTGAACTCAACTTCGAGGTGAGCCTGCTGCTCTTTGACACTGACTTCGCCAGTCAGGTGCGGTTCCTGCAGACCCGCTACATGGAGGGGTCGCGGCGCGTCGATGCCTCGGTGCCATTGAGCTGGTCCATCCCGCGACGGGCGTGGCAGAATGCCGTAGCGCTGGTTGGTCCGCTCCTGTAAACCTGGGCAAGGTACGCGGCCCCTGCGGCATCCACGATGCCCTGAGGGCGTCGGGGCGGTATTTGCGTGAAATCGCCGGCCATCAGGCCGATGATAAGGCTGGTATGGCTACCCACACCCGCTTTATGTGCGCGCAGGGCCTCTTGGCCATGCTGTGCCTGGCCGCAGGCGCAGCGGCGGACTACGTCCACATCGAGGGCGGCGGGATGGAATACTCGCTGTCTGCCGGGCAGATTCCAGGGGTGCTCTCCGGCGACGACCACGTCTTTGCCATGAGCGACCTTGAACTCATCGCCGCGACCCTCAACGGTGACGGCGTCGATACGGTCGGCCACCTCTCCTTCCTTGTCGCGAGCACGGACGCGGGGTTCTCGATGATCGGTCTCTTCGATGGCGTGGGGCAGGCTGGTTCAACCGGTTCACCCGACAGCGCCCTTGGCATCGCAACGGTCACGTCCTCGGGAAGCGACTGGTTCGCCGGCGGCGACCAGAGTTCGCAGATCCAGTGGCAGGACATGGGCAACGGCACGCAGCTGGTGGCCGCGCTGCTGGGTTGGGAGCACGGGCAGACGTCGGCGGGCGTCGCCTGGGGAGACCTTGTGGAGTCCTCGACGGGCACGATCAACCTCTACGAGGAGGAGATGACGCTGATCGGCGGCGAGCCGGTTCAGTTCCTCTCCTACGAGGACGGCGCATGGTCGGTCATCGGCCAGACGGCCTTCACTTCCCTTGGCCAGTACGCCTTCTCCTACCAGTACATCCCGGGGCCCGGCGCCGTCGGGCTGCTGGCGATTGCCCTTGTCTACCGCCGCCGCCGCCGCGCCTGCTAGGTGTCATCGCCTCGCGGCAGCGGTCCGAACGGTCCCATCCTGATTGTCGCCCGCCCAACTCCACTGTCGGGGTGCGGCTCCTTGTGCGGTACCTGGATGCCCTCGACCACCAGTGGCCGCGTCACCTGTCGGAAGGCATTGCCCTGGATCGTCGTGCCATCGCAGCCGATGAGCTCGACGCCCAGCGGTTGATCGACGATGACATTGTCGACGATGATGTTGCCTGCGCAGGCGTGGCCGTTGGCCCGCGCCCAGGGAAGCGCCAGGAGGTGCGCATCGGCGTCCCACCAGAGCCGGATCGCGGCAGCGTCGCGCGTGAAGTCATTGCCTGCGATGACGATCTTCGCGCCGTGCTCGATGTTGATGCCCCCTCGCTCGCGGCCGTATGGCATGTCCCCGTTGTCCGCGAACGTATTGCCGGCGATGA
>CAZKTE010000028.1:0-22785 GCA_964555625.1 uncultured Isosphaeraceae bacterium | reverse complement strand
ATGCGCCTGATGTTCTCGGCGCGGTCCTCGGCGCTGAAGCCGAGGTTCTTGTTGAGGCCATGGCGGACGTTGTCACCGTCGAGGCGGTAGGTGGCACGACCGTTGCCGATGAGGATCTGCTCCACGACGACGGCGATGGTGCTCTTGCCGCTGGCGCTGAGGCCGGTGAACCAGAGCGTGATGCCCTGTTGGCCGAGGTTCTTGCAGCGCTCCTCGCGGGAGACCGTGCCCTCGTGCCACGTGATGTTGGTCGCAACCTGGTGGGACATTTGAGTGGTCTTCCTTTCAGGGGAATCAGGCGGTCACTGCGCTGCCGGTGGCCCATGCAATGAGCACGTCGGCAACCTCGGGACGGGAGAACTCCTGCGGCGGACGCTCGCCCGCATCCAGCAGTTCCCGCACCTTGGTCCCGGACAGGAAGATCTGGTCTCCCTCGATCCGGGGGAACGTCTTGGCGGACACCATGCCCTGGGCCCGATGGGACCAGGCGGCGTGCTCGAACTTCAGTGGAACGATGCCGATCTCGGCCGCATCGAACTGATCGAAGATGTTCTGCGCGTCGTAGGTACCGTAGTAGTCGCCCACGCCTGCGTGGTCGCGGCCGACGATGAAGTGGGAGCACCCGTAGTTCTTGCGAACCAGAGCGTGGAGGATGGCCTCACGTGGTCCCGCGTAGCGCATCGCCCCGGGCATCACGCTGAGCATGGTGTGCTCGGCAACGAAGTAGTGCTCGATGATCGTGTTGTAGCACTCCATTCGCACGTCGGCCGGGATGTCGCCGGGCTTGGTCTCGCCCACCAGCGGGTGGATGAGCAGCCCGTCGCAGATCTCCTGGGCGCACTTGCAGAGGTACTCGTGTGCTCTATGGATTGGGTTGCGCGTCTGGAACGCCGCGACCGTCTTCCAGCCACGCTCGGCAAATGCCGCTCGCGTCGCCGCAGGTGCATGCCGGACCTCGGTGAACTGCTCACCGGGCTCGACCTCGGGGGTGACGGTCACCACGTGGATGGGGCCACCTACGAGCCAGTCACCCTCGTCCATGACGGCCTTCACGCCCGGGTGTGCATCGTCCTCGGTGCCGAAGACGTTGGGAATCTCCATCGCCTTGTCGTGGGCGTAGATGTCCTCGATGTCGATGACGGCAAGCAATGTGCCGTCCTCGTGGCAGAGGGCCGCGCGTCCGCCGACCTCGATGGTTCCCTTGGTCTCCTCGTCGACTGCGAGGGTGATCGGGATGGGCCAGGGCGTGCCGTCGGCTAGGCGAATGTCGCGGCAGATTGACTCGAAGTCGGCCTCCGTGGCGAACCCCGTCAGCGGGCTGAAGGCGCCGATGGCGATCATCTCGAGATCGCAGGCCTGCTTGGAAGTCAGCGTGATGCTCGGCAGCGATGTCGCCTCGGACGCGAGTGCCTGTGCCTCGGCGGAAAACCGATCGACAAGCGTGCCGCCATGGGGGTCGATGAGCGTGGTGGTCATCCGTTCAAGTCTCCGTTGTGTGCAGAAAGCGTGGGGGAAAGGGCCAATCCTACAGACTGCGACCCCGCCGGGCAAGACATGAGGCGAGACTTGGAGGGATCACCGCTCCACGCGCTCGTAGATCGCCTCAAGGTCGGCCACGTACGAGTCCCAGTTCCATTGCGCGGCTACGTCCTTGGCAGCAGCAACACCCATGGCCGCAGTCGCCTCACGGTCCTCAAGCATTGACTTCAGCGCCGAGGTCGTCGCGTCGACGTCGCCAAGTGGCACCAGTATGCCGCTCTGCCCGTCCTTGACGATCTCCGGGTTCGATCGCTGGTTCGTCGTGATGATCGGTACGCCCGCGGCGAGCGTCTCGGCGATCACCAACTGTGGATCAATGGACATGTGGCGGATTGGCATGACCACGCAGATGGACTCGAGTAGCAGGCCCGAGAGCGTGACGCCCTCGGCGTAGGGGAACCTGTGGACGTGCACGTTTGGGTGCGCATTGGCGACCTCATCCACATCGATGGGGTCCCAGTGCGGCCGCACCGCCAGGTCGAAGCTGACATCTGGAAAGAGCGGCGCCAGGCGGTCGAATGCCGCCACCGCGACGTCGGCGCCGTTTCGAATTGTTGGATCGCGCCAGAAGAGCACTCGATGGGGAGCGGCGAGCGCAGCGTCTGCATGCTCGGCGCGGAAGTCGCGGACTATCCCGTGGCGCAGGATGGTCGCGTCGATCCCACCCGATGCGAGTTGATCCTGCACGTGCTGTGTTGCGGTCACCACGGTGCCGGCGCTGCGCCAGAGTCGACCGGTGGTCATCGCACATCGCTCCGGGAAGACGGCGCCGAAGATCGTGACGACGGTCGGCACGTCCAGGCCCGCCCATCTCAGTCCACCGGCCAGATGGGCGGTGCGGTTGTACCCATGCAGGTGCAGGACGTCGAACTGCAGTTCCTTGCAGATCGCCTTGATCTGGGCGACCTGCCGCACGAGATTTCGAATGCCCAGTCCCCCCTGCTGCTTTCCCGTGCGGGTCATGACTCCACCGCGCTTGCGCGCATCGGTCACGAGGTGGACGGTCGCCGCCTGCGGCAGGCATGAGGGCAGCGAACGATCCTCGCCGAACTGGTTGGTGATCAGGTGCACCTCGTGACCGGCATCACACTGCAATTGCATGCCGTGCAGGGGTATCTGGACGTGACCTGACACGTTCCTCTCGAACCCGAGCTGGCCGGCGACGACCGAGACAAAGTGACCGATGCGCATGGCGTTCAGTGATCCCAGTCGGTCAGGTCTCGTCCCAGGAATTCCGAGAGCCGCGCGTTGAGCGGGCGGAAGTAGTCAACGAGGCGGCCGCGGGTGTCGGGGTCCATCGCCTGATACGCACGGCCGCGCTGCTTGCGACCTCTGCGGATTACGTCCCCGACCGGGGAATTGCTGGCCGCCTCCAGGAGCGGCTTGAGGCCGACGGCGTGCATGGCTTTCCTCGCCCGTGGAAACATCGCAGCGTTCTTGCGCTGGCCAAAGAGACCCGACTCAAAGTCGCTGTCAACGTCGATGAAGGAGAGGATCGACTTGAGAAATCCCCGATCGTCCCCATTGAGATCGTCGTAGAGCACCGCAAGAAAGCGATCCCGCTGGTAGTGCTCCATGAGCAGGTCGATCTGTTCGATGTAGCGGCCCCGCGCCCGCAGGTCCTCGTCGTCGTCCAGGGCCTCCTCGAAAGACGACCACCCTTCCTCGACGCGGCGCGACTGGAAGTTGCTGTAGGCACGGTCGACGGGATGCCGCATGATCATGATCACCTTCACGTCCGGGAGGTTTGACGCGAGCAATGGGACGGCCTGTGGGAGGCAGTATCCCGTGGCTACCTCGCCCACTGCGCCGTAGTTCGATTGGATGCCCTCGAATCGCTGGAGGTACCACTCCATTCCTCGGTCATAGTTTCGATCGAAGAAATAGGTCTGCTTCAGCGCAGGCAGAAACACCTGTGGGTGCTCTCGCAGGGCCGCGTCTGTCCAGGTGGTACCGCAGCGCTGGCAGCCAACGACGACGAAGGTGATGTCGGACGGACGAGCGTCGCTCATGCAGCACAGACTTTAGCACCCAGAACAGTCAGGGGCAGTCGCCCCAACCGACGATGATCTGCAGCAGCTCCTCGACACCGACCCGCCCGTTGCCATCGAGGTCGAGTTCGCAGCACTCCTCGCCACAGGGGCCCCACGCGGTGATCGTCTCGACGAGATCCTGCACGTTGACCGTGCCATCAGCGTTCATGTCGCCCGGGCATGGGCCGCAGAGCTGCTGGGCGACGTCGCTCATGTAGACACTCACCGTGCCGTTTCCCGTGTTGGCCGTCGCCAGGTCGTCCACCCCGTCGCCATCCAGATCGCCTGCAACAACATGCGCCGGCCCGTTCTGCGTGGCCAGCGACACCAGTCCATCGAAGGAACTCTCCTCGTTGACGTAGATGTCCACGGCCATGGGCCACAGGACGTTGGAGGCCACCACATCAAGGTCGCAGTCGCCATCAAGGTCGGCGAGGATCACCGAATGGGGACCAGCGGACGTCGGGTACACCCCCGAGACGGTGAATCCCAGCGCCCCGTCGTTGATCATGATCCAGAGTTCGTTGAATCGTTTGTGCACGATCGCCAGGTCGCTGATGCCGTCGCCGTCCAGGTCACCGATCGCGAGGTATCGCGGCTCCTTACCCACGCCGAACGTCGTCCCTGGAGCCAGTGCGCCGCCCTTGTTGATCAGGATGGAGATGTTGTGCCCGGCGAGGTTGCTGATGGCCACGTCCGGGTCGCCATCAGCGTCCAGATCGCCCACGGCGATGCCCCGCGGCTGCAGGTCGATCTCCACGGGGAAAACCGGTTCGAAGTCCCCGCCACCCCTGTTGGCGAGCACGGTGACGAGCGCCGGAGACTGCGAGGGCTTCGGGCTCGCTTTGTTCCAGTGGGGAACAATGAGCTCGGGCAGGCCGTCGCCGTTGAGATCCGCCGTCTCGATGCATGCTGGGCGCAGGAACGGATGCTGCGCGTGCAGGGACATCTGGCCGATCCCGTCGTTGAGCAGCACGGAGACCACGTGTCCGTCATAGTCGGGCGTCGCCACGTCCACGTCCCCGTCCCCGTCGAAGTCGGCCGCCACCACGTACCGGGGGGTATCGCCGACATCGGTATGCATGGCCGGCAGGAAGGTCCCGTCGCCGGCATTGAGCAGTACAGATACATTGTTCGTGGCACGATTTGCGACCACCAGATCCATCAGGCCATCGCCATTGAAATCGGCCATGTCAACACCTGTTGAGACCTCTCCGCTGTCGTATTGCACCCAGGGCTGGAACTCGTACCCGCAAGGCGGCGTATCACCTGCCACAAGTTGGCAGGGGATCATCACAAGGCCGCACGCGACGAGCGCGCATAAGCGTTGGTCGTGAATCAGGGGCATCTGTCTCAGTAGGGCCCGTCGCAATGGGTGCCTTGGGGCCCGATCTCTTCCGAATCCAAGTCTAGGAGCACCTGCAGGTGCAGCAAGCCACGGGCCCATGAATGACGATAGAAGAGGCATCACTACCCGAACCGATGGTCCAATAAGCATGCCACATGCCCTCTGAAGCACGACGCGGTCTCTCCCGCGTCACAACCAACTACGCGCGCCTGCTGGCCACCATGGCCATTGGCCTTGTCGTGGTTCCCCTGCAACTGGCCTGGGTCGGCACCGAGGGGTACGGGCTCATCGCCCTGCTGGCCTCGTCGATAGGCATCGGCGGCATGCTTCAGGACACGATGCGACACTCCATGGTCCGCGAGCTCGGCGCCGCCTGGCACACCGACAAGGCGGCATTTGCGCGGGTCTATGCCACTTCATTCTGGATCAGCGGTGCCATCGCTGTGATCTCAGCAGTCTTCTTCATCGCCCTGATCGCGGCGCTGCCTTTGTTGCGGATTCCCGATCACATGCTCGGCGCAGCACGGTGGATCACCGCCTGCGAGGGTGCTGCCACCTGTCTCATCATCTTGCTCTCGCCTGCCATCACGATGTTCGTCGTGCAGGAGCGGTTCCTTGCCCACAACATGTGGACGGTCTGTCGGCGTGCTGCGTACCTGGTCGCGACGATCATCCCCTTCCAGGTGCTGGTGATAGTCGGCATGGCGGAAGGGCTCAGGACATTCGGCACGATCGTGCTGGTGATAAACGTCCTCGCCACGCTTGGCCTGGTCCTGGTGCTGGTCGCGGGCGATCGAAGCCTGCGGCCGCGATTCCGCGGCGCCACCAGGGAGACTGCGCGGAGCATACTGGGGACCTTCGGGTGGAACAGCAGCGTGGTCCTGGCGATGAACCTCCATGAGCGCATCGCGCAACTCATTCTGAATGTCTTCTTCGGGCTCTGGGGAAACGCGATTTTTGGGATCGCCCTGCGACTGGTGAGTTACGTGCGCATGGCGTCTCTGGGAATCACGTTCGGGCTCGATGCCGTCAGCGCGCGGCTCAGTTCTGCCGAGGCCCATGGGACGCTTCGAGCGATGTTCAGGCATTCCACCCGGCTGCTCTCCAGCGTCGCCCTGCCGGCGATGGTCGTCGTGGTCGTCTTCGCCGAGCCGCTGCTGCAACTCTGGATCGGTCGATCCACCCCGGACATTGATCCCACCAGCGGCCAACCGATCCTGGGGCCGGCGGTGCTGCTCGTGCAGATCATGGGCGTCGGGCTTGCCTGTCGCGCCATCACCGACGGATGGCTCAAGCTCCTCTACGGCGCCGGGCACATCCGCCACTATGCGCCCTTGGTCCTAGCCGGGGGCCTGGCAGGACCGCTGCTGTCGGTGGGCCTCATCTACACCCTGCCCGATGCATGGGCCTGGACCGCCCCGGCCATTTCCCTGACGGTGATCTTCCTGGTCGTACACCTCCTCTGGGTCCCCCTTGCCGCCGGGCGCCACGTCGGCCTGGGACTCACGTCGATCCTGGGGCCGATGGGGCGACCGGCTCTGGTCGCCGCGGTAGCGGCCCCACTCCTGCTGCTTGCCCCTGCCCTCAGCGATGGCGGTCCCATCGAGTGGACTGGCCTGCTGGCAGGCAGTAGCGCCTACGCCCTGGGCTGCGGCGCGATGGGATGGCTGGTCCTACTCAGCAGCGACGAACGACGCATGGCCATGCGGCTGGTTCGTCAGTTTGCCGGCTGACGGACGCCGTCGCCAAAGTCCTCGAAGGACTCGGCCTCCTCACCATGCTCGTCGTCCTCGTCGAACTCATCCCACGTGGACGGCAGGGCCTCCTGGGCATTTCCGTCGCGAATCTCGCTGGCAAGGCAGATGAACATGCTCGCAAGGACCACGTGCAGGAATGACCACGTGTAGGTCGGCCAGTACACCACTTGGTTGAAGATGCCCTGCACATACATGGCTATCAACAGCATGTAGAGCACGCTGTAGAGCAGTGGGTCACCGCCGAGGAAGTGGCGGAATCGCCATGTGCGCCAGCCGGCCACGGACGAGAGGATGGTCAGGAAAAGCATGGGGCCGGCGATCGACAGCCCGCCGATGTACATCAGGAAGAACCAGGCGTTGTGCGGGTGCTGACCCACGACAATTGACTTCTCGTAGTACTCGCCGCTTGTCCCAAGCAGCCCGAAGAGTGGGCGGCCAGAGAAGACGTCGGAGAAGTAGGCAGCCCAGATCTGCGCACGCGTCGACTCGAGCGTCGCGAACCGCTCCATGGCGGTGGTCTCGGCGATCGTGAAGAGCCAGGAGAGTCCCAGCACCGCGATGAGCATGCCGAAGATCGTGAGCACGGGCCGCTTGGTGAGCGTCAGCAGGATCGGGAGCATCACGATGCAAATGGCGAGCATGGTCTGTCTGCTGCCGGTGATCAACGCCATGCCGATGGTGATCACGAGCGTGAAGAGCAGCGCCGGCTTGATCGACACGCGGCGCGTGGTCAGTGCCATGTAGGCAATCAGGGGTGTCGCCAGCGCGAAGAGCATGCCGAGCTGGTTGGAGTTCACTCCATAGGGCTGGAACCGATTGACCCCCTTGAGAAACGACTCGGCGGGAAACAGCAGCAGACCGGAGATAGGCAGCAGCAGCGCAAGCATGCAGCCCCAGGTGAGTCCATCGACGACGCGCATCAGATCCTCGTGGACCACGAGCGTCCGAACGACGCACACCGCCGCCACTGTGATGACCAGCCACTGCACGCGCAGCACGATGGGAAGCATGGGCTCCTCGACGCCCAGGATGTAGACGATCGAGATCGCGGCGATGACGATGTAGAGCCAGAGCACCGCCGGAATGTCGCGCCGGGGACCAGGATGGGTGATGGCTGCGAATGCAACGAGCGCGTAGGCGCCCACGGACGCGAGCTTCGCCGCAGCCTGGATCGGACCCAGACCAGGCAGGCGAGCAACCGTCAACCATGGGACCAGTAGCAGCAGCGTGGCGAAGAGTCGGTGCTGGGCGGGTACCAGCGCAAAGGCGAAGATCGCTGCGATGATCGGAATCGCCAGCAGCGGATTCTCGACCAAGATGTCGATGTAGATGTCTACGCGTTCCATGGAGGTCGCCTTCCATGAGGGTATCGGCCAGTTGGCGGCCTACAATCCCCACGAAGGGAGGAAGGCACAGTCGATGATGCCCTCGATGCTCACCACCATCTTGGCCTTCGCCGCGCAAACGGGTCAGCCGCCGCAGGCCCCGTGCCAGACGCACGCCTGGGAGCCGCAGGTGCGGCATGCCATCAAGTTCACCGAACGCCTGCAGGGCCGGCTGACGCGGTCGTACGCCAGCGCAAGTGAGGTCGAGGAGGTCCCGATGGCCTACCACGGCGGCGTGGACCAGCGGACCGACGGCGTCATCGATGCCGTGGACATCGAGCGATTCGAGACCTGGGTGGCCAGCGCACTTCCTCCCGGCTACAGCGATCTGGCATGCCTGGACTACGAGCAGCCCTGGTGGAAGGAACTGAACGACCGCGACCTGGAAGCCGATCGGCTTGCCGACATCCTGGTGCCATACGTCCAGGGACTGCGAGAGGCGCGGCGACTGCGGCCCGATGCACAATGGGGATACTGGGGACTTCCGTGTCTGCGTCATACCGGCGACGTTTGGACCGATCGCGGGCTCTCGATCGAGGTGGTGCTCGCTGAGAGTTCGGTGGTCTATCCATCCATCTACGACTGCAACCGGGAACTCGACGACACCGCGAGAACGGAGCTGCACGTCAGCCGCGTGCTTGCCATGGTGGCCGGCCGGGCGCCGGTGCATGTGTTTGTCTCACCACGCTACTGCGGCGAGGACGGCGACTGGTCGCACTTCGTACCCGACGAGGACTTCCTCTCGCAGGTGGACGCCGCGATGCGTGCCACTTGGACCGACGCCGCTGGCCGGACGCACCGAATTGCCGGTGTGATCCTCTGGGACTCCTATGGGTTTACGGAGGGGGACCAGTGGCATCACCTAGATGAACGACATGTTCACTACCTCTCGCTGCTACGCGACCTGGCCGTGAGCCACCGTCGGGCGGCGGAGGTCAACCGGGCCGACGACTCCTCGCCAGCGCCTGGAGTCGGCGAAGAAACCTGATGCGCCGAAGCGACGAATCGTCGAGCTGATCGCCGGCGACATGACGCCGCGACCCATCCCTGTCCATCTCACGATCAGACCGCGGGGACTGCATCGGGGCGTCACCGCCCCCTTCCATGGCGTCCGTCATGCCTGGCTGCCCGTCGCGTCGCTTCTGCGCCGCGTCCCGCATCTCCTGCATGCGCTTGTCGAAGCGCTGCTGGAAGTCGGTCTGCTGCAGCACGTCGAGCAGCTTCCATGCCCGCTTCTGGTAGGCGACCGCGTCGGGAGCCATCTTCATGATCTCCGCCAGCTTCTCCTGATGCTCGGCTCGCTGCTCACGGGTCGTCTCGTCGCGCGGGCGGTCCCGCTGGATGTCCCGCAACTTGGAACCGTGTTCCTTCCCGAAGGCTCGCTGGGCAGCCTCCCACTCGGCGAAGATCGCGTCGATTCCCTCGCGCTGATCATCCCGCAGGTCGAGTTCTCGCATTGTCGTCGCCCAGATTTGAAGCTCAGCGCGTGTCTGCCTGCGCTCGCCGTCTCGTCGGCCTGCTTCTTTTGCGGCTGCTCCAGCATTGGCCCGGGGGTCGACCGGTTCGTCCTCGATTGTCGGGCCACCAAGCAGGTCCGGCGGCGGGTCAGCGAGGGTGAAGGTAGCGGGAATGCTGATTGCGATAAGTAGCGAGATGCATCGAAGGGTGATCATGGTGGTGCTCCTGGTACAGGTACGCAACGCGTCCTCGAACAAGGGTATTGCCTCGCAGCATCTATGATGCACGACCATGGGACAGGAAGCACCAAAGGAGCGAGGAAACCCGCTTCCCGACGTCCGACAGGTCATCGCCGTGGGGGCTGGCAAGGGCGGCGTGGGCAAGTCGACGATCTCGGTCCTGCTGGCTGCGGGACTGGCCCGCAGCGGCGCTCGCGTCGGGCTGCTCGATGGCGACATCTACGGCCCATCCATGCCCACCATGCTTGGCCTGCTGGACGTCGAGCCGGTCGTGGAGTCGGGCATGCTCGTGCCATTCGAAGTGCACGGCATCAGAGCAGTGACGCTCGGCAAGCTCGTGGAGCCAGAACAGGCGCTGATCTGGCGCGGGCCACGTGCCCACGGCGCATTCACGCAGCTTGTCACGCAGACCAGATGGGGCGAGCTTGACTATCTGATCGTGGACCTGCCCCCCGGGACCGGTGATGTCCCCCTCTCCCTCACGCAGTTGTTGCCGCTCTCCGGTGCGGTCATCGTCTGCACACCACAGATCGTTGCCCAGGACGATGCGCGCCGGGCGATCCGGATGTTCGAGCAACTGGACGTGCCGCTGCTGGGGATGGTCGAGAACATGAGTTACTTCCTCGACGACGACGGAAACGAGCATGACCTCTTCGGCCGCGGCGGCGGCGAGTCGCTGGCGGCGACCATGCAGATCTCCTATCTCGGTGGCCTGCCGATGCACCCGGCGATGCGCATCCACGGCGACAATGGCACGCCGCTTGGAAACTGGGAGATCAACGAGACGATGTCGGGCGCCATCGACGCGATCTGCGCAAACCTCGCCTCGGTGGCATCGGCGGCTCTGGACGCGACGGTGGATCGGCCGACGCTCGAGATCAACTAGAGAGCATGAAGAGCATCGCCCCCACCACAATGCCATTGCTCGTGCCGTGCACGCACATGGGGGCAATCAGCGAGCCACGCCACTCGCGGGCCAGGGACATTCCTACAGCGATTCCCATCAGCGCTGGGATGGCCACCCAGCCCTGGGGGTGAATCGCCGCGAAGACCAGGGACACCAGCCCCGCACTGCAGGCAATGCTCGTGGCCGTGCCAAGTCGCCACGAGACTGACCGCATCTGGCGATGGAGCATGCCGCGAAACACCGTCTCTTCGACGAGCGGCGCAGCGACCGCCGCCAACAACAGCAGGAGCGTCTTAGCAAGGGGACCGCCGGAGACCACCTCGGCGACGATCGGGTGCGCAGGCCCGCCCGTCCCGGCGAATGGATCCGCTTCGCCGCCGGCGACGAGCAGCCCCTGCAGGACGACCAGTATCAGCGTGCACAGGATGCCCATGAACATGATCGGCAGTGTCATGCAGTAGGACGCCAAGCCACAGGCAATCTCGCGCAGTGGTCCGCGCCCAATGGTCCAACCGATGTCCACTCGCATCTGGGCAAAGGAGATCCCTCGCCAGATTGGCCAGAACAGGACGCAGAGGCTCCCCAGGAACGCCGCGAGTGTTGCGGCAAGTTGCACGACGCCGTCGTCCCCAGCCGAGATCGCTGCTGCGATCTGCAACACTGGAAGCGCCACCAGCCAGAGTGCGAACGTCTCGGCATAGATGCCGTGGGAGGCATCCGGCGGCGAAAGCCCGCTGCTCATCCGCCCGCCGGCAGCCCGAACCATCAGCACGATCAGTCCAACTACCCCCGCCACCGCGGCGATGCCAAGACCGATCATCAGCATCCCGAGCATGATGATCTTGCGGGCCGCGACGGTCTCCATCGCCTCTCGCTCCTCCGGCGCCGCCAACAGGAGCGTACCTACCCATCCCAGATCCGCCCGCAAGGACGCTGCCTGGTCGTCGGAGAGTGACTCGACGCCGGCCTCCATGGCCTGCTCGAGCGCCTCCTGGCTGGAGGACTGCACCTCGTTCAGCGAGCGCCCGTGATCCTCGAGCGCCTGTCCAAGGCGCCGGGATCCGTCCGCTGCAAGCGATGGTTCGCCAAGGGCAAGTGCCAGTGCCATGAAGCGCTGCCGCTGTTCGATCGTCCCGGTGTCGAGCATCTGCGCCTGTTCAATGATCTCGCCGCGCTCGCCGGTCAGCGATGCCACGCCTACCAAGTACTGGCACTGGAATCGGAAGACGGCAAGGCCAATGTCATCCCGGCCCCCGTCTCCGCCGTCGGGCGCAGGAAGCGATGCAAACAGGAGACCAAGCAGCGCGAGGATGGCGATTGCGCACCAAGCGATGCGGGTCGCGGGCCGACGATGTCCAAGGGCTTGGGAGTGCGTTCCTGCAGCCATTGACGCGGCATGGTAGTTGACAGCATCGGGGGGCACCGGTACCGTCACCTGTTCGCCCTCGACCAATGCGTCGGGGGCGGTGCTCGAAGAGAGGACCCCACCAATGCCGCGCCAGACGACATTTGCAAGGCCAGGAGAGGTGCAGCCGACGTGGCATCACGTCGATGCAGGTGGCCAGGTACTCGGTCGCATGTCGACCGAGATTGCCACGCGCCTGATGGGCAAACACCGCCCGGAGTGGACGCCACACGTCCTCTGCGGGGACATGGTGGTCGTCACCAACGCGGACAAGGTCGTACTCACCGGTCGCAAGGCCGAGCAGAAGATGAAGATGGCCTACAGCGGTCACCCCGGCGGCCTGAAGGCCACCAGCTACGCCAAGGAACTCGAGGAGCACGCGGATCGACTGGTCCGCGACGCGGTCCGCCGCATGCTTCCAAAGAGCCGCCTTGGTCGCGACATGCTCCGGCGCCTCAAGGTCTACAGCGGCGCCGAACATCCACACGCAGCGCAGCTCAAGCAGTCAGCCGGCGGCTGACAGGCGCTGCCACAAAGTTCTCTAAACGGACCAGCAGGAGTCCACGAACGCCATGAGCGACACAGACACGACCACGACGGACGAAACGACCGAAGCGCCAACCGAGGCACCGCCTAAGGAGGCACCGCCTAAGGAGGCACCGCCTAAGGAGGCACCGGCCCCGAAGGCTACGCCTGCCCCTGCGCCGACCAAGCCTGTCGGCACGCCCGAGGATGGGCACTGGTGGTGGGGTACGGGTCGCCGAAAGTCGGCAGTCGCGCGCGTCCGGATCCGCCCAGGGAGCGGTGGATTCACCATCAACAGTCGGCCCTACCGCGAGTTCTTCAGCGAGGAACGTGACCACAACGACCTCGACACGCTGCTTGAGCGCACCCGCACCAAGGGATCACTCGATGTGTTTGTGAACGTCCTCGGTGGCGGCTACACCGGCCAGGCCGGTGCCATCATCCTTGGTCTTGGCAGAGCGCTGCGCAAGTACGACCCTTCCCTCGAGCCGATCCTGCGCGAGCACGGGTACCTGACGCGAGATCCGCGGCAGGTGGAGCGCCAGAAGCCAGGTCAGCCCGGCGCACGACGACGCTTCCAGTTCTCCAAGCGTTGATTTACGGAGCAAGGCGTCCAAGACGCCGCGCCAGCCACTGCATCGATCGCCCAGTCTCCTCGGCGACCTCGTCCATCGTGCGCGGTCGTCCCCGCCAGCCATAGCGCAGTTCCACGCACGCTCGCACCGCTTCGTCGTCGGTAGCCGCCGGCAGATCCCTGCCGGGTACGAGCGACGACCAAGGAGTGATGGAGTGAAATGGGCGAAGGAGTGCCGGCGCCGCGGCACCTCGAGGTACTGCTCGCCGGGCACGCCTGCGACGTGGGCTGCGAGAGAGGTGGCGATCGACGGCCTGCCGCACGACACCGGCGAGTCGCTGGCCTCTCGATGGATCCAGCGCGGACACCGCCTGGCCGACCAGATCGATCAATTCCCGCACAAGGGAGCTGGCCCGGCGGCCTGGCAGATCGTAGATGGACTGTTGCAGGTGCTGCGTGGCCACGGCCCCTGCCACGCCCAGGCACGCTCCCACCAGCCGCTGCTGAAGCGCAAATGCCCAGCGCAGGTCCGTCTCGATGCGATCGAGGTCCGCCGCGGACGGGCCATATGGAAGCTCGCCGACGGCGGCGGCTGCCCGCCATCGCAGGAAGTGCATCGCCGCCACGATTGCCGTCTCGTCGGCCTCGGGCAACGGCGACTGCTCAATGAGCAGCTCCTCCAGCAACGCCCTGGGAACGGGTGGGGGGCAGTCGACGGCATGCGGCGATGACAGCAGAATCCCCCCTGCGTCCGGTCTCGCAAACACCTCCAGAGCAACCTGATCGATCGGCCACCCATGTAGCCGATCGGCGCGCAGTCGCAGCAGCGCACGGCGGGCGCCGCCGCGCGTGCAGCCGTAACGAGGCAGCAGCGTCGACCAGGGAATGCCCCTGCGCAGGGCCCGTTCAATGACCCGCGCGTCCTGCCGCGTGAGCGGCCCACGGTCTCCAAGCGTCGCGACGACCGATGGATCAGCCAGGAGAATGCCCCGGACCGTCTCGACTCCTCGGCCACTGCGCCTCGCCAGCAAGCGCGCCACTTCGTACATGCTCCTGCCCGTATCCGCCTCCGCGAGGGCTGAGACGATCAGCGCCCGACGCTGCGCCTCGTCCATGCGTGAGAATCCCGCCGCGCGGGCGTGGCCACGCCATCGCGAACGGAACCGGTCCACCAAGGCCTCGCTGCAGCCCAGTCGCCGCCGGTCTCCATCGACCACCCACCGCATGGGAAGTCCGCGGCGGCGAAGGCGACTGACGGTGCGGGGCGAGACTCGAAGTCGCCGGGCAACTCCGTCCAGATCGAGCATGCCGCCGGCGGGGATCGCAAGGGACCTGCTCACCATCGCCACAAGGGCCACAAGGTCGCACAGCAGTGAACTGCCCGGGAGCATCGGCGGGTCCGCGTCCTCGCCGCGGTAGCCGGTGACCCTGTACGTCACGTAGTCCAGCGGGAAGAGTCCATCCTCCTCGATCTCCCAGACGAGGTCCTCGGCCGCCTGGAGTTGTCGCAAGCGCACGGCCTCCGGGGCGCGGCGCACCTGCAGAGCCAGTCCCTCCATGTGGCTCGACGCGAAGCGTGGTGCCAGCGGCACCTCAGTCCTCGAAGAACCGCAGCGGGCGACACTCGTCAATGAGGCCGAGATCCACGGCCGCCGCGTGGAACGCCTCCAGGCCAGCGCGCTCGCGCTCGCCGAACTCGTAGCGAATGTGCTCACGCAGGTAGGACGCAGCAACCGACGGCTCCCATCCGCGGGCGGGAGCAGCGCGCGACACCACCTCGTCGAGCCGCTGCCGGTTCAGGCGAAGTTGGCGATCGAGGATCACGCGGGCGCGCATCGCGATGTCAGGATCAAGATCCGCTCGCCCCAT
The DNA here is from genome assembly GCA_964555625.1 of uncultured Isosphaeraceae bacterium. Classification (GTDB taxonomy): domain Bacteria; phylum Planctomycetota; class Phycisphaerae; order Phycisphaerales; family SM1A02; genus CAZJKE01. The sequence goes on along the minus strand of CAZKTE010000028.1, from coordinate 7,746 downwards.
CCATGCGCCGAAGATGAAGGGGAGGCCCTCCAATTCCTGCCAGGCCTCGCCGAGGTCCAGCTCATGCCCATGCGAGTCGCCCGGTGGCCGCCCCGTCACGACCTTGTCGCCGATCAGGAGCACCGATGAGGGCCAGGTCGACGGGTCCCCGTTTGCAGCGGTGGCATCGAAGGGAACGACGCGGCAATCGATGCCATGCACGCGCCGAAGAATGATCCGTAGCAATGCCACCGATGTGTGACTGTCCACGTCGCAGTGCACGCACTCGATGCGATCCAGCGGATCTCGGCTCCACAGGCGGACCGTCATCGTCACCCCATCGCTGCCCAGCGCCCCCACCGGGAGGATGCGCAGCTCCTGCGCACTGCGCTGATAGTCGATGGACGACGCCAGCGCCAAGTCCACGGCCCCCTGCTCGATGCGACCCATCAGGCGGCTGGGTACCGACGGCTCCAGGGACACGCCCTCGAGGCCTTCAAGGCCGTCGATGAGGGGTACGGCGTTGAGGAAGCTCACGACGCCCAGCCGGATTGGTGCTGCCGCTACGGCGGTCATGGCCGCCATCCTAGTGGCCACCACGCCTGTTATCGGTCGCAGCGGAATCCGCGCGCGTTTCCTGCATGAGCATGCTCCACGCGCCGATAGAGATATTGAAGCACGTGCCATCGAGCCCAGGAAGCGACAGTGTTTCGACCGGGACCGCCTACGGGCCGACCCACCTGGCAAAGTCCGCTTCTTGGGCTCGACGGCACCTGACGACGGTGCCACGGTCTCTCTCCTCCCTCTCCTCCCTCTCATCGCTCGCCCCGCCACCATGGATTGGTGGCGGGACGCGTTTTTGGATCAACCTGCCAGCGCACATCGAGCGGTCGACGTAACGACCTGTCCGCTCGCAGCGGCCGTGTAGATCCTCGGCACATCCGGGTGAACGCGGCAGAGCATGGCGTGGGGAACACACCGCGCATGCTGCGCAAGGCGCAGGGGCGACGCCGCCGATCCAGGATCATCCGAGAGCAGCGAGACACCCTGCCCCTCCTGCACGCGAGCGCCACGCGAGGTGATCTCGGTGACGTCGATGAGGAACTGGTCCATGTTTACAACGCCGATGACCGGCGCGGCGCCGATGGCCCGCCCATCGTCATCGAGCACGTCCACGTGCGCGCGGGAATCCGATCCCGTACATCCCACGCCAATCGGATAACCGTCGGCGTACCCGACCGGTACCACCGCGACCACGCCATCGCACGGCGCCGACCAATGACCGCCGTACCCGACCCGGTCACCTGCGCGCACCGATCGTACGTGCGCGATGCGCGCGCGCCAGGAGACCGTCGGTTCGAAGCCGGCCTGCTCGGCGAGCGCCGCCGGGAGGCACCCGGTCCACGCCAGACCCACGCGCACCATTCCCCGATGGGTCCAGGGCCACCGAAGTGCCGCCACGGTATTTGCCTCGTGCACGAGGCAGTTCCCAGGAAGCTCCGTGACGAACGCACCGAGCAGGTCGTGCTGGCGACGGGCAGTCTCCTCGTCACCCGTCGCATCGGCGAAGTGCGTGAGGACCCCCGCCAGCCTCAGGCGGCGATCTGCCAAAGCGGCCGTCAGGACCCGCGGCGCTTCGTCGAGGGTGCAGCCTGCACGATGAAGGCCAGTATCAATCTTGACGTGGACTGGGAGCGGCGCGCCTATCGCATCGGCCAGGCGGGCCACGCATCGCAGGTGCTCGAGCCCATGGACCACCAGATGAACGAGACCACGCCCGAGGGCCGCCTGAAGCGGGTGGTCCAGGGGTAAGTCGCGCACCGGCGCTAGGACCAGCAGCGGAACCTGAAGGCCCAGTCCCAGCAGTACCGCAGCCTCGTTGGCGTCATAGACGGCCAACATCGTGGCGCCGGAGGATTCCAGTAACGGCGCCACGTGGGTCGCTCCGAGCCCGTAGGCATTGGACTTCACCACACAGCAGATGCCCACGCCGGGGCCGACGATGCGACGCAGCGTCGCCATGTTCCTGGCGATGGCCGCTGAGTCGACGTGTAGTGAACTTGCGTCGTGCATCCGTGCACTGCTGGAGGGATGAAGCCTCCGTGGCTTGTATCGTCCGCGGACCGCTCCTACCATGACCCGACTGCCGACGCCGCAGCAGCAGGTCACGATCGGCGCACCCCCCATGGACAAGAATCTAGACCAACAGATCTTCGACACCGCCACATCGTTCGCGGACCTGGGGCTCACCCAACCTCTGCTCGATGCAATCGACAAGCTCGGGTTCGAGCACCCCACCGTCGTGCAGTCGAAGCTCATTCCCCTCGCACTGTCTGGCAAGGACGTGCTCGGTCAGTCGGTGACCGGCTCAGGCAAGACGGCGGCGTTCGGGCTTCCCTCCCTTCAGGTACTTGAGGAGGGTGATGCCTTCGGCGCGCTGATCCTCGTGCCCGTGAGGGAGCTCGCCATCCAAGTCTGCCACGAATTGCGGGAACTCGGGCGGTTCACGAATCTCCACAGCGTCCCGATCTACGGCGGCCAAAAGATGCCCGTGCAGATCGACAAGCTTGAGAAGCGACCACAGATCATCGTCGGCACCCCCGGACGGGTCATGGACATGCACCGCCGCGGCCATCTCCCTTACGACCGGGTTCGCATCGCCGTCCTCGACGAAGTCGATCGAATGCTCGACATCGGCTTCCGCGAGGACATTCGAAAGATCCTCGGCGGTATGCGCCAGAAACACCAAACACTCTTCGTCTCGGCCACCATTAGCGATGAGATTCAGCGGCTGGCGGGGAAGTACATGACCGACCCACAGGTACTCGACCTCACGTCCTCCTCCGGGAGCCTGACAGTTGATCAGGTCGCCCAGGAGCACCTGCCGGTGCAGGGTTGGGACAAGAACCGCCTGCTCCACCACCTGCTGACGCACGAGGAACCGGCACTGACGCTCATCTTCTGCCGCACCAAGGCTACGGTAGACGGCTTGACGCGGTACCTCAATCGCAAGGGCGTCGATGCGCACGCCATCCACGGCGATCTCCAACAGAGCAAGCGCAACTCCGTCATGCGCAAACTGCGTGGCGGGGAGTTAAGCGTGCTCATCGCCTCGGACCTCGCCGCGCGCGGCATCGACGTCGACAACATCACCCACGTCATCAACTACGACGTGCCTGAGGATCCGGAGATCTACGTGCATCGCATCGGCCGCACCGCCCGCGCCGGTCGCGACGGCATCGCCTGGACCTTCGTCACTCCCGAGCAGGGTGAACTGCTCACGGCGATCGAGACACTGACGAACGTCGAGATCCCGGCCAAGGAGTACCCGGACTTCAAGCCCGGCGACCCGCCCAAGGACGTGGTCAGGCGCCAGAACCAGGCGAAGGAGCGGACCGAGGAGCACCGGCTCCAGCACAGCCGCACCAAGTTGGACGTCCCCGACGCCAAGCAGGGTGGCAACGACGCCAGCTTCCCCGGCGGCGTCGTGCCCAAGGGCCTGCCCAAGCGCCGCATGGGCGGCCGTGTCCGTACGCGTCGATCGTGACCATGCGCATCGCCCAGGAGGTTGCAGCAGCCCTGCAGAACGGCGCGCCAATCGTCGCGCTGGAGACTGCTGTCATCACCTGCGGCCTGCCCCGCTCACCTTGGCCCGAAGCATGGGGCACACCACCTGCTTCGCTGGGATCGGGACCGATCAATGGAGGAGCCGCGGTGGCAGTGGCCGATGCCGTGCGAGCACTCGGGGCGGTGCCCGCTTGGACGGCGATCGTCGGCGGTGATCTGCGCATCGGGCTCGACGACGATGAAATCGCCGACCTGGCAGCCGACCCAGGCGCCGCGAAGGCATCGCCTGCGACTGCGGCAATTTCCATGGCCACCGGTCGCAGCGCCGGAACCACCGTCGGCGGCGCACTTGCGGCCTGCGCCGCCCTGACGGCGGCCGGCAGCGGCACTATCAGCGTCATGGCCACAGGTGGCATCGGCGGCGTACATCGAAACTGGGTGCAGCACCCGGATCTCTCAGGCGACCTGCCGCTCCTGGCGCGCACGCCCATGTGCGTAGTCTGCAGCGGGGCAAAGACGATCCTTGATCTCCCGGCGACCCGCGAGGCGCTCGAGACACTGGGCATTCCCATCGTCGGCGTGGGATGTGATCGATTTCCACGGTTCGTGGAGGCCAGCGGCGACGAGGACCCGGCCATCGAGAACGTGGAGACCCCCGAAGCCGTCGCGGAGATCTGCCAGTCGCACTTCGGACACCTGCACCGACCCGGCGCGGTCCTGGCGGCAGTCGCGGTTCCCGCGGACGTCGCCCTGCCCCGCGGCAGCGTGGAGCGGGCAGGGGCCGACCCGGGCGGCGGTGGCGGCGACCGCACGCCCGAGGCGCTGGACGGGCTCGCTACCGCCACCGATGGACGCTCTCTGGTCGCCAACCTCGCCCTGCTTGCACAAAACGCGGCCGTGGCTGCCCATGTCGCCGTGGCGATTGGCACGTCCCGTGGGTCTTGAAGGCGGTATACTCCCGCCGCCGTGACGCGATCCCCCGAGGGGACACCGCGGTGGACTCCGGGGAATGGATACGACGCGAAACACGCACACCCTCTTGCACGATGCGCCCGCCGTGGCGCACCGAGACCCGATGGACCAGACCGTAACGGGCATCCTTGACTTGGCCACCCCGCAGGAGGGGCGGCTGCGCCAATGGCGCAATGGGCCGATCACCAGCAATGACGATCCGGTCATCCCGCAGACGATGCGGGAGGAGCTCCCACTGCGACAGGGACAGATGGTGACGGCGAAGATCGGCCAGCGCAAGTCGCGTCGCCGCGGCCGCGGACGTGGCCGAAACGTCCGCACGGTGGTCACCGAGATCCTTGAGATCGAGGGCATCGACCCGTCTGAATACGCGTCGCACGCGCCCTTCGAGGAGATGACGGTCATTGATCCGCAGCCGCGGCTGCACCTTGAACACCCTGGATGCCCCCCTGCCTGCCGGCTCATCGACCTGTTCTGCCCCATCGGCTATGGCACGCGTGGGCTCATTGTCTCCCCGCCGAAGGCTGGCAAGACGGTGTTGCTGCAGAACATCGCCTCGGGCATCCACCACAACCACCCGGATGTGAAGCTCGTGGCACTCCTGATCGACGAGCGGCCCGAAGAGGTGACGGAGTTCCAACGGAACGTGCCCGCAGAGGTGCTCGCCTCGTCCAATGACCAGGACATCGAGGCCCACATCGAGTTGGCCATCATGGCCGTCGAGCGTTCCAAGCGCCTGCTCGAGGCGGGGCGTGACGTCGTCGTGCTGTTGGACTCGCTGACGCGTGTCGGCCGCGCCTTCAACAACAGCCGCAAGTACGCAAGCAGCGGCCGCACCATGACCGGCGGCCTCGATTCGCGCGCCTTGGAGATGCCAAAGCAGATGTTCGGAGCCGCCCGAAACATCGAGCAGCCAGGATCGCTAACGATCATCGCCAGTTGTCTGGTAGACACGGGCTCGCGGGCCGACCAGGTGATCTTCGAGGAGTTCAAGGGCACCGGGAATATGGAGCTCATCCTCGACCGATCGATCAGCGAGCGGCGGCTCTTCCCGGCGATCAACCTGGCAGCCTCCGGTACGCGCAAGGAAGACCTGCTGATGGGCCCGCAGGAGCTCAAGACGGTGACGGCCCTGCGGAGGCGGCTGCTGAACATGGCGCCACCCACGCAGATCGAGCAGTTGCTCAACGCGCTGGGGCGCTACGAAACCAACGAGCAACTGGTCGCCGGCTGACCATAGACTGCCCCATATGGCACGGGCTCCCGATCCAAGGCTGCGGCAGGCGATGGACGCGCTAGCCGCGGGATCGGCGCAGCAGGCGCGGTCGCTGGCCGAGGCGGTGCTCGCAGAGCATCGGCGCGACGACCTGGCCATGGCCCTGCTCGCGCAGGCCTGCAACCACCTCGGTGACCGCCAGCAGGCGCTTGCACATATCAATGCAGCCATCGCTCGCAACGGAAAACGCGGCGACTACCACGGGCTGCTTGCCGACATGCTGGTGACCAGCGGGCGATTCCACGATGCACTCGGTGCCTACGACCGCGCACTCAAATACAGCCCGGGCCACCCGGGTGTGCTCGCGGGAAAGGCCAACGCCTACCTGCGGCTGAATGAGAGTGCCAAGGCCCGCACCGTGCTCGAGCCAGCCATGCGCGGCGGCGATGAGGACGCCGTCCTGGCGATCGTCATGGCCCGTGCGCTGGTGGCCGAGGGCAATCCACACGGAGCGTCCGAGGTCCTCTTGCCACACCTGCCGGCCACCGGCGAGCCCGTCGAGACGCAGCGCGGGTTGTACTTCGCGATGGCGGCAGCCATGGAGGCTGCTGGCGAGTACGTCGGCACGCTCGAGGCGCTCGGCGAGGCCAACGCCCTGAGCGCGTCAGGATTCGACACCGATGCCCATGCCGCGCGCCACGATGGCATCATCAATGCGTTCTCGGCGGACGCCTGGAAACGCATGCCAACGTCAACCCAACCCTCAACGCAGCCGGTGTTCATTGTGGGCATGCTCCGCAGCGGCTCAACGCTGGTCGAGCAGATCATCGATGCCCATGGCGACGGTGAGGGTCTTGGAGAGCTCGAAACGCTGCCGCAACTTGTGCAGGAAACGCTGCTCCTGGCTGCCACGGGCGGCGGCATCGCCGACGGATGGGAACGGCTCTCAGCAGACGATCTCGACGAGATCGCAGGCCGTTACCTCAGGCAGACCGCCAGCGATGCGCAGCGATTCGTGGACAAGCAACTGGGCAACTACCAGGTCGCCGGGGCGATCGCGAAGCTCTTCCCGGCCGGTCGAATCATCCACTGCCGCCGCCATCCCATGGCCATGGGATTCTCCTGCTACGCGCAGAAGTTGCCTCCCGGGACCAATGCCTGGGCGTCATCGCTGGAGGACATCGGGTTGTTCTACTGTGCCTATGAGAGGTTGATGGACCACTGGACCACCCTCCTAGGCGACCGGATGCTCGAGGTCCGCTACGAGGACCTCGTGGCCGACCAAGAGGCCACGACACGGCGGATCTTGGAGTTCTGCGACCTGCCCTTCGACGAGAGGTGCCTGCGATTCTGGGAGAGCGGACGCACCGTGCTGACCCTCAGCCAGGACCAAGTGCGGCGGCCCCTCTACGACACCAGCGTGGCGCGGCACGAGCAATTCGGCGGGTTGCTCGAGCCCCTGCGCGCCGCCCTCGGTGAGGCGATCGAACGCTACGAGGCGGGCGCATAGAACAACGCCCCGGCCTAAGCCGGGGCGTTGTCACGAGTCTGAGAATTGACTCTCGTCTTTCAGTCGCGTCAGTGTCGACGACGACGTCCGGCAAGACCGGCAAGACCTAGGAGCGCCAATACGGACGGGGCAGGAACCCACGTCTGATTGACTGCTGACCAGGTAGAACCGTCTGCCAACTTACCTTGCAGGTTCACGAATCCGGTGGGAGAGTTCCCATCCGTCACCGTGAGCTGCGCGATCAGGACCTGTCCGCCGACTGCATCTCCTTGAGCATCATCGGGCGTGACATACCACGCACCATCAGATGTCGAGATGCCGCCACCTCCCATGAAGCCAGTCCAATCAATCCCGATGTCGGCAAGTGCATTGCCGTTCATATCTTCGAGACCAATCGTGACCCAGCTGTCAAGGAGCAGGGACGGGAACACGGCGTACAGGGCCGGGTTGATCGCTGCACTCGTGTTTCCACCAAATGCGTTCTGGTAGAACGAGCCGTTGA
>CAZKTE010000027.1:0-23795 GCA_964555625.1 uncultured Isosphaeraceae bacterium | reverse complement strand
ACACCATTGACCGTCAGCGAGTAACTTCCGTCACCGCTTCCGACCGTGAAGCCGCCGTTGTAACCGGCACTCGCACCGTCGCCCTGAAGGCTGGCACGTGTATCGGCATCGGCAAGCACGTCATGAACCAGACCACGGATCTCGTCCGCGCGGCTCTCACTGAGCCAGTCCTGGTTCTGCGCTGCAGAGAGCTCGGCAATGCGAGCCTCGGCCGCGTCGAGCCGCGCTTGCAAGTCAGCAGTAGTGCTGCCTGCGAAGCCCATGCTCGTAAGCGTCAAAGATGTGACGCCAGCAAGGAGGCAAAGATGACTCATCGGTCAACTCTCCTTATTTGCCGGACGCCTTAGCCGACTCCCTAGGGCCGCAAGCGTCCTTAAACCATCCACCCGCCCGCTGAAACCCGGCCTACACGACCAGAACGGACGATTCTTCCCTATCGGCCCACGTTGGCCGAAATGATGAAGGCGAGATGGTAGTGACTTCCGCGTCGACTGCCATCAAGTCTGCTGGAATCAGGTGAAAAAAGCACTTCCTAGCATGGGCGGCAATACAGGGATGTCTGTAAGCCCTCGATCAACAGCAGCTTGCGCAGTTCTGAGTAGGAATTGTGACATCTTGTCCGATAACCGCCCCTTCGGCCCCTTCTTCGTACCCTCCCCAGCCAATTTCACCGATCCACCGGTGCCGTCGGGCATCATCCCAGGTCCTGCTTCAGGCCATCCAGATGGCACTCTGGCGAGATCTTTAATCCAGAGTTGGCCCCTAAGTCCCTCATCCAGAACGGCTTCACTTGCAGAACCCGATCTCGCATCCACGAACTGCGGCACGGCCAACTCTCTGACGGGTGGTCGTATCGTCACACATGGGTACACAGACCGTACGCTCGTGCGGGGCTGCGTACTGGGCAAGACACGGCCACGCGGCCGCACCTCACGCTCACAGACCCCAAACCGTAGCCACATCTGGCTGCCGACACCCTCAGGATGCATCGCGCATTCCACCGCGGCCCGCATCCATATAGTGAGGTTGGTGCCTGCGCCTTCGGCCTCGATCAGTGACGGCGTCGCCGCGCTACTGCGCGCATACGCCATGCCCAGCGGGCCCACGCCCAGGTCGCGCAACGCCGAGTTCCCGCTGGAACGGCGCAACGGCGTCCGAATGCCGTCTCGCTACGCCAGAGCAGGTAGCCGCTGCCAATGCGCATGCGGCAGCGGACGAGAAGCGATCCTGCAACCCACAGGGCGCCGAGCGTGTCGATCAACCATCGCATGTGTCAGGAAGGCGCGCTGAAACGGCTGCCGTGCAGCGCCACGCGCCTGTTGGATCCACCCGAGGGCAGGCGTGGACCGACTACGAGCATGATGATCAGCGCAACGGCCGAACCGGTCCACAGCCACGCCGTCCAGTCCAGGTAGACCCAGAACGACACGATCAGTACCAGCAACAGCGACGTTGGGATCATCCCTTCCCATGCCAGCCTCATGATCTGATCGAATCGGAACCGCGGCAGCGTCCATCGCACCATCATGGTCATGAAGATCAGGAAGAAGATCTTCACCAGCACGACACCGAACTGCAGCAGGACCATGAGAATCCCGCCAGCGGCGGGAAGGTCCCAGGCGGTGAAGGGATTGAGGGACCAGCCACCCATGAAGAGTGTGACGAAGAACGCGCTGCCGACGAAGACATGGACATATTCGCCCAGGAAGAAGAGTGCCCAGCGCATGGAGGAGTACTCGGTGTGCCATCCGCCGATGAGCTCCTGCTCGGCCTCGGCAAGGTCAAACGGCGCGCGGTTGGCCTCCGCCAGCAGGCAGGTATAGAAGAGGATCGCCACCAGCGGCTGCTGCACCAGGTTCCACTGCCCGACGAGCTGTTGCTCGACGATCGACTGGGGCAGCAGCGTGCCCGAGGCGAGGATCACGCAAAGCAGGCAGAGTCCCATCGGAATCTCGTAGCTGATGATCTGGGCGCTGGCCCGCAGGCCGCCCAGAAAGGAGTACTTGTTGTTGGACGCCCAGCCCCCGAGCGCAACGCCATAGACGCCCAGCGACGCCGTCGCCACGATGTAGACGAGGCCGATGTTGATGTTTGCGCCCATGATCGCAACCGTGTCGTCACCCCAGTGCAGCCAACCGGCCCACGGGATTACCAGGAACCCGATCAGCGCAGGGATCGCCGTGCATGCCGGCGCAAGGACGAAGAGCGCGCGGTCCGCGCCGCGGGGCATGAAGTCCTCCTTGAGGAAGAGCTTGATGCCGTCGGCAATTGGCTGAAGCAGCCCCGCCGGGCCCACGCGGTTGGGGCCGATGCGGTCCTGCGCCCATGCGCAGACCTTGCGTTCAAGGAGGATCAGGTAGGCCGCCGCGCCCAGCGCCAGGTGCAGGATGATCAGGATGACCGTGACCGAGGTGATCAGCTGCGGCGTGACGAATTGCGGCATCCACTGGGGCATCGGGGCGGGATTGTACTTGGCTACCGGCCAGCGGCCACAGTCTCGGCCGTCTCAAAGTGATCCTGGAGCGCCGACACTGACCATGATCCGGCCCGCAGCGCCTCGATGGCAGCCACCGCCGCCTGAGCTCCGGTGATCGTCGTGATCATCGGGATCCGCTCGAGCACGGCCATGGCCCGGATGCGACCCTCGTCGGTGTGGGCGCCGGTGCGCGTAGGCGTATTGATGATCAGGTCAATCTCGCCATTGGCGAGCTTGTCGAGGATGTTGGGCCGCGCTCCCTCGGAGATCTTCCGGATGATCGACGTCGCCACGCTGTGCTCGGCAAGCAGGTCGCGGGTGCCGCTGGTGGTGACCACCGTGAAGCCCATCGAGACCAGTGAGCGGGCCACATCGATCGCCGACGACTTGTCGCCGTCTCGGACCGAGAGGAATACCGTCCCCTGTGTGGGGAGCGTGCGACCAACGGCCATCTTCGCCTTCGCCAGCGCGACGGGCAGCGAGCGGTCCATGCCCATGACCTCTCCCGTTGACCGCATCTCGGGTCCGAGGACCACGTCCACCCTCGGGAACTTCTCGAATGGGAATGCCGGTTCCTTGACCGAGTAGAACCCGACGTCGCCGACCTCGTGCGCGTCGAGCTCCTCCAGTGATGCGCCCATCATGACCTTGGCGGCCATTCGCGACCACGCAACGCCCTTGCTCTTTGCGATGAAGGGAACCGTGCGCGATGCACGCGGGTTTACCTCGATGATGTAGAGCTCCTCGTCCTTGACCGCCAGCTGCACGTTCATCAGTCCCCTCACTTGCAGGCGCTCGGCCATCGCCTTGGCCTGGGCGTGGATCTCCGCGACGATCGACGCAGGCAACGAGAAGGGCGGCACCACGCAGGAACTGTCGCCGCTGTGGACGCCCGCCTGCTCGATGTGCTCCATGACGCCGCAGATCACCGCCCGGGGGGCGTCATCTGGAAACGACACCTGCGACGAGGCGGTGGCCGCGTGCGGCTCGAAGTCGGCCAGCACGTCAACGTCGACCTCGATCGCATCGGAGAGGAACCGATCGATGAGTACCGGCGCGTCGGCCAGTTCCGAGACGTCGACGGCCGTCTGCATGTAACGACGCAGCGACGTCTCGTCGAAGCAGATCTCCATGCCGCGGCCACCGAGCACGTAGCTGGGCCGCACAAGCACGGGATACCCGATGCGAGACGCGATGCCGGTAGCCTCATCGAGCGAGTAGGCGATGCCGTTTTCGGGCTGTCGCAGCCCCAGTTCCTCGAGCATCGCCTTGAATCGGTCCCGGTCCTCGGCAAGATCGATGGCCTCGAGGCCCGTGCCGATCAGCGGCACGCCTGCTGCCGCGAGGCCGTGCGCGAGGTTCAGCGGCGTCTGCCCGCCGAACTGCACGATGACGCCGGCGACTGAGCCGCTGCGGTCGGCGGTGTTGATGCCGCCCCCGTTGAGTCGCTCGATGATGTTGAGCGTGTCCTCGAGCGTCAGCGGCTCGAAGAAGAGCAGGTCGCTCGTGTCGTAGTCAGTGCTGACCGTCTCCGGGTTGGAGTTGACCATGACCGACTCGAAGTCCATTTCCCTCGCCGCGAACGACGCCTGGCAGCAGCAGTAGTCGAACTCGATTCCCTGACCGATGCGGTTTGGCCCCCCGCCGAGGATCACGATCTTGTTCCGCTCGCCCACCCTGATCTCATCATCACAGGCACCCTCCGGGTTGTCCGCGGTGACCAGCGGCGTCTCGTAGGTGGAGTAGTAGTAGGGCGTGATGGCCTCGAACTCCGCCGCGCACGTGTCCACGAGCTTGAAGACCGGTGACACGCCCATGGCCTCGCGCTCTCTGCGCACTTTCAGGATCGCCTTCGTGGAGATGGCGCCCTCGTAGAGCCAGGCGAGCTGGGGGTCGCTGTAGCCGAGCATCTTTGCCTCGCCCAGGCGCTCGGCACCGAGGTCCTCGATTCCGTCCGCGGCAAGCAGGTGCTCCTCGAACTCCACGAGCTGCACCATCTGGTCGAGGAACCAGGGGTCGATGCCGGTGAGGTCGTGGATGCGTTCGATCTCCCACCCGAGCTTCATCGCGTAGCGGATGTAGTAGATGCGGCCCTGGCTCGGGACGCTGAGCTTGCGCACCATCGTGTCGTCATCGATGGGCCACTGGGCCTCCTCGTCGCCGCGATGGTGAGCAAGCCAGCGGTCGCTGCGATCAAGGCCGAACCCGAATCGCTTGACCTCCATCGAACGAATCGCCTTCTGGAAGCTCTCCTTGAAGGTCCGGCCGATGCTCATTGCCTCGCCGACCGACTTCATCTGAGTGCCGAGACGCTCATCGGCCTCGGGGAACTTCTCGAAGGTCCAGCGGGGCATTTTCGTGACGACGTAGTCGATCGAGGGCTCGAAGCACGCCGAGGTGGTCTCGGTGATGTCGTTTCGAAGCTCGTCGAGGGTGTATCCCACGGCGAGCTTGGCCGCGATGCGAGCGATGGGAAACCCCGTCGCCTTGGACGCCAGGGCTGAACTCCGCGACACACGCGGGTTCATCTCGATGCAGATCATGTCGCCGTTGCGTGGATCGATGGCGAACTGCACATTGGAGCCGCCGGTGTCCACGCCGACCTCGCGCATGATCGCGATGGCCGCGTCCCGCATGCGCTGGTATTCCTTGTCCGAGAGCGTCAGAATCGGGGCGACCGTGATCGAGTCGCCGGTGTGCACGCCCATTGGGTCGATGTTCTCGATGCCGCAGACGATGACACAGTTATCCTTGCGGTCTCGAACGACCTCGAGCTCATACTCCTTCCACCCGAGGGCGGACTCGTCAATGAGCACCTGGCCGATTCGGGAGGCGTCGATGCCGCGCTTGACGATCTCGTCGAACTCCTCACGGTTGTAGGCAATCCCACCGCCGCTACCGCCCAGCGTGAAGGCCGGTCTGATGATCGCCGGAAGCCCGATCTCCTCGAGGAAGGCATGGGCGTCCTGCATGGACGACACGGCGGCCGACCGGGGTTGCATTAGGCCGCATCGATCCACGATCTTCCGAAACTCCTCGCGGTCCTCCGCCCGGAAGATGATCTCCCGGGTCGCACCGATCATCTCAATGCCCTCGTCGACGAGCACGCCGAGCTCGTCGAGTTCGCACGCGCAGTTCAACGCCGTCTGGCCACCAAGGGTCGGCAGGAGGGCGTCGATCGGTGCGCCGAGTTCTCGCTCGCGGGCGATGACCCGGGTCACGGCCTCGGCGGTAATCGGCTCGATGTAGGTGCGATCCGAGAACTCCGGGTCGGTCATGATCGTGGCGGGATTGGAGTTCACCAGGACGACACGAAAGCCCTCCTCGCGAAGGGCTTTGCACGCCTGCGTACCCGAGTAGTCAAATTCGCAGCCCTGCCCGATAACGATCGGGCCGGATCCGAGGATCAGGATCGTCGAAATGTCATCCCGTCGAGGCATGGTGGCTCGCCTAGCGGGCGCAAACTTGCGACAGAGTACCGGCGGAAGGCCGCGGCGGCTAGCATCTTGGCTGGATATGGAGTGGCTCGAACTGGTTGCCGCGGCCTTGGCCGCGCTCGTTGTCGCAGCAGCCCTTCTGGGGCTGGTGATTCTCCCCCTCCTTGCGCGTCGTGCCACGGGTCGAGGAGTGCCGGCATTGATCTGGCATCTCAATGGCCTCTACACGGCGGCGATCCACCACGTCCATGCCGAGGGCACCGCGTGTGTGCCCGACACCATCGACACTGGCCCCCTCCTGGTGGTCTGCAACCACCAGAGCCCGGTGGACCCGCTGCTGGTGCAGTCCCAGTGCCGGTTTCTCGTCCACTGGCTCATGGCCAGCGAGTACATGATCTGGCCGCTGGGCTTGGTGTGGCGCACCTGCGGGGTGATCCCGGTCGACCGTGACGGGAAGGACTCCGCGGCACTGCGCGCCGCGCTGCGGCTGTTACGGGAAGGCAAGGCCGTGGGAGTCTTCCCCGAAGGCGGCATTCGCCCCGAGCGCGGCACGATCGGCCCCTTTCTGGAGGGCGTGGGGGTACTGGCGGCACGTGGAGGACGCCGCGTCCTGCTCGCCAGCGTGGATGAGACCCCCCGCAATGAGAACATGCTGCGGGCCCTGCTTGAGCGCAGCGAGAGCCAGGTGCGGTTCATTGACATGATGACCTTCGATGAGTCAATGACCGCCGCACAGATCACCGACGCCCTTCGGCATCGTCTGTCCGAGGCGACCGGGTGGGCGATGGTAGAGTGACGGCGTGATTACCCGACTGCGCGGGCAACTGGTGGAGGTCACGGACGGCCAAGCCCTGCTTGAGGTCGGCGCCATCACCTACCAACTGTTCATCCCCGCCGCCGACATGCCGGCGCTGCTGGGCCGCGTCGGCGAGGAGATTGAACTGCACACACTGCACTACCTCGAGGGCGGCGCGCAGGGCACCACTCTCACGCCCCGCCTGATCGGCTTCGCCGAGGCGTCCGACCGCGCATTCTTCGAGCTCTTCACGACCGTCAAGGGCGTGGGTAACCGCAAGGCCCTTCGCGCGTTGGTCCGCCCCTGCGGCGAGTTGGCCGCGGCGATCGCCAGTAGTGACACGGACGCCCTCACCGCCCTTCCAGAGATCGGCACGCGAACCGCCCAGACCATCATCGCCGAGCTCAGCGGAAAGGTGGACGCCTATGTGGACGCTCCACTGGCGGCCGGAGAGACGGTCCCGCCCTTCGCAGAGGACGCCGTCACGATCCTCGTCCAGATGGGCGAGTCGCATCGCGGCGCGCGCGATCTGGTGCGCACGGCTCTGCGTGGCGATCCGAACATCGAGTCGGCCGACCAACTCGTCGAGGCATCCTTTCAGGAGCGTGGGACAGCATGAGGCACGCCATGATCATGGCAGGCGGCAGCGGCACGCGGCTCTGGCCGATGAGTCGCGTCGCGCGCCCAAAGCAGCTCCTGCCACTCTTTGACGGCCGAAGCCTCCTTGAAGTCGCAGCGCAGCGCGCCGCAGGCGTCGTCGATGAGGGCAACGTCCTCATCTGCGCCGCCGCCGACCACCACGAGGCAATCGCCGCGGTCCTGCCCTCCCTCGCTGAGGACCAGTTCCTTGGGGAGCCCGAGGGACGCGACACGCTCAACGCCGTTGGCCTTACCGCCGCAGTCCTACACCGCCGCGATGCCGATGCGGCCTTCGCGGTGCTGACGGCGGACCATCTCATCACCCCAGAGGACATGTTTCAGGGGTGCCTTGATCTGGGATTCGCGCTGGTCGAGGACGACCCTGGCCGATTGGTGACCTTCGGCATCACGCCGACGTTTCCGGCCACCGGGTACGGCTATGTGGAGCGTGGCGCGGCGATTGACGGACACGATGGAGCCTTCGTCGCATCGCGATTCGTGGAGAAGCCCGACGCAGACACGGCTCGCTCCTACATCGAGGCTGGCACCTTCGCGTGGAACAGCGGGATGTTCATCTTCGCAGCCGCAACCGTCCTCGACGCGCTGGATCGCATGCACCCACAGGCGGCGGCCGGACTGCGGGAGATCGCCGACGCCTGGGACGGCGACGGCCGCGACGAGGTCATGGCTCGGATCTACCCGACGCTGCCGAAGACGAGCGTGGACTACGGGCTCATGGAGCCGGCGGCGGGCGACGGCGACCTCTCCATCTGCACGGTCCCGATGGACATCGAGTGGATCGATGTGGGCAGTTGGCCAACCTATGGCGAGACGCTCGAAGCGGACCACTCCGGGAACACGACCAATGCCACCGCGGTGCACCTGGACTCATCGAGCGTGCTGGCCGTCTCTGACGACCCCTCCCACGTGATCGCGACCATCGGTTGCCAGGACCTGGTGATCGTGCACACGGCAGACGCGACGCTTGTCTGTCCACGCAGCGAGGCCCAGCGGGTCAAGGATCTCCACGGGCTCGTCGACGACACGCAGCACTGACATGAGGTATCTCGCCATCGACCTTGGCGCCAAGCGCACCGGCCTGGCGATGTCCGACGACGAGGTCGACCTGGCCCATCCACTCGAGGTGCTTGCGGTTCCTTCAGGCGAGCCGCTCCTTTCGGCGCTCGCCGCGGCCGCCGCGGAGCACGATGCCGGTGCCCTGGTCATCGGGCTGCCGCTGAACATGGATGGCAGTGAGGGGTCCGCAGCGATCGGTGCGAGAGAGACCGGCGAGGCGCTTGCGCAGCGCACGGGGCTGGAAGTGCACTTCCAGGACGAGCGGCTCACGAGCGCGGCGGCCGAGGCGCAGCTCGATGGAAGCGGTCGCACCCACGGCCAGAAGAAGAGGGTGCGCGATGCGCTAGCGGCCGTGGAGATCCTCAGGGAGTTCCTGGGTAGTCGCTGACGGCTTCCACGTCCAAGTACCACTTGAGCACGCCGCGCGGATCGAGTGATGCGACCGGACAGTCTCTTGCGGTGACGTCCGCATCGCATGCAGTTCGGACGATGCCGCAGAGGTGAGAACCTGCGCCGACGACGATCACCAGCCGGGCGAGATTCATCAGCGCCGGCGTCATGGTCAGCCGCTCGTGCACTGGGCCCCGTGGCGACTGGCTGAAACAGACCCAGCACTTCTCGTCGATGGCTGGGGAGCCGGGGTGCAGGCCGGCCACGTGGCCGTCGTCTGCGAGCTCCAGGATCACGCAGTCGAGTCGATCGTGGCCACGCTCCCGCCAACCCAAGGTGTCGCGGAGTTCCTGCTCGTAGGTGCGATCGCCGGCTGGATCCGACGCTGGCATCGGGTGCACCTGACCCTCTGGGATGCCGGCCTGCCGGCCGAGCGTGTCGGCCACGAGCGTGTACTTGCGTGCCGCGTCGCCCTCCGGCACGCATCGCTCGTCCGCCAGCCAGAGGTGCGTCCGAGCCCAGGGGATCCCCCGCACCTGCGGGTCGTACATCAGCCGCTCAAAGAGCGGCTGCATGGCCGCGCCGCCGCTGACGGCCAGGTGGAAGTCGCCGAACTGCGCCACGCAGTTCTGGGCGTGGACGAAGAGGTCTGCGCTGATCGCATCGAGCACAACGTCCCCGTCCTCGGCCACCAGGACCTCGCCGGGCAGCGGTGGGGCAGCGGCGTCGGCGCCGGGCTCCACGACGTCGTAGGGAGCCTCGGTCGCCGCCGGCACCACGATCTCTTCTCGATGCTCGGACGGCGGGTCGCTCATTGTCGAGTCGTTCGCTGCATGATCCAGCGGTCCATCTCCTGGAGGAGCCGCGGTTGGAATACCGCGCCGTGGTCGGCGCCCTCAATCACCCGCAGCTCCATATCTACGTCCGTCGCATCGATCCACTCGGAGAGCGACTCGACGGGCCCCTCGAGGTAGAAGGTGTCCAGTCCCCCCGCGACAATGACGATCTTCCCGTCGATCTGGCGTGAGAGCGTCTCCCAGCGGTTCTCCATCAACCGCCTGATATCAAATGCCTTCCAGGACTCCATGACGTCAGGATCCACGGCACCCGTCTCGTGGTCGAACATGTAGCGCGGCGTGCCGTCCTCGCCGCGCTGGCTGAAGGCCCAGTCAAAGGAGTGGATCTGGCCGCCATCGCCAATGACGTCGTCCATGGCGGTGAAGCTGTCGTACCAGACGACCGGTCGCTCGCCCATGCGCGCAATTGGGCGACGCTCGCCCGCCTCGTCGCGGTACATGTTTGCACCAGGCGCGTAGAGATCGATGCCCTGGAAGTCGCTGAAATCGATGGGGTCCGGCGCAAACGACCAGGTCCCGTTGAAGAATCCCGGGGCATTGAGCTGCAGCCACAGCGAGGACCAGCCGCCACTGCTATGGCCGGCGAGATAGCGAAGTTTCGAAGAGCCGCCGATGTTGAACTGCGACTCGAGCAGCGGGATGAACTCCTCGATCAGCGCCGCCATGCGCGGACCGTTGTTGGGCGAGTCGGCGAAGACGTGGTGGCCCCCGTAGCACTGGGCGTTGAGCACGACCCTCGCGATCTTGTCCTCGTGCTCGCCGGTGCCGAAGAAGGGCTTCATGTACCGGCCGCCGTAGTGGTCACTGTGGAAGCCGCCGATCCAGAAGAGCACCGGGTATCGCTCCGCCCGATCTGGGTCCCAGTCCTTGGGCACAATCACGCAGGCGCCGTGCTTGACCTGCCGACCGTGGAAGTCGCTGAGCATCTCGCTGGGCACCTCCACCAGCCGCAGTCGCTCGTGTGGCTTCCAGGTGCGTGGCTGGATCACCGTGGTCATGGCCAGAGCGATCTCCCCTGCATCCACCCCGCTGCCGACGAACTGCGTGATGTCGCTGTGGACCGCCCCGTCTGTCACGAGGCGCGCCGTGTCTGGATTCCGACGCAGCAGCGCCTGGACGCCCCACTTCCCATCCGGGAGCGTCGAGATCGGCCCATCCATGCCGATAGCCTGATCGGCGACGACCAGCGGGTCATTGGCCGACCAGTCCGTGACGTCCATCGCGAAGAACGGCTCGGGCCCAAACCAGTTCGGGCCGCTGATCGGTGGTCGTCGACCCTGCGTGAGCATGATGTAGAGCCGCCCGCTCAACTGGTCACCGACGCTGCCGTCGTGGGTCACCGAAATGGTCAGTGGCCGGACGACCGACTCCTGCGCGGCGGGAGCAGCAGCCAGGAGCGTCGTTGTCAGGGCGAGAGCGAGCATCACTCCATGGTAGGAGCAGCGCCGCTGCGATGCACGACCCAGCCAAGCGCCGCAAGCGCCGCCCCCAGCAGCAGCGCGCCGTTGGCCTGGTGGCCTGTGGTCAGTGCGATTTCGTACAACGGGGGCGCCGCGGCGTCTCGCGCCAGGATCACCGCGACCAGCGCGCCGGCCCCAAGCATCACCTGGATTCCAACGAGCACCAAGACCGTGTGCCCCCACGCGTAGAGCGGCGCAGTCTCACGATGTCGCTTCATCAGACGCAGCCCCGCGACGACCGCCATCACCAGGACGACGATCGCCATCACCACGTGCGCCATGAGTGGATGCGACGCGTGCTCGGCCATAGCCGGATCTCTTGACAAGTGGCGGTAAGCGGCGCCCAGGCCAAGCTGCAGGATCATCGCCGCAAGCAGCATCCACCAGATGCGTCGCTCCCCGCGGGGTACTCCCGAGCCAGCGGGCGCCGACCACGTGGGAGAGGTGGCGCAGGCGATGAGTACGTAGAGCGCGAAGATCACCTGCGCAACGATGCCGTGAACGAGTCCCAGGGCGGTACTTGGGTCCATGGCACCAGGGTCGTCGCTGAGCGTCAGGTTTCCGGTGACGCGCAGCCCACCAAGCAGTCCCTGGAGGCACACCAACAGGAACGCGACCGTAACGAGCCCTCGCACCAGCGGTGACCGTGACCATCGCCATCCGAGGACCATCGCCAGAATCGCCGCAAGCCCCGTGAACATCCCGGTGAGGCGATGGGCATGCTCGAAGAAGACGCCCTCGTTGGTCGAATCGACCATCGCCGAGAGTGGGTAGAGCAGCATGTTGTGCCCGTAACTATTGGGCCAGTCGGGCACGGCGAGCCCCGCCTCCAGGCCGGTGACCAGGCCGCCGCTGACGATCATCAGGAAGACGACGGCCATGACCGCCCGGAAGAACCACGACCGCCAGTCGGCATCCTGCGCGCAGGGTCGCATGCGCGCGCCGATCCATGCGCCCAAGGTGCCCAAGAGAACCGTCGCGACCAGGAGCCCGATCGCCCAGGCCATGCCCTCGGCGGCCATCGTCGCAGGCGACTGGCCGCCGACGACCGATCCGATCAGCAGCACGTTGAGGCCGCCGCAGATCGCGCCCATCCTCGCGGCGGCCGAGATGGTTCCGCCACTGCGAACCACCACGGCACCACCGAGCAGCGGGCAGAGCACGACGATGCCGAAGAGCAGTTCCCCGATGAAGAAACTCCCAACCAGCAGCGCGTTGTAGGTCGCCACCCACATGACCGCCGTCGCCGCCAGGGCGATGGTCACGGCGCGTGGTTGGCGATCGTTGGATGCCATGGGGTTTTCGGGGACTCCGGGACTCCGGGGGTCCGGGGGCGAGGGGTATACTACGCGGCCCGCTGGCGGCGCCGCATGACCCAGACAGTCGCATCATCGTCCATTTCGTCTCAGGTGGCATCCCCCTCGCTGCCGGCGCTCTACTGCGCGTTGACGAAGATCCGGCTCAGTGCCCTAGTGGTCGCCACCGCGGCCGTCGGCTTCGTGCTGGCCAGCCCCGCGGGCATCGACTGGCCAGTCCTTGCCTGGACAGTCCTGGGAACGGCGCTTGCGGCCGCCTCTGCGGCTGCCTTGAATCAGGTCGCCGAACGATCGCTCGATGCGCGCATGCGGCGGACTGCCGGGCGACCGATTCCCGCCGGGCACATGTCCGCAGTTCACGCCTTTGTCGTCGGTGTCCTGCTCTGCTGGGTGGGCATCGCGATCCTAGCCGTGGCCGTCTCGCTGGCGGCGGCGGGCATCGCCCTTGCGACGATCCTGCTCTACGTCCTTGTCTACACCCCGATGAAGACTCGCACCAGCTTCAACACGCTCGTCGGCGCAGTCGTCGGCGCGCTGCCGCCCGTCCTCGGGTGGGTCGCCGCAACCAGCGGTCGCATCGACGGCGCCTGGATCCTCGGCGGACTTCTGGTCTGCTGGCAGCTGCCGCACTTCCTGGCCCTGGCCTGGATGTACCGCGAGGACTACGAGCGCGGCGGGTTTCGAATGCTGCCGTCGATCGATCCCGGGGGCGAGTTGACCAGCCGCGTCTGCGTGCTCACGAGCCTTGCGCTGCTCCCCCTGTCGCTCTCCTGCTCGTTGGCAGGCCTCACTGGCATTGCGTTCGCAGTCATCGGCACCGGCCTGGGTTGCTGGATGGTCCTGGCATCGCTGCGTTTCTGGCGACGGCGCGAGCAGGACACCGCCCGGCAGTTGTTCCTGACCAGCATTACCTACCTGCCGCTGCTGCTGGTTGCCATGGTGCTTGATCGCACCACGATCGAGTGGATCGACATCAGCAGCGCGGTCCTGCCGTGAGCGAGACACCCAGGGGACTGACCTTCCGCGAGGGTGGATGGGTCCTGCTGGTTGCAGGGTTCGTCGTGCTCTCAATCACAGCCTGGGCAATCGCCCCGGCGGTGCTTCGGCTCACCGATCACGCACCCGGGGACGGCGCGACGCTCGAGAGTTACGCGTTTGATCTCGCTGACCTGCGGATGCCCCGCGAGCAGATCGTCCCGGCGATGGCGCGGCGGGATCTGGCACCGGCGATGCACGACCCGCCTGCGATCTCTCTGGAGGAGGTCGAACTGCGAAACCGCGGGCAACGCAGTCCTTATCTGGTCGAAAACGACTTGGTCGTGGGCGTGGTGGTCGGCGGCGAGGCTCGCGCGTACCCCCTTCACGTGCTGCACGTGCACGAGATCATCAACGACCAGATCGGCGGCCTGCCGGTAGCCATTACCTGGCACTGGCCAAGTGGCAGCGTGGGCGTGTTCGAGCGGACTCTCGACGGGGTGCCGATCGCCCTTGGAAACAGCGGGCTCGCAGGAAACGGGGGCATGTTGCTCTACCCGATCGACCAGAAGGTGGGCGGCGAGCAGCTCATCTGCCAGATGACCGGGGCGACCATCAGCGGCGTGGCGGCGTCGCTGCAACCGCTCCTGCACGACGTCATCAGCTGGCGCCGCTGGCAGGAAGCACACCCCGATACAACCACGATCGCGCCGGATCCCTCGTACAAGAAGCGGTACCGCAAGGCGAGCCCCAACCTGTACTTCAAGACAAGCGAAGTCTACTTTCCAGCCGATCCGATGCCCCTGGGCGATCGACTGGCGGCCAAGGTGGCGGTGATGTCGGTCGTCATCGATGGCGCCACGCGAATCTACGCGATCGAGGAGCTGGCCGATGCCGCTGGCGACACGGGTACCGTGGTGGATCGACTCGGCGAGGTTGACCTGGTCTTCCAAGTCGAGCGGCACCCGCTCAGCGCCTCGGTCCGCACCGCCGCCGGGGAAGCGGTGTCATCGCGACGGTCGCTGTGGTTCGCCTGCCACGCGCACTTGGGTGGGCGTGACATCTGGTCACCCAACTAGATCAGCAGCAGCATCGCGTACAAGGCGATCCAGGTCACCGCCAGAAAGTGGAAGTAGACCCCCGTCCACCGCAGCATGGAGCGCGACAGGACTCCGCCACGCATGGACTGCCACGCCAAGACGGCCAGCGGGACCATCCCACCGAGCAGGTGCGCCGCGTGCAATGCTGTGAAGATATAGAAGGCGGAGATTGCGAGGCGCTGCACGCCGCTGTCCTCGGCAAACGTGGAAATTGACGTTCGCCAGGTCGCCCAGGCCACTGCCTGCAGTGCAAGGAAGGCGATCGTCAGCGCGCACCCGCCCACCAGCCAGTGCCGCACGCTTCCCGCGTCCGATCCCCGACAGCGACTCGCTGCGTGGTGCATCACCGCGCTGAGCACCAGAAGCACGCCGCTGGAGGTCAGGAGTATCCCCGGCAGGGGCGGAAGCTCCGGCCACGCCGTCGCCTGCAGGCGAATCACGATCGCGGCGATCATGGCAGCTACGAAGAGGATCGAGAGCGTGATCAGCAGGAGGACGGCGCCGTAGGTCGTCGCCCGTTCCGCGGAGGCACGGTCGGCAAATGGCGACTTGGACATGTGCAGAGCGTAGCCGCTGGCTACTGATCGTCGGCGAGTGCCGCGTCCAATGCCTGCTGGATCTGCGGCGTGTCGCCGGGAATGACCTCGTCCTGGTACTCGAACGAGTCGAGGATCGTGAATCCACAGAAGAGCGTGACAAGCAGGATCGAAGCCACGAAGACGAACCCGACCACCGGCCGATCCCATCGCAGGTGCATGAAGTAGAGGCCCACGAGCGTCGCCTTCACCACAGCCACGGCCATCGCGATGATGATGTTGAGCTCCGGGATGTGGACTGCCGCGAAGTCCAGTTGTGCAACCCACACCGTCACGCCCGTGAGCACCAGCAGGATGGCGCAGATCACGGCGATGAACCACAGCGGAACACTGTGTCCGATGTGCGCGTCGTGACTGGGCTCTGGGTGCAACATTGGGTGAAACTCAGATCAGGTAGAAGAGCGGGAAGAGGAAGATCCAGATGACGTCGACGATGTGCCAGTAGAGGCCGCCGAGATGAATGGGCGTCCAGTAGTCGGTGTTGAAGCGATTGCGCATGGTGAGGATCAACAGCCAGCTGATGACGACCACGCCCACCGCAACATGGATGCCGTGCAGGCCAGTCATCAGGAAGTAGATCGTGAAGAACTGCTGCGCAAGCGCGGGCCGCACAGGATCCTGGAGCGGGTGGGCCAGGTGCTCCTCGTGCGCCGCGTCGCCGTGCGGCGATCCATCGTCCTTCAGGGCCGGGATGAGCCCTGTAAAGTCCGCCTGCTGTTGATCACCGGCCGTGTGGGCAAGACCCTCCGGGGCATGCCCGGCGAGCGTAGTAGTGGAGGCCTCGGCCGTCGCCGGCAGCGCCGGCAGGCCCGACTCGTGGTGGACGGCGGCGGCGTGCACCGGGTCGCCGGCTTCGCCATGCGCCGAAACCTGCATCTCCACGCCGTGGCCCTCGCCATCAAGATCGACCCAGAGGTGGGAATCAGTTGGCTTCTCGTAAAAGCGGAACCCCGGCAGGAATCCCTCGTGGAACTTGTGTGAGTACTCGACGTACTTGATGCCCAAGAAGCCGAATGCCCCCAGGAGCGTCAGGACCAGGCAGACGCAGGTGGCCCGCTTCTTCCCTCTCATCGCAAACGTGACGCCCATGGCCATGGTCATGCTCGAGAGCAGCAGGACCGCGGTGTTGACCGCGCCGAGCGTCGTGTCCAGGAACTGCGCCCCGTACTTGAAGATCTCCGGGTGATTGCTGCGCCAGACGCTGTAGCCGCAGAAGAGTCCGCCGAAGAGGAGGACCTCGGTCGCCAGGAACAGCCACATGCCCAGGTTGCCCGCCTCGTACTGCTGCTTGGGCGTGTCCCAGTGATGGGCCATGTGCGCAGGATGTCCCTTGTCGCCGTGCGCCACGATCAGCCTTCCTCTTCCTCGAGGTGCGGGTGCGGGACGTCATCGCGCCACTTGTATCCCTGGTCCTCCTCGTCCCACTCCAGCACGGAGAAGTCGTAGCAGTCACCGACGGCCGGCTGCTCGTCGAAGTTGTTCCAAGGGGGCGGCGATGCGCACTGCCACTCGAGGCTGCGGCCGCCCCACGGGTTCACTGGCGCCTTGCGTCCGGCGAAGAGCGAGTGGATCAGGTACCCGGCCGTCAGCAGGAAGCCGATGGCCATCACGTAGGAACCGATAGACGAGATCACGTGGTACGTTTGGAACTCCGGCAGGTAGGTCGCGTAGCGACGTGGCATGCCTTGGGAGCCGAGCATGAACTGCGTGAAGAACGTCAGGTTGAACCCGAGGAAGAGAAGGACCGCGGCAATTCGCCCGAGGTTCTCGTTGTACATGCGGCCGGTCATCTTGGGCCACCAGTGGTGGATGCCGCCGATGAACCCGACAATTGCCGATCCCATCATCACGTAGTGGAAGTGCGCAACCACAAAGTATGTGTCATGCAGGTGCACGTCGGTGTTGAGCGTCCCGAGGTGAATGCCCGTGAGGCCACCGATGGCGAAGATGAACAGGAACGACAGCGCATAGAGCATGGGCGTGTTGAGGCTGATGGATCCCTTGTAGAGCGTCGCTAGCCAGTTGAAGACCTTGATCGCCGACGGGATCGACACGCTGAAGGTGATCAGCGAGAAGATGACGTTCATCAGCGGCGACTGGCCCGAGATGAACATGTGGTGGCCCCACACGAGGAAGCTGAAGACCGCGATCGCGATCGAGCTGTAGGCAATGAACTTGTAGCCGAAGATGTGCCGATGCGAGTGCACTGAGATGAGCTCGCTGATGATGCCCATCGGCGGCAAGATCATGATGTAGACCGCCGGGTGCGAGTAGAACCAGAAGAAGTGCTGGTAGAGCACCGGATCACCGCCGAGGGCCGGGTCGAAGATGCCGATGCCGAAGGCCCGCTCGACCGCCAACAGCAGGAGCGTGATGCCCAGGACCGGCGTCGCCAGGACTTGGAGGATGGCCGTGGCATAGATCGCCCAGAGGAAGAGCGGCATCCGGAACCATGTCATTCCCTGAGGCCGCAGGCGGTGGATCGTGACGATGAAGTTCATCCCGGTGAAGATCGAGGAGAAGCCCAGAACGAATGCGCCCGCGACCGCGGCGACAACCCCGCCCATCGCCGAGCCCTTGTCGATGGAGTAGGGCGTGTAGAAGGTCCAGCCGGTGTCGAGTCCACCGTTGACGATCGCCAGCAGGAAGAAGATCATCCCGCCGACCCACAGCCACCAACTGAAGAGGTTGAGGCGTGGGAACGCCACATCCTTGGCGCCGAGCATGATCGGCAGCACGAAGTTGCCCAGCGCAGCGGGCACGCTGGGGATGATCACCAGGAAGACCATGATCGCCCCGTGCAGGGTGAATGCCTGGTTGTAGGCGTCCTGGCCCATGATGGCCCCCTCGGGGACCAGCAGCTGCGTGCGCACCAGGATCGCAAACACCCCGCCGACGAAGAACATCGACAGGACGCAGATTAGGTACATGATCCCGATTCGCTTGTGGTCGAGCGTCAGGAGCCAGCCGGCGATCCCGCCGCGGTTTCCCAGCAGGCCGTGCGCATGGGTGAGGTAGTTGTCGCTGTGCGCGGAGTCTTGTGTCTCGTACATGTTCATGATGCGTCTGCCTTGGGCGTCACTCCACGGGGGTTCCGTCTCTGTTGACGAGGATGCGGCCGTTCTCGTCGACGAGCTCGTCGAGGTGCTTGAACATCTCGATGACCGCGGTGATCTGGCGCTCCTTCAACTGGCCTTGGAACGATGGCATCCCGCCGGTGTACCCCTGCACGATGTGCTGCTGGGGCTTCAACAGCGACTCACGGATGTAGTTCTCGGGCAACTGGTACTGCCCGCCTTCGCCGTCGTGATCGCTCATCTGCGATCCATCGGTAAAGACGGTGCGGCCGGAGGTGGTTCTATCCCAGAGTCCCTTGAAGGAGGGGCCGGTGCTGGTCGTGCCATCGAGGGAGTGGCAGGACTTGCAGCGGTTGTAGAGCCGGTTGATGGCGTAGGCGGGCAATACCTCAAGCGGCAGGTCCTCGTACTCTCGCGCCAACTTGAGCATGTGCGCCTCGAACTGGTCTTCGGGCAGCACGTGCACGGTCGCGAGCATCAGCGAGTGGTCCTTGCCGCAGTACTCCGTGCAGTAGAGTTGGAAGTCCCCGCTGCGGACGGCCTCGAACCAGAGCGACGTGAATCGTCCCGGCAGCGCGTCCATCTTCACGCGGAAGGCGGGGATGAAGAGGCTGTGGAGCACGTCCTGGCTGGTGATGAGGATTCGCACCGGGCGTCCCTCAGGCACCGTCAACTCCGCGGACTCGATGACCCCGTACGTGGGATGCGTGAACGTCCACGACCACTTCTGCGCCGTCGCCTGCACCTCGTAGGAGCCCTCGGGCGCTTCCTGCAAATCCAGGTACCCGCGCATGCCCATGACGAAGATCACGATCACCAGAATCAGCGGAATGATCGTCCAGGCCAACTCCAGCGGCAGGTGGTGGACGGGTCCGCTGACGTTGGCGGCGTGCTCGCGGCGGCGGTACTTCCAGACGAAGACCACCATGATCACCACGATCAGCAGGAAGAAGAAGTAGCAGATCCAGTTGATCACATCGAAGGTGAAGTCCACGCTCGCAGCCGACGTGGATGCCTGCTCGGGCATCCAGAAGGTCTGGCCCCGGTGGGTCACTTCGCCGAGGATGGAGAGGATCGCGCTCATGCGGAACCTCCCGTCGAGAGATGCGACGGAGCGCAGATGGATCCGGGGCGGCCGCTGCGGCCGAGGATGATCAGCCCGATGACCAGCACGATCATTGTCATCACCGCCGAGAGCCGCATCAGCTTCCACACGTTGGGCGTGTAGCTGGCGGCATCCGGGTCGTACTGGAAGCAGTTGAAGAGCAGCAGCCGATCCATCGCCGTGCCGATGCGACCCTCGCTCGCCTCGATGAGGGCGAACCGCAGGTCTCGGCCGGCGAACCGCACATCGTTCATGTACTTGGAGATGCGGCCGCTTGGCGTGACGAACATGATGCTCGCGGTGTGGAGGTACTCGCCGCTGCGAGGCTCGAAGCGATAGCCGAACCCGAGCGCCTCGGCGAGCGCCTTGATGCTTTGCTGGCTGCCGGTGAGAAAGTGCCAGCCATCGTGGGCCTCGTCGCGGCCGTATCGGGCGACGTAGCCACGCTTGTTCTGCAGTGCAATGTCAGAGCCCTCGTCGGGGTTGATGCTGACGGTGACGATCTCGTACTGCTCGCCGCACGTCCACTCCATATCCATCATGCCGTCGACGAGTCCGTTGAGCGTCAGGCTGCAGAGCATGGGACAGCGGTAGTAGTTGAGCGTGAAAATGACCGGCCGCTCCCCGAGGTAGTCCTCGATGCGGACCTCGCGCCCCTGTTCGTCGGTGAAGACCAGATGTCCGGGGATCTGCTCGTCGAGGTGCTCGACGATGCCCACGCCCTCGAGCTCCTTGGGAGTCTCGTCGGCGAATGTCTGGCCCAGCGCCCGAGCGGAGAACAGGATCGCCAGGATGGAGATGGTCCGCATCACGGGCCACCTCCCTGCCCGGCGACGATGTCCATGGCGTCCTCAATCGGGATGGCCAGTCGATCCACGATGTCGCCGCTGATGGGATCGCGCTCTCGCACCCAGTGCGCCTCCTCGTCGAGCACGGCGTGCTGCGCGTCGCGCGTTGCGTTGCGATCCTCGAAGCGGATGTTGATGCTCTTCTCCAGAACCTCGTTCATGGTCTCACGGTTGAACATGCCGATCGACGCCAGGACGAAGGCCAGCAGCACCACAGCGCTGCCGAGCCCGAGCGCCCAGGTGGCCATGCCACGGGGATCCTCGGTATCGCCGGAGAGCGGTTGATTGTCGTCGTGCGTCATCATCGCTAGATGTTCTCGAAGGCCAGTGACTCGTCCAGGCGTGGATCCGCCGAGGGAACGAGATTGCAGTGTCGGAGATTCAGCAGTGTGCCGCCGCCAAGCAGGCAGATCATGCCGGCAAGGGCGGTGAAGTTCACCAGGTGGAACCCGAAGCCCACGGAGACCTCGCCGGCGGCCACGGCCTCGGCGAGCGCGCCGTAGGACGTCGCTGCCTCGATCGCCGCCTCGGGCACCACGGGCATGACCAGCCAGTAGACGTCCACGAAGAACATCAGGAGCATCCAGCTGGCGATCAGCGGCAACGTCGGTCGCCATCGCTTGGGCCACCGCGAGACGAGGACCACGAACGGGACGGCAAAGTGCCCAAAGAGCAGCAGCAGCGAGATGCTGGTCCAATCCCCGAGTTGGCGGGTCATGTACCAGTTGGTCTCGACGGGGAGATTGGCGTACCAGATGAGCATGTACTGGCTGAAGCCGATGTATGCCCAGAAGACCACGCCGAAGGCGAAGAGCATCTTGCCCATGTCATGGAAGTGATCGACCGTGATCGCCGACCGCACATGGCCGGTGCGCTGGAGCCAGCGAGCGAGCAGGATCAACATCGCCATGAATCCCCCGACCGAGGAGATCCAGAAGTAGACGCCGAACATCGTGCTGAACCACTTGGGTTGCAGCGTCATCATCCAGTCCACCGCCGCGTAGGTCTGAGTGAAGGCGTAGAGGATCATGCAGATAGGCGCCCAGCGCTGCATGCGATGGGTCCACAAGTGGTCGCCGGTGGCGTCCTGCGCCACGGACCACTTGAAGTAGAGCGTGCCGATGACGGCCCACGTCGCCAGGTAGAAGATCGAACGCGCCGACCAGAACGCGGGCGAGAGGTAGGTGGCCTTCTTCTGCAGGAGGTGATCATGGTGCATCAGTTCCTGGTCGCCCCACTGGTAGAGCAGGTCCGCCTGCCCGCTCCACACCAGCAGCAGCACCGGCACGAACAGCAGCCACATCCAGGAGAGGTTGCGAGCAACACCCTCAGCCAGGCGCCGTACTACGACGCTCCACCCGGCGCGGGTCAGGTGCTGCAGCAGCGTGAACCAGAGGGCCGCCAGGGCGATGCCCGCGGCGCTCATCCAGCCCACGAGCCAGGACTTCCAGAAGACCGTCCAGTCATCGGCCACCAGCATGCTCACGCCAAGCAGCGCGGCACCGGCCACCAGCAGCAGCGGGCCGAAGCGCGCCGCCGAGGCGCCCATGCGCAGGTCGCTGCCAACGGAGGATCGCTTCACGCGTCACCTCCCTCGTCGACCAGGTCGACGCGTGGCAGGTCGTCGGCGCCCTCGACCAGCGCCGGGTCGGCGTGCTGGGAGAACTGCAGGGCCTGGACATAGGCGACAATCGCCCAACGATCGGCGGTGGGCACCTGTGAGCCGTAACCAGCCATCGTCCGTGCACCGTTGGTGATCGTGCTGAAGACCC
Source organism: uncultured Isosphaeraceae bacterium (assembly GCA_964555625.1). Taxonomy (GTDB): domain Bacteria; phylum Planctomycetota; class Phycisphaerae; order Phycisphaerales; family SM1A02; genus CAZJKE01. Next base: position 1,874 of record CAZKTE010000027.1, on the reverse strand, counting down.
GCCCCACAGGGAATTCCCGGATGGCCTCCTCGTGGACGCTCTTGGGAGCGACCCACGCCGTGCCGTTGGTGCCCGTCTCCACCAGTTGCATGGCCCGCTGGTGCACGAGGCCGTCCCCGGCGCCGGTCGCGCCGTGGCAGGGCTGGCAGTAGATGTTGAAGCGATCGCGGCCGCGGTCCAGCAGAGCCCGGTCGATCGTGATCTGCGCGGGGAACGTCGAGACCCACTCGCCCTCGACCACGCCCATGTGGTAGTGCGTGTCGCCGATGAGCTCGCCGCGGGCCACTGTGCCTGCCACGCGAGGACGCATGGATCGGTCGTCGGCGAAGAGGACGCTGGCCTCCTGGCCGACGTACTTGGGCTGGTTGTCCATGTTCTGGATGATGTGGATGCGAGGCTGGCTGGAGAATGAAGATCGCGCCCGGTAGATGACCGCCGGGGGCACCGTCGCCACGCACGTGACAACCAGCAGGCCCCAGCGGATCCACGCTGGTACCTCAAGCAGTTGCTGGATGATCGGGTGCTGTTTCATGGCGTCACTTCTCGAGCGGGACTACCGACTCCGGATCAAGGTCACTCAAGAAGGCCTCGGCATCGTCTGCGCGGAACTTCGGATCACGCGCCTCGAGCACCAGGAAGAAGCGGTCATCGGTCGCCCTCGCCATCGCCGGGTGCTTGAGCACCGGGTGGTAGAGCATCGGCAGCTTGTTGAGCATCAGGACTCCCAGGAACGACGTGAGCGACGCCAGCAGCACGGTCAGCTCGAACGCCACCGGGACGAATGCCGGGCCACTGATCAGTGGCTTGCCTGACACCTCAAACTGGTAGCCCACGACCGGTACGAGCGCCCAGATGTCCAGGTCCATGGAGTTCGTGAAGATCTGCAAGGCGCAGGCCAGCACGGTTCCAGTGAGGCCGCCGAAGAAGACCAGGATCGGGAGGATCGTCATCTTCACGCCCATGGCGTGATCGAGGCCGTGCACCGGAAAAGGCACGTGACAGTCGAACCACTTGTAGCCCGCTTCGTGCGTGGACTTGGCGGCGCGCATGATCGCAGCGGGCGTCGTGAACTCCGCCGCGTACCCGTAAAGGGATGATCGCTCCGGGGCACTCATGAGTGCGGCTCCTCGGCATGCGGGTTGGCCTGCGGCATGACGCCCTTCACCTCGGAGATGGCGATGACCGGCAGGAACCGGATAAAGAGCAGGAAGAGCGTCATGAAGAGCCCGAAGCTGCCAAGCAGCGTCAGAACGTCCACCCACGTCGGCTGGAAGAGTCCCCAACTGCTGGGCAGGAAGTCGGTGGCCAGCGACGTCACGACGATGACGAATCGCTCGAACCACATGCCCACGTTCACCAGCAACGACGCGATGAACATGATGAGAATGCTTGTGCGCGCCTTCTTGAACCAGAAGATCTGCGGCGTGAGCACGTTGCAGCTGACCATGATCCAGTAGGCCCAGGCATACGGGCCGAATGCGCGGTTGATGAAGGCGAACGATTCATAGAGCTCGCCGCTGTACCAGGCGATGAAGAACTCCATCGAGTACGCGTAGCCGACCATCGTGCCCGTCAGCAGGATGACCTTCGCCATGTTCTCGAGGTGGCGCTTGGTGATGAAGTTCTTGAGCCCCCAGAGTTCTCGCGCCGGGATCGCCAATGTCATCACCATCGCGAAGCCGGAGAAGATGGCACCGGCGACGAAGTACGGCGGGAAGATCGTCGTGTGCCAGCCTGGAAGCTGCGAGACGGCGAAGTCAAAGGACACGACGGAGTGGACGCTGAGGACCAGGGGCGTCGCGAGGGCCGCAAGCAGCAGGTACCCACGCTCGTAGCGATGCCAGTGCCGCATGCTGCCGCGCCATCCAAGGGAG
>CAZKTE010000026.1:21842-23834 GCA_964555625.1 uncultured Isosphaeraceae bacterium | reverse complement strand
ATTTCGTAGGACGTACCTGCGTCGAGCCCCTTGTCGAGCACCGTCTTGGAGATGTTGTCCGGGTTCTCGAGCACTCTCAGGTGGCTCTCGGCCGAGCCGATCGTCGAAATGATGCCCTCGCCCACGCGGGCGATGATGGTCTCCTCGGTTGCACCACCGACGAGCCGGGCGATGTTGGTGCGGACGGTGACCCGCGCGCGGGCGCGCAGCTGGATGCCGTCCTTGGCGACCGCGTCGATCGTGGCCTTGCCGGACTCCGAACTTGGGCAGTCGATCACCTTTGGGTCGACGCTGGTCTTGACCGCATCGAGGATGTCGCGGCCGGCGAGGTCAATGGCCGTGGCGTTGTCCCATGCCAGGTCAATGCGCGCCTTGTCGGCGGCGATCATCGCGCGCACGACATTGGTGATGCGTCCACCGGCAAGGTAGTGGGCCTCGAGCTTCTCCGTGGGGATCTCGAGCCCCGCCTTCTTTGCGCTGATGCGATTGATCACCACGGACTTTGCGTTGACCTTCCGAAATCGCATCATGATCAGGTCGATGAACCTGACCTTCGCTCCGCTGACCCAGGCCTGCAGGTAGAGGCCCAGGTACTGGAACGCGATCCAGACGATGATCAGCAGGAATAGCCCGGCGACGATGGTGCCGCCGACTGTCCAAGGGGTGAGTGCCGTGAATGAATACATCAATCGCTCCTTCTACTTCGCTTGCGTCGCGCAGTGTATCACTCGCTCACCTCGCGGACCTTGACTTGGTTGTCATAGGTCCTGACCACCTCGACGGTGCGGCCTGCATCGATGCTGCCGGTCTCGGCCATGGCATCCACGCGATCACCGTCGATTCGGACGACGCCGACCGGCCGTAGCACCGTCATCGTCTCGCCAACGCGACCGACCAGCGACTCGAGGTACTCAGAACGCTCCTGGCGAGCGTGCTCGCTTGCCTGGTACGCCTCGTCGGTGTCCTCCTCGACCGTGCCGCCGAGCACCATGCGGCGTGCCAGGGGCGAGGCGGCCCAGATGCGAAACCCGAGCCACATGACCACCGGGCCGAGCACCACGTAGGCGCCCATCGCGATGAAGCCGACGGTGACGTCATGCATGAAGAAGGCGACGACCGACCCCACCACCGCCAGCGCGCCCAGCAGCGCCAGCAGGCCGCCGCTTGGCACGAAGATCTCGATGGCGAAGAGACCAAGTGCTACGGCCACCAGGATGAACGCCATCAGCAGCGTCGAGTCGCTTGTGCCAGTGGCCTGTGCCAGGAGATGAATCACGCCTGTACCTCCTCGACCTCGATGGTCATCCCGCTTGTAGTCACCACGACGTTCGCTCCTGACTCGATCCACTCGCCGCTGGTAGTGGCGTCCAGGACGTTGCCCTCCCACTCAATGCGGCCGCTTGGTCGCAGATCCGTGATCGCCACTGCCGGGGCCCCGATGTCGGGCACGGGCGCATGGCCTGCCAGGCCAGCCTCCGCGACATGTCCGTGGATCTCGCCACTGAGCACCAGGTACTGCAGTACAGTTGAACTGCTGAGTTGGCGAAGCACCAGCCAGCCCAGCACGGCGGCCAGTGCCGCGCCGCCAAGGGTCGTGACGACCCCGGTCATCGCCTGGGCCTGGCCATGGGGCGAGCCGAGGTCGCCGGTCATGAAGGTGCCGATCATCCCCGCAAAGAGGCAGGCGACACCGGCGATGCCGGCGACTCCCATGCCCGGGATGAGAAACAACTCCACAGCCACCAGCCCCAGTCCGCCGACCACGAGGATGATGTCCCAAGCCTGGGCAAGTCCGGCGACCCATGGGCCGCCAAGCAGCATTGCAAGGGCGACGACCGCGCCGGCGCCGAAGAGCCCGGTGCCACCGGTGGCAAATTCCACCAGCAGGCATGCCAGGAAGATGGTGGTGAGCACCAGTCGCACCGGCCAACTCACCAGGAATCGGGCGAGAGTCTCTGACCAGGAACGATCCAGGCGACGCACCTGCGTGGC
>CAZKTE010000026.1:0-21742 GCA_964555625.1 uncultured Isosphaeraceae bacterium | reverse complement strand
TCGACCGGCGGTCCGTGCGACACGGGCGTGAAGTCCCGCGGCGGCGGTTGGCCGAAGATCGCCTCGTACTCGCCTGCGTTGACGCACGCGAGTCTCCCGGTGGACACCTGCTCAAGGAGCCAGAGCTCGATGCCGACGCTGACGAACGCTTCGACGAGCCGCTCGTCGTAGTGGTTTCGGCGGGCCGAGTCCACGACCTCCGCGAGCACGGGCGACTCGATCTTCGCCCGCTCGGCCGCCGGGAGCGACCCCATTGGCGTGATTGGGGCCGCGTCACCAAAGGTGCTTGCCGGCGCGACGATGATCTGGCGGCATGCCAGGGCAATGATCGTGCCGGCGGAGAAGGCGTGCGGGCGAATCCAGGCCACCGTATTGGCCGGTGCAGCGGTCTTGATCTGGTAGCAGATGTCCAGCGTGGACATCAGATCTCCGCCGGGGGTGTTGAGTTCGATGACGATCGCGTCTGCATCGCTCGCTTCGGCGAGACGTCGCCGCAGGGACGAGGCCGTGACGGAGTCCACCTGATCGTGAATGCTGATGATGACCACGTCCGCCGCCTGTCGGTAGGCAGGGACAGGCACGGGCCCGACCGGGGTGGCCAAGGCAAGCAGCATGGCAAGCAGGGCGGACACGGGGTTCTTCCTTGATCCACAGTGTAGTGGGGCGCAAAGAACACCGGCCGTGACCAGTTGGTCACGGCCGGTGCAGGTTCCAATTCAGGAGAACGGTGAATCAGTCGTGCTGGTATTCATCCACGCCGCCGTGGTTTCCGTCATCGTTTACGTCACCGGCAGCGACATGCGTTAGGACGATGTCGTAACCAGTGCCAATCCCCGTTCCATTGAGCGTGTTCCGTGCGAACGTCTCGTCCCAGAAGATGTTGTCCGGCGTTGACACTCCGCTCGAGTCCATATACGTGGCGTTCTGCGGATAGAAGGTGTCCATCGTCTCCGTATGGTTGTCGCCGTAGCAGATGATGCCCTTCCACTCACCATCAACGCCATGGAAGCGCGTGGAGAACGATGACTGGTCCACCGCGCCATTCTCCGGCCCTCGAGTACCAACGACGGCGTAGGCGCTATCGTTGATCTCGTGCCAGCCCCAGTGTTCGATCTTCCGTTCGCCGGTGATCGGGGCGATGCCGTAGCTGTTGTTGCCTTCGGCACCACCGTCAGGGTCGAGCTGGTTGGAGAACTCCTCGTCCCAGAAGACCCATCCGGCGATGTCGTACGTGTTGAAGTCGTAGTCCTCCTTCACGAAGACGCTGCCGTTTGGCTCCGTTGGAGCGACGAGCACGTCGGGGGTGAATAGGTTCTGCATGATGCACATCGCGAGCATCGAGCCGTGGTCGTTCACGAGGATGTCCTCGGGACCGCGGCCCTTGACGAATCCGAGAACCGGATCCGCCAGCCGCTTTTCGAGTCCGGGCACCGGGAACCAGCCCTCGCGTTCGCCAGCCCAAGAGGTCCAGCCCTTGAAGATGCCGTTGACCTGGCTGGCGTCCTTGGCAAGCATCGCCTGAGCGCGTGCCCGACCAAGTGCCGGAACGAGAATGCTCAACAGCAGCGCGATGATTGACATCACCACGAGCAGTTCGATGAGCGTAAAGCCCTTGTGTCTGCGATTCATCGTGTGAATCCTCCAGTCAGGCAGGGCCGGCCGCAGGCGGCCGACTCCCACTGTGTCAATACCCAAGCAGTTGGTCCCAGCGGGAACGAATGTCGGTCCCAGATGGGTCGGACATGTCGTTGAGGACCATCCATGTGTCGCCAGAAGGCCCGCCATCATTGAAGATGCCGCCCGGGAAGTCCGGGAACTCGCAGTTGAAGAGGTTGTCCTTCTTCAAGCCGAACCCGTCCTGGGGTTCGTAGGTGAGTGCCTCTGGCCAGAAGGACTTGGTGTAGTGAGACGACGCATCGCCGGCCACGTAACACCCTTCCCACTGCTGGTCGGCACCATGAAGGAGCACGGTTGGCGACTTGGCGTAGTCGTCGCCCGAGATCGAGCCCATTTCGGTGCCGCGATTTGAAAGCATCACGTCATCCTCGGCGGCTTCGGCGCTCCAGCGACGCTTCAGTCGTTCGCCACAGAGAGCGAGGTGGGCATACGAGGTGTGGCACACACCGTCGATGGCACCAAACGCTCCGCCGGAGCCGGAGATGTCACCCGAGAACTCGGGATCCCAGTAGCTGTCGTTGCCGACGTTGTACTGAGAGAAGTCATAACCGACCTCGGTGGCATTCTTCTCGGTGTCACCCTTAGCGTTGACGATCGGGTTCTTCTCGACCGGACTGATGAGCGTCTCGGGCGTGAAGTAGTTCTGGGCGATCATCGCCGAGTACAGGAAGCCCGATACGTTCTGCATGTAGTCCGGCGAGCCTAGGCCGGGGATCTGGTTCAGGCCAGTGGGCCCGCTGTAGGATCCGCCGCCGCCGCCGCCAGTCAGGTCGATCGCCTGCCGATTGATGTGACTGGGCTTGGGCAACGCGTTGTCGTTCTGAGCGCCGTAGATGAGGAAGGTCTGGAAGATCCCCTTCAATTGCGCCTGGTCCTTGCGGGTACGGGCCGCGGCCATTGCGCCTGAGAGAGCCGGCAGAAGCAGGCCCATCAGGAGCGCGATGATCGCGATCACAACCAGCAGTTCGATGAGGGTAAAGCCCTTTTTGCTACGTCTCATTGTTTCGTAATCTCCATGCATGCACATTTGATAAGAACGATGATGAACCGGCGGTCCGGAACGGTACGCCTACGCCCAACCTCTCTGACATGAGGTTCGGATTCGTACAGCGAAGACCGATGCGGTCCGGCGATAAACCGGGTACGCGAACCGTGTCGGGAGTAGCACCACGGGTGCCAAGCCCCAGGTGGTTCCTGTTCCGCTCGTGTACCGGTACAAGCACCACCGCACTGCGCCTCTGGACCAGAACGGTCCGTCGGCAGGAAAGAAATGTCGACCAGTGCGGCGGATCAGATGCCCCTTGCGGAGCGAATGAGTGCGGTCAACACGATCAGGAATGATGGTTGCCGCGCCGGTCCGTTCCCCCCAGAACCTATACATCATTGGCACATTGGCGGATGCCGTCAACCCCCGTATCAACACAGATTGCATGGCCGGCCGTGATTAGGGGCCAGAAACCCCTACTGCGCCTCACGCAGGGCCATCAGGGCCTCGACCTCGACCGTGGCGCCCATCGGCAGCGCAACGGAGCCGATGGCGACCCTCGTGTGTCGTCCAGCATCACCGAGGACCTCCGCGAGCAGGTCACTGGCACCATTGGCGACCGTCGACTGCTGCGTGAACCCTGGCTCACACGCGACATATACGCGGACCTGCACGATGCAATCGATGCGATCCAGGTCGCCGTCAAGTGCCTCGGAGGCTGCAGCCAGCGCATTGATGGCGCATTGCCGTGCCGCGGCTGTGGCAGTCTCGACATCCACCGAACTCGGCACGCTGCCAGTTGCGCAAAGCGAACCATCCATCATCGGAATCTGGCCACTGAGGTAGAGCAGCGATCCCACGATTCGCGCCGGCACGTAGTTGGCGACCGGGGCGACGGAGGCGGGAAGCTCAATGCCCATCGCCGCGAGGCGTTCGGTCGTGCGTCCCATGGGGAGGATCATAGGTGGCTCATCGCACCTCGTGCGATGGCCGTATCATGTCCCCCCATGGAGCTCTACATCGATACCGCCAACATCGACGAGATCCGCGAGGCTGCCGCGCTTGGCGTACTCGACGGTGTGACGACCAACCCTAGCCTCGTGGCCAAGGAGGGCGTCGACTTCCACGATCGCCTCGCGGAGATCTGCGAGGTCGTCTCCGGTCCCGTAAGTGCGGAGGTCGTGGCGACCGAGAGCGATGAGATGCTCATCGAAGCGAAAGGGCTTACGCCCATCGCCGACAACATCGTCATCAAGTTGCCATGCACCGTTGACGGACTGCGCGCTTGCAAGGCTCTTAGCGACGACGGCGTGCGGGTAAACATGACGCTCTGCTTCCAGCCCCTGCAGGCGCTGATGGTTGCCAAGGCTGGCGCATTCTTGGTGAGTCCCTTCATCGGGCGCATCGACGACGTGGGCGGCGACGGCATGGAACTGATTCAGCAGATCCGGACGATCTATGACAACTTCGGCTTCGGCACGAAGATCCTCGCCGCATCCATCCGCCATCCGTTGCACATGGTGCAGTGCGCAATGCTCGGTGCCGACGTGGCGACAGTGCCTGCAAAGGTCATCGCGCAGACGATGCAGCATCCGCTGACGGACAAGGGCCTTGCGAACTTCCTCAAGGACTGGAAGGCGCAGCAGCCCGTGGCGACCTGATCTACATCTACCCCGCCAGAAGCACGACCAGCAGAATGAGATTGAGCAAGGCGCTGGCCACGAGGATGGCCACCATCGTCTTGTCCATGCCCGCCGCGGTAGATGCCGCCTTGGATCTCTGCTGCGGCGCGACGGGTGCCGGCGCCGCGGCGGGGTGGGCCTCCTTGGCGAGCATCACGAAGTCGAGTGTCGGCTGGGCGAAGTGCGGCGTCTTGCCCTCGCGGATCATCTCGAGGTCTTCGATCAGATCGCTGGCGGACTGGTAGCGCTGGTGCTCGGTCTTAGCCATCATCATCTCGATGACCTGCGACAGGCCGGCTGAGAGCGCAGGGTTCACGTGGTCCGGGGGAACAATTGGTTCCTTCAGGTGCCGATGCATCACGTCCGAGGGATTCTTCCCCTTGAACGGGACGGTGCCGGTGACCATGTGGTACGCCGTGGCGCCGAGCCCGTAGATGTCCGCCGCAGGTGAGATGTCCACCTTGCCGCGAATCTGTTCGGGACTGATGTAGTAGGGAGTGCCGTAGGCCCGCCCTGCCTCGGACTCCGCGGTCTCGCGATCCTCGATGGCCCGCGCCAGGCCCAGGTCGGCGAGCTTCACGTCGCCGCGCTTCGAGATCATGATGTTCTTGGGCTTGATGTCGCGGTGGATGAAGCCTGCCTCGTGGGCGTGCTGCAGCGCCGCAGCCACCTGCAGGATGATCCGGATGGAGTCGTCCTCGGAAATGCGCTTGTCACGGACGATTTGGTCATAGACCGTTTCTCCATCCACATACTCCATGACGAAGTAGTGGTGATCGCCGCTGCCGCCGACATCGATGGCCTGCACGATGTTTGGGTGGTTGAGCTTGGCTGCGGCGCGGCCTTCCTTGTAGAAGCGCTCAAGAAACTCCTTGTTCTCGGAGAACTTCTTGGGCAGCACCTTGATGGCGACGGGCCGATCGAGACTTTCCTGCTGGGCCAGGAATACCGTTGCCATGGCGCCGGCGCCGAGCTTCCGGATGACCCGGTAGCCGGGTATTCGCTGCGAACTCTTCCGCACGTCGAAGTCACGCTGCAAGCGCTCAACCTGCCTGCGCGTCACATAACTGTGGTTGACGAGCACGTCGGCCATGGTGTGGGCCGACTCTGTCCCAGCGGAATCCTCGAGCAGCGAGTTGCATTCCTCAAGTTCAGCGGTGGTGATCAGCCCGGCCTCCACGACCAGCTTGCCGAGCATCGTCCCGAAGCCCGCAGTCGTCCCCCCAGGCGCAGGGGCGTCTGCAGCCTCGGTAGCATCGGATTGACGGGATTGGTCGCTTGCCACGTGGATCACCCCCCGGGGGATTGCGGGGGGTCACTATGGATGCCCCACCCGTGGGTGTCAAGGACGCACCGGGCGCGGTAGCTAGGATGCAGCGGCGAGTCACCGCGCGGGCCATGTCCACTCCAAGCAGAGTCCTGTTCATCCGGCCCAGCGCGCTGGGCGATGTATGCCGCAGCGTGCCGGTCGTCACGAGCATGAAGGCCGCGTGGCCCGATGCCTCGATTGACTGGCTCGTGCAGGCCGAGTTCGCCGACGCGATCTCAGCGCACCCGGCTGTAGATGAAGCCGTGCTGTTTCCCCGCCGCGACCTGCGCCGCTGGTACCTGCCGTCGGGCTTGGCGAGGCTTCGGACGCTGATATGGAAGTTGCGGGAACGAGACTACGACCTCGTCGTGGACGGGCAGGGGTTGGGCCGCAGCGGGATGCTCACGGCGCTGAGCGGCGCTCCGCGCCGAGTAGGCCCCGCCGACGCTCGAGAATTTGGCTGGCTTGGCTACACGCAGCGGGTGGTCCGCTCGGAGGTCCATGCAGTCGATCGCATGCTTGAGCTGGTGAAGGCCCTGGGCATCGACGCGGTGCACGATGGTCGGCTGCACGTGCCGACAGAGGCCGTCGATTGGTGGAAGCAGCGCCGCGGCGAACTGGAACTCGGCAATCACGTCGCGGTTCTCGCCCCGACTGCACGCTGGGCGTCCAAGCAATGGCCGACAGATCGCTTCGCGGCGTTGGCTGGGCACTTGGCGCAGCGAGACATGCAGGTGGTCCTCATCGGCGCGCCGCACGAGGCGACGCAGGTGGCAGCCATCGAGGGCGCAGTGAACCTGTTGCCGGACATGACGGTTGGGAGGTTGCTCGCCGTCATCGAACATGCCGTAATGATCGTCTCGAATGACTCTGCGGCGTTGCACGCGGCGGTGGCCCTCGACCGGCCCTGCCTGGGGCTCTTTGGCCCGACGAACCCCGACGAGGTCGGTCCCTGGCAGCGGCCAGAGTCGGTGCTGCAGGCACCCTTCGACGGTGAGCGGCCCCACTACCGCGATCGAGGACTCTGCGATCGACTGATGCGCGGGATCAGCGTCGAGGATGTGTGCGTTCGTGTGGACGCTGCCATGGAGCTCGCGGCGTGCTGACGACGTGGCCGCGGCCTCTCCTGCTGGTAAGCGCATCACCGCGTCGAGCGGCGATGCTGGCTGCCGCGTCCATCGATCACCAGGTGCGAGCGCCGGAGATCGACGATGGGTGCCTGCGGGCGGGTTCCGTGGCTGCCCGTGACTGGGTCCGGGTGCTGGCAGTCATGAAGGCCCGCAGCGTGACGGGCGTCTCACGCGGAACCTTGCTTGGCGCCGATACCGTCTGCACCATGGATGGGGTTCTGATCGGACAACCGGCGGATGCCGATGACGCGGCGGCGATGATCCACTCAATGTGTGGCCGCGCGCATGAGGTTCTGACGGGCTGGTGCCTGCGGACGGCCGACGGGCGTGCGATCCGAAGCGGGTGCGAGGTCGCGACCGTCAGGGTCGGCGACATCGACGACGAGGAGATTGACGCTTACCTGGCGGGTGGCGATTGGCGGGGAAAGGCCGGCGGGTACAACCTCGAAGATCGCCTCGAGGCTGGATGGCCGCTGGCGTGTGAAGGGGACCCCACGTCCGTCATGGGCTTGCCAATGGAACGGCTGGCCAGGGAACTTGCGACTGCGCCACTCGAGGTGCGCGCTTGAGCGGCCCGCTTCCGCAGTGGCTTGACCCGCTGGCCATTCCAGCCTCGTGGCTCTATGGCGGGGCGGTGCGCGTGCGAAACGCCTGGTACGAGCGTCCCTCGGCAGTGCATCGTGCCGGTGTGCCGGTGATCGCTGTTGGAAACCTGACCGTGGGCGGTACCGGGAAGACACCGCTGGTTACCTGGATCGTGCAGTACATGCGCGAACACGGTGCCAATCCGGCCATCGCCATGCGGGGATATGGATCAACTGATCCTGACCGGGCCGATGAGGCGATGGAATACCGCGAGCGGCTCGGGGACGTGGATGTCATTGTGGGGGCAGATCGCGTTACGCGCGTCGAGTCCTACCTGCGAGATGGCGGCGATGCAGACTGCATCATTCTTGACGATGCATTTCAACACCGTCGCATTCATCGTGACCTTGACATCGTCGTCATGGATCTGATGCGAGATGCATTCGGGCAGCGGGTGCTGCCTGCAGGGTGGCTTCGCGAGGGCGTGTCGTCCTTGGCGCGTAGCGACGCGGTGGTCGTCTCGCATGCCGAGCGATCCGACCCGGACTTCGCTGGCCGAGTGACGCGAGCTGCCGGAAAGCCGCCTGTTGCGTGGACGGCCCATCGCTGGCGCAGGCTGACTCTGCACGACCGGGAGGGCGTGCGGCAAGAGGAAATGGAGTGGCTGACGGGAAGGTCTGCGGCGGTGCGGCTGGGCATCGGCCACCCCGGATCCGTGATAGAGGCGCTGGTGCGCCTCGGGTGCAAGGTCGCTCGACACCTGCCAGCGGGGGACCACGAACCGTTTTCCGCGGGCGAAGTTCTGCGGCTTGTGGCAGCGTCCCGACACGTCGATGCGATCGTCATGACGCTCAAGGACTGGGTGAAGGCCAGAGACGTGGTCGATCTTGCCCTGCTGGAGTGCCCGATCGTTGTTCCCGAACTGGAACTGAAGGTGGTGGAGGGGGTCGAGGAACTCACCGGGCTGCTCGATCGCGTGCTGACACTACGATGAGGGCATGAGCAGCCTCCTGGAACGCATTTCCGAGCTCTCTGCACCACGTGTGCTGGTGATCGGCGACGTCATGCTCGACGAGCTGGTCTTCGGCGATGCCGAGCGACTCAGCCCAGATGCCCCGGTGCCGGTGCTGGAGATTCGAAGCCGCGAGTGGCGCCCTGGCGGAGCCGCCAACGTGGCCAGGTGCCTGGTGACCATGGACTGCTCCGTGGCGTGTCTTGGTGCCGTCGGCGACGATGATGCGGGCTGGCGTCTTCGTGAACTGCTTGAGGGTGATGGGATCGACGTGGCCGATCTGCAGGTCTGCCCGGGAAGACCCACGACGGTCAAGCGGAGCCTCGTGGGACTCGCCCAGCACCGCCATCCGCAGAAGATGTTCAGGCTCGACGAGGAGACTCGTACGCCGCTGCCCAGCGAGGAGGCGGACGCGCTGCTGGCGGCGCTGGCCGCCCGCCTGGCCACAACCGACGTCGTCTGCATCGAGGACTACGACAAGGGCGTCCTCGACGAGACCACCTGCCGCCGCGTGATCGAGCAATGCCGCGATGCGGGCGTCGCAGTGCTGGTCGATCCCGCAGGTCGAGACGATTACGCTCGCTACGCCGGCGCTACGGCGATCACGCCCAACCGAAGCGAAGGCGAACGCGCCGTCGCTCGTCGCCTTGACGAGACGAACCTCGTCAAGGAAGGAAAGTCGCTTGCCGAGGAACTCCGTGCTGCGCTTGACTTGGAGGTTGCAATCGTGACGCTTGATCGGCACGGTGCCGTGCTCGCGCAGCGCGACAGCGATCCGCTGCACGTGCCGACGCGAGCGCGCAGCGTCTACGACGTTACTGGCGCAGGCGACGTCGTACTTGCGGCGATCGCCACCGGCTGCGGCGGCGGACTCTCGTGGACCGAGTGCGTGGAACTTGCAAATGTCGCGGCGGGTCTGGAGGTGGAGGTCTTCGGCGCAACTGCGATCTCGCTGGCACAGGTGCAGCGGGCGCTATTGGGCGCAGGCGATGACAAGGTACGCGACGCTGAGGCGCTGTCCATCGAGTTGGAGGTGCATCGTCAGGCGGGCCGCACGATCGTGCTGACCAACGGGTGCTTCGATGTCATCCATGCCGGTCACGTCGCCTACCTGCGAGAGGCAGCATCGTTGGGCGATGTGCTGATTGTCGGCGTGAACGGCGACGATGAAGTGCGGCGACTCAAGGGTGATGATCGCCCGATCTATCCGCTTGCCCAGCGACTTGAGATCCTCTCGGAGTTGCGATGTGTGGATCTCCTGGTGTCCTTTTCGGAGCCAACGGCAGAACAGCTGGTCCGCAGCGTGCAGCCGGATCTCTACGTCAAGGGCGGCGACTACGCCCGCGGTGACATCACCGAGGCCGCCGTGCTCGAGGAATTGGGCATAGAGGTCCGCGTCCTGGAGCTCCGACCGGGCCTCGGCAGCAGCAGCGTGATCGAGCGACTGCGGGGCCGGGGCGAGGGGTGAGCGGAATCGAAGTCAAGGAGTACGCCGCGCGGCGCAGCCGCGTCTGCCGCGCACTGCGCGGTGCCGCAGGGCTGGTAATGGCGGGCAATCCCGTCGGTGAGGGCTGCCGCTGGCGTCCCCACGGGCACTTCGAGTACCTCACCGGTTTGGCCGATGAGCCCGGAGCGATGCTCCTGCTGGATCCAGGACACCCGGTAGTCGCCCAGCGACAGGTGCTCCTGCTTGCCCCTCGCGATCCGGAGCGAGAGCAATGGGAGGGGCAGCGGCTGCCCATCGGCAGCACGCTGCGCGACCGTACCGGCATTGCCAAGATCCACCGCACTGGCGCCACTGGCAGCCTCCTGCAGGCCGTGGCGCCGCGCGCAAAGGCGCTCGCCTGCCTGCACCCGCCGGCCTCAATCGACACGGCGTGTTCTGCTGACCTCGCCATGTGGCGGAAGGTGGCCGATCGCACTCCTGAAGTCGAGATCGTCGATCGCTCGGCGATCATTCCGGCGATGCGGGCAGTGAAGTCACCATCGGAGGTGCGCATGATCAGTCGCGCGGCGGGCATCACGTGCGACGCGTTCGCGTCCACGATTGCTGCGATCGAGCCGGGCATGCGAGAGCGAGAGATTCAATCGCTGCTTGAACATGCTTACGTGATGGGTGGTGGCGGAGATCCGGCATTCTCGACGATCGTCGGGAGTGGGCTCGCGAGCACCGTGCTGCACTACGACGCGAACGACGCGATCATGGAGAACGGGACACTCATCTGCATCGACAGCGGGGCGCGCTTCGGATCCTACGGCGCAGATGTGACAAGAACCGTGCCTGCGTCCGGACGATTCACGAAGCGGCAGCGAGCCGTGTACGACGTGGTGCTTGCCGCTCACGCGGCGGCGACAAGAGTCGTGCGGCCCGGCGCCACCTTCGCCCAGATCGACAAGGCCGCTCGTGCGATCATCGAGAAGGCGAGCTTCGGCGACGCCTTCATTCACGGGATTGGACATCACCTCGGGCTCGAGACTCACGACATGTGCGGGAGTGGACCGCTGAGAGCCGGCGCGGTCATCACGATCGAACCGGGCATCTACCTGCCCGACGAGGGATTCGGCATTCGCATCGAGGACGATGTGGTGGTGACGGCCAAGGGTCGGAGAGTGCTGACGCGGGCTCTGCCGCGAGACGCCGATGCCATCGAGTCGCTCATGGCTGGAGGGAAACGCGGTGGACGGCGGCGAGGTTGATAGCCGTGTTGGTGACGATGCCTGGGCATTCCTGCGCGCGAACACTACGGCCGGAATCCAGTTTGGCGAACACCTGCAGGACGCCTGCTATGTACTCTCGCACGGCGGGGAGCTGATCCTGCCCGTGATGACCGCCATGCTGCAAGCGGTGGACGTCGTGCTGCACGTGCCGGCCTTCGAGGAGGGCGCCATGCAGTTGCATTGCACGCTCATCGCCTTCGAGGAGGGCGGGCGCGGAGATCTGGCCGATCGCTGGCGGGTCTACCACGGCGAGCCGCCCGACACGAACTGGGCGATCGCCGAGATAAACGCTGCTCGCTTCCACGAGTTCTTCGTCGATGGCGAGGTCCTGCGCCGTGAAAACCCATGCTCCGAGCACGAGGCGGTGACGTGCATGGAGATCAACTCCCAGCGCCGTGACGCGTTGGCCGAGGCCTGCCGGGATCATGCCCGCGTCGACGTGCGCGAGCCGATACTCGTGGGAATCGATGACCTTGGTTGGGATGTGCGGGCGACCTTCGGGATCCTGCGCTTGCCGGCCGATCCACTGGGCTAGCTCGCCCACGCCTCCTGTTGCAACTTCGCCTGGCCCTCGAACATCGCCCAGCCAGTGATGGTGGTGCACCCGCCGGCTTCTGCTCGCTGCAACAGCGGCGTACGGGCGGGCGCCATTACCGTGTCGAAGACGACCAGCGGCGGTGCGATCTCGATCCACGGCGCCAACATCGCCAGCGGATCACCCTCTGGGTCCGGTCCGCCGATCATTCCAAGTGGCGTGCAGTTGACGACCAGGTCCGCACCGTCACCGTCCACGGCGATGTTGCAGCCAAGGTCCTTGGCCAGCTCCGCCACCCGCTCAGCGCGGCGGGCGACGATTGACACGCTCGCTCCTCCGTCCATGGCCGCCGCGGCCACGGCCCGTGCCGCGCCTCCGGCACCGAGCACCAGCACGGATGTGCCCTGGAGGTACCCCTTCATGGCTACTGCGCTTCCTGGAACGTCAGTGTTGAAACACGCCATCGCTCCGTTTTGGATCGACAGCGTATTTGCGACGCCCACGCGATCACAGACCGCATCAACGCTGCCACCCTCTTCGCGGACCCAGCGAAGCAGGTGCTCCTTGTGCGGAATCGTCACGCTCGCTCCTCGAAAGTCGAGGTGCTGGTCATCGCTAAGCGCACACATCGTCGCCTTGAAGTGCTCCCAGCCCGCCGGGACCGGCATCGGCAGATAGATAGCGTCGTGGCCCGCGTCTGCAAACGTAGTGTTGTGCCACGCATGTCCGGGCGAGTGCTCGACCGGGTCACCGATGAGGCCGTGTACGACGGTGTCTTGGCCGATGCGTCCCATGGCGAATCGATCGAGCAGGTCATCGAGCACCGGCTGTCCCGGCGCGGTGGCCTCGCCGAGGGAGGCGAACGTCGCAAATCCGCCGAACTTCGGCGCAAGGACGCGACTCATGAATCCGAATCGCCCCATGCACAGGGCGATCGTGGGCCGCTGCGCGAGCCGCAGCAACTCAAATGCCTCGAGGTTGTCGCGAATGGAGCGGGCCGTCCAGGCGATCTTGATGACCGCGGCAGACTCCACGCCCTGCATCGCCTCGAAGCGCTGCAACAGATCGGCAGGGCGCCCCCCGGGCCCATGCCAGGAGAGGATGACGCCGGTCTCGCCGAGATCGAGGTCGGCCAGTGGTCCCTCGTGTGCATCGTGCTCGATGTCGATGTATCGCGGAGGCGCATTGGACGCGAGGGCTGCGGCATACAGGTTCGCTCGCGCCTGGTCGTCGCCATCAAAGAGCCCACCCTCGCCGATGCTCCTGACGGTGACTATTGCCGGCAGTGTGGACGCATCCAGGAGCGACGCGAGTCGCGTCGACCCGTCCTCGGTGCCCGCCAGCAGGTCAACGCGCCACTCGACCATGTCGGCGCCACACGCGGCAAGGTGATCGGTTTTCGGGAGTTCCCCGTCCGGCGGAACCATGACGGAGGCGATCAGCGCGGTCACGAGCCCACGATGCCCCGGGCCGCGTGCATGTACGCGTCGAATGCCGCTCTGGTCTCCGCCATGGTGTCTCCGCCAAACTTCTCGAGGAACGCGTCGGCGACCTCGAAGGCCACGGCGTGCTCCATGACGACGCTTGCAGCGGGCAGCGCACAGACGTCGCTGCGCTCGTAGTCACTGACCTGCGCCTCCCCACTGACCAGGTCCACGCTGGGCATCCCACGCAGCAGCGTGCTGATGGGCTTCATTGTGCCGCGGACGATGATGGGCATCCCGTTGGTCATGCCACCCTCGATGCCGCCGGCATGGTTTGTCGGCCTAGTGAATCCAAGGTGCGATGCGTCCGTGGTCGATGCGTCGTAGGCGATTGGGTCATGGACATCGCTTCCCATGCGTGTGCCGCACTCCACACCTAGCCCCATCTCGACGGCCTTGAATGCCTGAATGCCCATGACGGCCCCGGCGAGTCGCGAGTCGAGCTTGGACTGCCATGCCGTACATGCGCCGAGACCCGGTGGCACCCCGAACACGTGTACCTCGCATGTACCCCCCACGGTGTTCTTGTCTTCCTTGGCGTTTCGGATGTGCTCAATGATCTCGCGGCAGACTGACTCCTCCGGGCAGTAGACGGCGCTGTCGTCGCGAGCGGCGCGCAATTCAACGAGAGATTCGGCGGTCACCTGGATGTCGGTGACCGCATCGAGCATTCCTCGCACGAACCCGAAGACCTCGATGCCGAATGCGCGCAACAGGCAGGCGGCCACCGCGCCCGCTGCGGTTCGGGGGGCAGTCTCGCGGGCACTGGCCCGCTCGAGGGTGTTGCGGCAGTCGTTGGTGAGCCACTTGAGCGCGCCAGCCAGGTCGGCGTGCCCCGGGCGGGGGCGATGGACCGGCGGCGTCTTCTTCGCATCGTCAAGGCGACTGTCGCGGTTGGCGATCTCGATGATCAGCGGGGCGCCGGTGGTCTTCCCTCCGCGGACGCCGCCACGCAGGAGCGCCTCGTCCTGCTCGATGCGCTGGCGTCCGCCTCGACCATAGCCGCCCTGGCGCCGGCGCAGCTGGGCATTGATCTCGTCGACATCGATGACCAGATCAGCGGGCAGGCCCTCCACGAGCGCCAAGGCGCAAGGGCCATGTGATTCACCGGCGGTGCGACAGGTAAGCCGTGCCATGGCCGGGAGTGTACCGCTGCTGCGGTGCTACGATTCAAGGGACACCATGCAACGGCGACGACTGCACGGCATCCTGGTGGCAAGCGTGGTCGCGGCGGTCCTGGCAGCAACGGCCGCGCTGGTGGTCATCGTGCGCCAGGCACGCCCGGTCGCCGGTGAGATGAGCCATGACTTTGGCCTGGTGGCTGTGGAGGAGCCGGAGACGATCTTGGAGCACGTGTTTCGCCTCACGAACCTGCGTTCAACGCCCCTGAAGCTCGTGCTTGCCGCCCCGGACTGTGGCTGTACCACGGTCGACCCTCCCAGGGAGGCCGTTGCCCCCGGCGAGGATCTGGTGCTGCCGGTGTATCTGAAACTTCGGCATAGCCGCTACCGGGCATCAACGGTGCGGCTGGTCTTCGAGAGCGGTGAGACCGTCTCGCTGAAGATCGAGGCACGCGGGCGACTGATGCAGCCGCTGCGCATACGACCGATGCAGATTCGTGTCTCGGTGGACCGTCCCGGCGACGTGGCCTTGGTGGCCGAGCGATTCGAGCCTGGCCCGCCCCCGCAAGCCCAGGTCAACGTGCCGCGCGGCGTGACTGTGAGAGCTGGCGAGTGGGAACTCGAGCGTCGCGGCGATGCCGGCGACGCCACGCCCGATCTCTGGCTGGTGATGCTCCGCCTCGAGGCGCAGCCGGGGGCGAACCTGAACGGGCCGATCGAGATCCGCGTCGGCGACGCACCACAACTGTCGGTGGACCTCAATGTCGAGGCAGTTTCCGTGCCGGGCAGGGCGACTCCCATTCCATAAGGTCAGGGGCAGGCACCCCACGCGCCGATCACCGCGAGGAGGTCGTTGACGTCGACCGTGCCATCGTCGTTGACGTCGGCGTCGGAGTCGTCGTCTCCCCAGTCTGCGATGACGGCCAGGACGTCCGCGACGTCGACGCTGCCGCTTCCGTCAATGTCGGCCGGGCAGGTGTCGACCGGGTCGCAGTCGACGGAGGCGGCGACGACGGTGATGCCATCGATGTGCCAACCGCGGTAGTTGTTGTAGACGCCATCGACGGTGTCGAAGACCCACTCGATGACGATCGAGTCCGCGCCGCCCGGGTTGAAAGTGACTTCCCGCTGCTGCCACCCGGGGGACTCGCTGACATCATCGACGGCTACGCCATTGATGCGCACCTCGGCGAGGTCGTAGCTGCTGAAGTTCTCAGTCTCCAGCGCAGAGCAGTAGGAGAGGATGAGATTTCCGTGCACGCCGTCGAGCGAGATCGGAGGTGTGGAGAGCGTTCCTGTCTCGGTGTCACCGGTGTCGTAGTCGCATTGACCATCGATACCGAAGTAGGCCCACTCGCCACCGTCGCAGGACCCGGACGGGCCACAGGCATTCGATGCGTGCCAGAGTCCACTGGTACTCCAGGAGCCGGGAATTCCCAGACCGAATCCTTCCTCCAGCAGCGTGACCTCGACCAATACGCCGACACCGATCTCGTAGTCATCATCGGGCGCGCCGGGCGGGTCGTAGACCACGGTGCCACCGTCTCCGACGGCTCGCAGCCAGAAGGTCACATCCTGCTGGCACTCAAGGGCGGGGATCGTCGCGGTGTAGAGATCATCGCCAAGGGCGGTGACGTCCAGGTTTTCCTGCACCTCGTCGATTGTCATTCGAACCTCGATCGTCTCGGGTACCGGCGTCTCGTCACCGGCCGTGACCGAGAACAGCAATTCGGTGGACGTACCCGGGAGGACCTCGCTGGGAATGCCGTTGGGGTAGTCGAAGTGCAGGGTATTTGGAATGCAGACGCCCTGGGGATTGGCAAGTGCATACTGGAGACCGCTGTTGTGAATGGCGCATCCCCAGTTCTCACCACCACCACCACCGCACCCGCCGTTGGTGTGGATGCCGATGGCCTCGCCGGTGTCCTCGTTGAGGACCGGAGATCCGCTGTTTCCACCAGAGGTGTCTGTCTGGTAGGCGATGGCGGTTCCGTCGAGAGTGTCATAGGGGCCCGTGTGCGTCTTCTGCACCTGGTTCCAGGTCGGGCTGGTGGGCGAGTAGACCACGCCGTAGCCGGTGATCGTGATGTCCTGGCCGCTGACCGGTGGCGCCGCGTCCGCGAGGATGTGAAACTCCCCTTGCGCCTGGAAGGGCGTCATCCCCGTCTCGGTGTTCGGGAAGCAGCCGAAGTACGACCAGTCGTCGCCGATGCCGCTGTAGCCGCTCTGGAATGACTCGGCATCCGTGGCGTATTGGTCTTCCGGACCCGGGTGCTGGATGCTGCCATCACTGTTGCTGAGCGGAACATTGAACTCGACGGTACTGATGTCGCTGGTTCCGCCACCTCCGCAGTGGCCGGCGGTGAGGAAGGTGTGGTTGGGATCGTCGATGAGCCACGCCGTGCAGCCGATGGGAATCGCTCGTGCGCTGCGATCGTCGTAACTGAGAACTCGATCATCGGTCGGGCCGCAGATGGAGCGGTCAGCTCCTGCGCTCCAGTGCACGGCGGCTGCGTCGATCGTCACGTGCGATGGCCCGCTGCCTGGCGCGGCCACCAGTTCGACGAGGACAAGCGGTCCATTGAACCAGGCGCTGCGGTAATTCCATTGTTCAAGCGTGATCGCGCGGTGGTGCTGCGTGGCGCCATCCGTCAGCGACGTGATGCGAAGCATCGTGCCCTCTGTCAGCCGCGTGCGGCCGAATCGTACCTGCACCGAGGAGGCGTCCTTGACGGCGACCAGGTACTGGAACAGCGTTCGCTCACGAAGGCCATCGTTCTGGAGGGTCGCACTGGCGACGCGGACGGCGATCTCGTGCTCGAAGAGCGGTGCGATCTGCGCAGAGCTGGTGGCAGCGACAAGGGCGATGGCAATGACTTGGGCAAGGTGACGGAGCACTCTGAGCATCTCCTCTCCCCTCCAAGGGGGTCGTGGTTCCAGTGTGGGGCGTCGGAGGCCTGCAGGCAAGGACTGATTCGCCCACCACCAATCAACGGTTGCATACCATTGATGGGCGATGATCGACACCCATTGTCACCTCACGAGCACCGCGTTGGCGCCGCGATGGCGCGAAATCGTTGATTCGGCAGCAGCAGACGGTGTTTCTGCGGTGATCAGCGTCGCAGTCGACCTCGCCGACGCCCGCGCCGCGTCCGAATTGGCCGCCGCGGACGATCGCGTTTTTTGCACGGCAGGCGTACACCCCCTGCATTGCGGGGAGGATTGTGACTGGCAGGCCCTCGCTGCGCTCGCCGCTGGTGAACGTTGCGTGGCCTGGGGCGAACTGGGCCTCGATCGCCACTGGGAGGATCCTCCGCAGCAGGCCCAGGAGTCCCTCCTGACCGAGCATCTTGCGTGCATCGAGGGGGCGGGGGATGCCAAGCCGGTGGTGGTGCACTGCCGAGGTGCGGTACCGCGGCTGCTGGAGGTACTCGGCGCCTCGTCGATCGATGCGAGCCGGTTCATCTTCCACTGCTTCACGGAGGGTCCGCAGGACGTTCGGGCGGTACTGGACTTCGGGGCGTGGGTGGGATTCACTGGCGTGGTGACCTTCTCAAACGCTCCAGAGGTCGTCGAGTCAGCCCTCCTGGTTCCACTGGATCGGATGCTCGTGGAGACGGATGCCCCGTACCTTTCGCCCGAGCCGGTACGGTCAATGCGCCCCAATGAGCCAAGGACGGTGGTCCATGTGGCCCGTCATCTGGCGGCCATTCGGGACGTGGCCGAGGGCGACCTGGAGGCCCAGTTGGACGCGAATGCGCGACGGCTGTTCAGGCTCCCCTGAGCTGATCCAATTCCACCCGAGGAACTCCAACCAATCCTCTTGTGGGCTCGGTGCCGGGGACTATGATGCGTGATTCCCACCGGGATTCGTGAAAAAAATCACGGACTCTTCCCAATGACCGACGGTCGATTCACCTTCCCCCGCTGGACAAACCTGATCCTGCCAGGCCTCTTGGTCTGCGCATCTACTGCGCCACTCTATGTCGCCCTGCTTGTGGCGTATGGCTTCAGCCCGCAGGCGACAGATGTCGGGTACATGCCTACCCAGCCGGTGCCCTACAGCCACCAGTTGCATGCGGGCGAACTTGGCATCGACTGCCGTTACTGCCACAACACGGTGGAGTTTGCCCCGCAGGCAGCAGTTCCGCCCTCGCAGACCTGCATGAACTGTCACACCACGATTCATCCCGAGAGCGAGCTGCTGCAACCGCTCTTTGACAGTGTTGCCACCGGCATGCCCGTCCAATGGGTCCGCGTCCACGACCTGCCGCAGTACGCGTACTTCGATCACTCCGCACATGTCAATCGTGGCGTCAGCTGCGTCGAATGCCACGGACGCGTTGACACGATGGAAGTGGTCTACCAAGTCACACCACTGAGCATGGGCTGGTGCCTCAACTGCCATCGAGATCCCGTCGCCCACGTCCGCGACCCGGACCTCGTGACGCGGCTCGAGTGGGGCCTTGACTTCAGCGACGAGCAACGGGCCACCGAGGGCGCAGTCTGGCTGGCCCATAACAACCTCAAACCCTCACAGGACTGCTCCACGTGCCATCGCTGAAGACTGGTGACATCCAGCAGCGGGCCTGGTGGCGCGGAATCGACGAGGTAGCCGACCCCGCCTCGATCGCCGCCACATTCGCAGACGAGTTCTCGCACGCGCCTGACCTGCTCGCCGGCCAGCACGATCGCCGGCACTTCCTGCGGATCATGGGCGCTTCGATGGCCATGGCCGGCCTTGGCGTCAGCGGATGCCGTCGCTGGCCGGCAGAACACATCGTGCCCTATGCCAGTCGACCTGAAGGCACGATGCCCGGCGTCCCCGAGGTCTATGCAAGCTGCGTGGAGTTCGACGGCATCGCTCAGGGTGTGCTCGTCTCCAGCAGCGATGGCAAACCGACCAAGATCGAGGGCAGCCCCGAGCATCCCGACAGCCGTGGCTCGACGGATGCGTTCATGCAGGCCCGCATCCTCGATCTCTACGATCCCGATCGCAGCCGCGGCGTCGCGACCCGTGCCGACGGCACGCGGCATGACGCCTCGCTCAAGGACTTCCTTGCCTGGATGCAGCCGCGACTTGGCCGCGGCGAAGGCGTTGCGATACTCGCAGAGCCCTCGTCCTCCCCGACGCTGCACCGCATGCGTCGTGCATTCGAGGAGGCCTACCCGGCGGCGAGCTGGACCAACTACACGCCGATCTCGACGGAGAACGAGCGCCTCGGGCTGGAGCGCGCATTCGGCGGGCAATGGCGCGCAGTGCACGACCTCTCTGCCGCCGACGTGATCGTGTCGCTGGGCGCCGACCCGCTCGGGCCCGGCGCCATGCAGACCACCTACACCAGGGACTGGGCGTCCGGCCGCCTCGCAAACGACGGCATCATGAACCGCCTCTGGGTCGTCGAGCCGGGACTATCGCTCACTGGCGCCAATGCCGATGAGCGCCGCGCCATGCACCCGGCACGCATCGCCGCAGTTGCTGCGCACCTGGCGCAGGTGCTCGCGGGCGTCTCCAACGAGCAGGTGCAACTCGCAGCCGCCGATCGCACCTGGGCCGAGGACGTGGCCGCCGACCTCGCCCGCGCAGGCGGACATGGGCTGGTTCTTGCCGGCCGCGATCAGCCGCCACTTGTGCACTACCTCGCCGCCGCCATCAACGACGCAATGGGCAGTGCCGGGTCGGCCGTCACGTACCACCCGATTACGAACGGCGCCGACGGCTCGACCATCGCCCAACTCTCCGAAGCGATGCGGACTGGCAGCGTCAAGACGCTCCTGATCCTCGGGGGCAATCCTGCCTACGACGCGCCCGCCGACACGGGCTTCGCCTCCGCCCTCGTCGCACTTGATGGTTCAGCGCACCTCTCGCTCCACGAGGACGAGACCTCGCAGGCATGCACCTGGCATGTCAACGCAGCCCACTGGCTGGAGGCCTGGGGAGATGGGCGAGCCTCCGATGGCACCGTCTGCATTCAGCAACCACTGATCCTTCCGCTCTTCGGGGGCGTGTCAGCTATTGAACTGCTTTCCACCCTCGCCGGTCACGACGAGGACCAGGGACGAGACCTGGTGCGAGGCACATTTTCCGACGGCCGCATCAGCGGCTGGGATCCCGCCTGGCGAAAGGCAGTGCACGACGGCGTCGTTCCAGGATCGGCGAGCAAGGGACAGGTGCCGGCGATCACGTTCGGCAGTCCGATGCCGGCAGGCGAAGCGAAGGAAGGGGACCTCGTGGTCGTCTTCAGCGCAGACGGCAGCACATGGGATGGTCGCTTTGCAAACAACGGTTGGATGCAGGAGGTCCCCGACACCCTCACCAAGCTCACTTGGGACAACGCAGCTCTTCTCTCACCGGCCACCGCCGACGCGCTGGGCGTGAGGCAGGGAGACGTGATGACTGTTAGCGTCGGCGACGCGTCGATCGAGATCGCCGCGCTGCCGGTACCGGGCATCGCCGAGCACGTCATTGTTCTGCCTTTGGGATACGGCCGCCGCTTCGACGGCCGAGTCTGCAGCGGCGCAGGCGTCGACGTCTACCCGCTTCGATCAAGCCATCGATCGTGGGAGCCGGCGAGCGCAGTGGCAACCGGCGCGACCTACCCGCTGGCCACTACGCAGATGCACTTCGCCGTCGACTCCACCCCGGGCAAGGGCCTGCAGGAGCGGCTGCCGATGCTCTTCCGCGAGGGCACGCTCGAGGAGTACAAGGCCGATCCGAAGTTCGCCGCCCATGTCGGGCACACCGTGCACTCTCTCTCCATGTGGGAGGACCAGAAGCAGTTCGAGGGCGCCGACTACCGCTGGGGCATGTCGATCGACCTGACCACGTGCACCGGGTGCAACGCCTGCGTGACCGCCTGCCAGGCCGAGAACAACATTCCCATCGTGGGCAAGGACCAGGTGCTGGTGGGCCGAGAGATGCACTGGATCCGCATCGACCGCTACTTCGCCTTCGACGAAGACGGGCATGGTGGCTGGGATGCCGACGCGCTGAAGGGCGTGGCGCTCCAGCCGCTCACCTGTCACCACTGCGAGAACGCGCCATGCGAGCAGGTCTGCCCGGTCGCCGCGACCATTCATGACGAGGATGGCCTGAACGTCATGGTCTACAACCGCTGCGTCGGCACGCGGTACTGCTCCAACAACTGCCCGTTCAAGGTGCGGCGATTCAACTACTTCGACTACTACCGCCGCGAGCCGCTTCGATCGACGGGCCTACTGCAGGTGCAGCCTGACTATTACCTGCGTCGCCAGAGCGGTGGCGAGTCGCTGCGGAGCATGCAGTTCAACCCGGATGTGACGGTTCGCATGCGCGGCGTCATGGAGAAGTGCACCTTCTGCACGCAGCGCATCCAGGCAGCGAAGATCAAGACCAAGAACGAGTGGGTGAAGAAGCCCGAGGCTGAGAAGGCCGCGGCCAAGCGCATCGTCATTCCGGATGGGACGATCACGCCCGCCTGTGCACAGGCGTGTCCGAATGATGTCATCGTCTTCGGGGACCTGA
>CAZKTE010000025.1:0-24084 GCA_964555625.1 uncultured Isosphaeraceae bacterium | reverse complement strand
AGTTGACGCTCGACGGCGAGGTCCACGACATCAGCGGGGGGGAAGCGCTCTTCGTCCCGGGCAACCACCTCCACCAGTTTCGAAACACCGGGTCCGAACCACTGGAGTTCCTCTGCATGGTGCCCATGACCAGCCGCGACGGAGCAGCCGTCCCGGGGTGCGGCCAGTGAGCGCGCAGTCCCGCCCACCACGCTGGCCGATCCTGCTGCCGATGGCCGCCTCCGCCGCGGTGCTGGGTATCGCCATTGCGTACCCCGAGGCCGCGTGGCGCACCGCCATGCTCGGGTCCTCCCTTGCGGCCATGGCCGTCTGCGGCTTCTCGATGGTCCGCCGATGCCTGCCCTTGGCGACCTGGGGCACGCTCATCGCCCTGTCCATCGGTGGCATTGTTTCCGGGGCGATCGGCGAGGGTGTCTCCGCCGCGGCGCTGCTCGGTGGCTCCATCGTGGCGGCGGCCCTTGGCGTCCTGGGCGCGATGCTCGAGCGATCCCGGGGGGGGAGCTTTGACGGGGCGGCGATTCTGGAGGCAGCCCAACTCTCCGAGAACGCAAAGCGCGTACTCTTCCGAGATCGCGAGTTGGAGTTGATGCGCAGCACCATCGAGGCAGATGTCGAGCGTGGCGACTACAACGAGGCCCTGGTGCTCTGCGAACAGATGGCGTCCGTCTTCGGCGCAGTCGAGGAGGGCGAGCGACTGCGATCCCACGTGCAGCAGATTCTCCATGAGCGACACGAGTTACGCATCCGCGAGGAGCTGGAGGGCCTTGGACGCCTCCTCGAGGAGCGGCGGTGGGTTGAGGCCTACCAGGAGGCGGCGCGCCTGCGACGTCTCTTCCCCGATGCCCCGCTGCTCCATGGCCTTGAGCAGCGCATCGCCGACGCCCGGGCCGAGTACCGCCATGGCCTCGAGGACCGGTTCCTCGACGCTGCGCAGCGCGAGGACATTGAGCAGGCCATGGTGCTGCTCAAGGAGCTCGATCGCTACCTCACCCCGGACGAGGCTCGCAGGTTCCGCGACACGGCCAAGGCCGTCATCGAGGGGTACCGTGAGACGCTTGGCACGCGCTTCAAGATGGCCGTCGACGACCGTCGCTGGCAACCGGCCCTCGGGTTCGGCGAAGCGATCGTCCAGACATTTCCAAACACCCGCATGGCCGAGGAGGTTACTGGGATGCTCGAGACGATCCGCCAGCGTGCTGAGGGCAACGAGGAGGTCGAGGCGTGAGGATGACGTCACTGCTGGTGGTCACTGCGCTGCTGGGATGCGTGACCGATGACTTCGACGACATGGCCGCGAGCCTTGCCGTGCCATCGCCGGGACAGGCTGCGAGGATGGCCCTTGACCAGTACGACGCCGATGACCGACGTCGCGGCGTCACGATGCTCGCCAACGCGCCCTTCGGCGGGACTGCGATCTACGTGGACATGTACCGTGACTACGTCGAGCACGAGCGAGATCCGCTGGTGCGGGCCGCGGCGATCAAGGCCCTTGGCCGCTTCGGCGAGCCGGACGACGCGGTGCTCATCGCGCCCTGGCTCTCGCGCAGCGCCACCGACTCCACCCAGGTGCGACGCGAGGCGGCCCATGCGCTGCAGCGACTGCATCACCGCCAGGTGGCTCCTGCGCTGCTGCGGGTCCTCGGCGACGAGGGCGAGGATGGGCAGGTCCGCGCATCGTCTGCCGTTGCGCTTGGCCAATATCCCCAGCCGCGCGTGCTCTCTGGCCTGATGGCCGCCCTCCAGGCAAACGAGCTCGCGGTGAATCGCAGCGCTGCCCAGTCTCTGCACCAGCTCACCGGACAGGTATTCGGGATCGACCGCTACGAGTGGGTCGACTGGTACGACGCTACCGTAGCGGCGCGGCGCGATCCGTTCGCCGCCCGCATGGACTACCAGTACCCGACCTACCAGCGAGCGGATCGTTGGTGGGACCGCCTGGCCTTCTGGGAGCGGCGGCCGCGTGAGCGTCCGGATTCGCCCGCGGGCCTCCGCGAGGAGCAGCGTCGCCGCACCTACGAGGATGAGGACGCCTCCACGCCGTGAGCCGCGACGGCGACCTTGATCCGCTTGAGCAGCGTCGCGTCTCCTCGATGCAGCCATCTCCAGAGGACCTCCCCGAGGGATGCGCTGAACCTCCCGGGTCCATTCGCGCAGGATCCCTGGTGGGCAAGTCCATGGGCGCGGCGATCTGGTTCCTCGCCGTGCCGGTCCTGCTCCAGCAGTTGCTTGCAGCGTGCGTGGGACTCGTCGACAAGGTGCTCGCAGGTGGACTGCCCGGCGATATCGCCCGGCCGGCCATGGACGCCATCGGCGTGGGCGCCTACGTGGGGTGGTTCATCTCGATCGCCATGGCGGGCATCGGCATCGGTGGCCAGGCGCTCATCGCGCGGGCCATGGGCAGCGGCGATCGTGACCTGGCCCACCGTACGCTCGCACAGTGCATGGTGCTGGCGCTGGGCTGGGGCGTGGTCGTTTCGATCGGAATCTGGATCGCCGCCGCGCCGCTAGCGGTCGTCACCGGTCTCAGCCGCGAGGCCTCGGAGCTCCTAGTCACCTACATGCACGTGCTTGCCTGGGGCATGCCCTTCTGCAGCGTATTGACGGTCGGCTGCATGGCCCTCCATGGCAGCGGCGACACGCTGCGGCCGGCCCTAGTCACAGCGGCGGTCAATCTCGTCAACGTCCCGGTCTCCTGGATCCTCAGTGGCGCAGACATCCGTCTCGGCGGCGCTCGCCTCGAGAATCCATTTGAACTCGACCTGCTGGTCCCGGGGATCGCCGCCGGGACCGCCATCGCCTACGGCGTGGGCGCGGTGTTGATCATCGCCGTGCTGATGCGCGGCGTGAAGGACTTGAGGCTCCGCGCTTCCGACCTACCCATCGAGCGGGTGCTCATGGGCCGTGTGGCGCGCATCGGCATCCCCCAGTTCCTCGAGGGGCTCTCGATGTGGACTGCAAACCTCTTCGTACTGTTCTTCGTCGGACAGATCGCCTTGAAGATGGGAAGAGACGGCGTTCCTATCGAGGGCCTTCAGGGCGCTCACGCCATTGCCACGCAATGGGAGGCGTTCAGCTTCCTGCCGGGCTTCGCCATCGGGACCGCCGCCGGCACGCTCGCCGGCCAGTACCTGGGCGCAGGGGATCTGCGCCGCGCGCGGCGATCAATTCTTGCTTGCGTGGGCATCGCGGTCCTCGTCATGGGCTCCATGGGCGCGGTGATGATGATCGCAGGGCACGCCCTGACATCCATCATCAGTGAGGAGCCGGTGCACCTTGCGCTCACGCCGAAGTTGTTGTTCATTGCCGGGGCGATCCAGACGGCCTTCGCGGTGCTGATGGTCATCCGTCAGGGACTGCGGGGCGCAGGTGACACGACCTGGACCTTCATCATCACGACCGTCTCAGGCTACGGCATCCGCCTGCCGGCCGTCTGGTACATCGGGGTGCACCTGGAGATGGGCCTCGTGGGCGTCTGGTATGCGCTCTGCGGTGAACTCTGCGTGCGGGCGCTGCTCTTCCTGGGCCGCTTCTTGCACGGCGGCTGGATGCACAAGGAACTCTAGGCGCCGCGCTCAAGCCGCTCGCTGAGGACCGCCGGCAGGCCGGCGAGTTCTGTCTCATTGCGAACCGACTCGATGTCGTAGGTGGCCCGGTGCAGCGTGAAGACCGCTTCCTCGCTCGGCGAGCGGTAGTCGAGTACCGCGAAGGCCGCGCGCGGATCGGCGTCCCGCGGCTGGCCCACCGAGCCGGGGTTGCAGAGGTAGCGGCGATCCGGCCGCAGCACGATCGGGTCGGCGGCCTGCGGGATCCGCAGGACGATGTTCTCCGCCGTGGCCGTCTCGTCGCCGGGCCCTTCGAAGATCGTCGGCAGGTGGGTGTGTCCGTGGAGGCAGATGCCCTCCTCCATGGCGGCGAAGGCGTCGATGGCCGCCGTCACGTCGTTGACGTAGGTGCTGTCGTGCAGGGCGGGCGTGTCGTGGACGAGCAGCAGCGCGTCGCCGAGCCGGACGCGCGTCTTCATGTGGCTGATGGCATGGAGGTGGTACGGGCCAAGTTGCTGGCGAGTCCACTCCAGGGCGGTGGCCGCGGCCGGATTGAAGTACTGGGCGAGCGCCGGGTCCAGGACCGCCTCGTCGTGGTTTCCGCGGATGACGTCGTCGCAGTAGCTCAGGACCAGGTCAAGGCAGCGGCTCGGCTGGGGTCCGTAGCCGACGATGTCGCCCAGGCAGAGGATGCGATCGACGTCCATTGCGCCCAGCGCGCCGTAGACGGCCATGAGCGCATGGGCGTTGCTGTGCACATCGGAGATGATCCCGTAGCGTGCCATGGCGGTTCCTTCCCCCGGACACCATCGGCGACGCCGGTGGCGCGCCGCCAGCGTCGGCCCTTACGCCTCGTCGGCGGGGGAGGCGTCGTCGGCCCCGGCGTCCGCGGCCGCCTGGGCGGCGGCGGCCTCCGCGGCGGCCCTGACGCGCTGGATCTTGCTCTTGTCCGGCGCGAGCACCATGGTCTGGCGGCGCCCGGCCATCTTCGGCGGCATCTCGAGCTTGGCGATGTCGCTGAGCTTCTCGGCGATCTCGGTGAGCCGCTCGGTGCCGCGGTGGCGGTGCGCCATCTCGCGGCCCCTGAAGTTCTGGACGATGAGCACCTTGTGCCCATCCATGAGAAACTTCCGCGCCTGGTTGAGACGAATCTGGATGTCGTGCGGGTCGATCTTGAGGGAGCGGCCGAGCCGCACCTCCTTCATCTCCGCGGACTTGGAGCGGGCGCGACTGGCGCGCTCCTTCTTGGAGAGGTCGAAGCGGTACTTGCCGAAGTCCAGGATGCGACAGACCGGCGGGTCGGCCTCGGGCGAGACCTCCACGAGATCAAGTTCGGCCTCCTCGGCCATGCGAAGGGCTTCCTGGGTGTCCACGACACCGATCATGTTGTCATCCTTGTCCACGAGCCGCACCTGGGGAACTCGAATGCGATCGTTGGCGCGGGGGAGTCGCCTGACTCCCTGGTTCGGTCGGAAGAATCGTCTGCGGGCGATCTCGGTTACCTCCGTGGTCCGGGCACGACAACGAACGCGGCCGGTGTGCGGGGGCCGTTCGACGCATGCAGGATGTCGTGGTCGGTGCAGGAATTCGTCATGCGAACTGGGACCGCGCACGACGCCCTGCGACCCCGGCAAGGGAGTATCGGGCAATCGGGTTCGTGCGCAGGCGCTGCACCATCAATGAACCGCGGCCCGACAGGGCCGCAAGGGGGTCAGGATAGGGTCCAGCGTGCCGTCCATCAAGCGGTGACCGCCTCGCGGTCCGGGAAGCAGGCCTTCAAGACGGTACTGGCGCCACGGGTCGTGATCTCGGCCACAAGCGCATCGACGAAGCCGTCAAGGGGCGTGGCGCCCAGGTCCTCGCGGATCCCCCGCATGCGCACCGAGACGGTTCGGCCCTCGGCATCGCGTGGCCCCACCACCAGGCTCCAGGGGACCTTCATGTCCGCAGCGACTCGGATCTTCGCCTGGATGCGCTCATCGCCGCTGTCGACGCTGCATCGCACGTCGCGGACCGCAAGCGCCGCGCGTACCTCCTCGGCGTAGTCGTTGCTCTTCTCGCTGATGGGCAGGATCCGTGCCTGCTCGGGCGCGAGCCAGGTTGGAAACGCTCCGGCGAAGTGCTCGATGAGCACGCCGACGAATCGCTCCATTGATCCGAAGGGCGCGCGGTGGATCATGACGGGCCGATGCTGCTTGCCGTCTGCGCCGACGTACGTCAGGTCGAAGCGCTCGGGGAGGTTGTAGTCCACCTGCACGGTGCCCAATTGCCAGGGCCGGCCCACGACGTCGTTGACTATGAAGTCGATCTTGGGCCCATAGAAGGCCGCCTCTCCGGGCTCCTCCACAAACGGCACGCCCAGGGACGCGGCCGCGTCGCGACAGGCCGCCTCCGCCTTGTCCCAGTTGTCCGCGTCGCCGACGTACTTGTCGTCCTCGTCGCCACGCAGGCCCACGCGCACGCGGAAGTCATGCATGCCCAGCGTGTCGAAGATGACCCGCACCAGCGACAGGCAGCCAAGCAACTCCTCGGCGACCTGGTCCTCGCTGCAGAAGAGGTGAGCATCGTCCTGGGTGAAGCCTCGCACCCGTGTCATCCCGCCGATCTCGCCGGACTGCTCCCAGCGGTAGACCGTGCCGAATTCCGCCAACCGCACCGGCAGGTCCCTGTAGCTGTGGGGAGTACTTGCATAGAGGCGAATGTGGTGCGGGCAGTTCATGGGCCGCAGCAGGTACCCGTCGACCTCGCCGTCACGCATCGCGTTTGCCAGGTCCGCGCATGAGCACCCCTCGTCGGCCATCGACTGCACCGTGTCGGTGCGAATCAGCGGCGGGTACTGGCTGTCCTGGTAGTAGGGGTAGTGGCCGCTGCGGCGGTAGAGATCCAGCTTTCCGATGTGCGGGGTGAAGACCTGCTGGTACCCCTGACGACGCAGTTCGGCGCTGATGAAGTCCTGCAGCTCCTGCCGGATGACTGGGCCGGCCGGCGCCGGGGGCACCAGGCCCTGCCCGACCTGTTCATCGATGTGGAAGAGACTGAGGTGCTTGCCCAGGACGCGGTGATCACGCCTGCTCGCTTCCTCCAGTGCCTCAAGGTGCGCCTTGAGGGCCTTGGGAGTGGCGAAGGCCGTGCCGTAGACGCGAGTCAGCCGATCACTCGATGCGTCGCCATGCCAGTAGCTGCTTGCAAGGGATAGCACCTTGAAGGCGCCGACCTTGCCGGTGGAGGGCACGTGCGGGCCGCGACAGAGGTCCTCGAAATCGGTGCCGGGGGTCCCGGTGGCGTACCAGGACAGGGTGTCGGCGCCGCCGTCAAGTGCGCGGCGAGCGTTGTCAATCTTGTACTTGCTGCCCTCCTCATCGAGGCGAGCGATGCCCTCGTCGGCAGACAGTTGGAGGCGGGTAAATGGCCGGTCCTCGTCGACGATCGCCTGCATCTGCGCTTCGATCGCCTCGAAGTCCTCGCTGGAGAGTTCCTGGCCCTCGGCGAAGGCGATGTCGTAGTAGAAGCCCCCATCAACGGGCGGGCCGTAGACCAGTTGGGCGCCTGGACGCACGCGCTCAATGGCCTCGGCCATGATGTGCGCGCAGCTGTGTCGCAGCAGGAAGAGCGCATCGTCGCTGGCGTCCTCGCCCTTGCGCGTCGCGACGATCGAGACGGTGGCGTCCTGCGCGATGGATGTCGAGAGGTCGCAGAGATCGTCATCGATCCTCGCGCCCAACGCGTCCTTGGCCAGGCGCGGCGAAATGTCCTTGGCGACCTCGAGGGCCGTCACCGGGGCATCGAAATCCCGCGTCGATCCGTCTGGAAGGGTGATGCGTGGCATCGTGCCGGGATGGTAGCCTCAGGAGGCGAAGAGATCGGTTTGCTCTGCGATCTCGGGCGGCATGTTCTGGAGGTTGGCGACCTCGCCGGCGAGGTCCTCGAGGTCCTGGAACTCGAAGTACTCGCTGGCGTAGCGGACATAGGCGATCTTGTCGACGCCCCGCAGGGCCACGGCGACGCGCTTGCCGATCTCCACGCTCGGTACCTCGCGCTCGAACTGGCTCCGCAACTCCTCCTCGAGCTCCGAGACGATGGCCACCTTCTGCTCCTCGCTGATGGGGCGTTTCCCGCAGGCGGCCTGGATGCCCGCGAGGACCTTCTCCGGGTCGAAGGGCGTCCGCGCGCCGTCGCGCTTGACAACCATCAGGCGGCTGGTGCGCTCGATGCGTTCATAGGTTGTGAAGCGCTTGTCGCACTTGAGGCAGACGCGTCGGCGTCGAATCGAGCGGCCGCCGTCGGTCCCGCGGCTGTCGAGGACCCGATCGTCGTCTTTCTCGCAGTAGGGGCAACGCACTGCCGCCATTGTCGCCGCTGCCGTGTGGATGTCCACCCCCGCAGGTGGCTACTTGCCCGCTGTGACCGCTTCGCGCGTTGCCTGATCGATGTAGAGGATGCGATCGCATGCTCCGCATCGCGTCAACTCCTCGCCGCCGGCAAGGACCGCGTTGAAGAGCTCGATCGGAAACATCAGGCTACAGCATCCGCAGGCGTATTCCTTGCGCTTGCGATCGACGATTTCGATGGCCGCCATGGACTCGCCCTCGTAGTCGTTTGCCACCTCGTCGAAGATCGACAGGGGTGAGGGCGGGATGATGGCCGCCGCCGCGGCACGATCCTGCTCTAGGGTCGCGAGCTGATCGGCGATTTCCTCGCGGCGATTGGCCAACTCGGTGTCGGCGCCGTCGCGGATCTTGACCCGCTCTTCGTGGCGCTCGCGGATCTCGGTGGCCTTCGCCTCGAGGTCCTCGACGGATTCCATCTCCGAGAGCTCCTCGTCGTCCATCGCCGAGCGCTGTTCCTTGTGCGTGTTGATCTCCGCCAGAAGGGCGGAGTACTCGCGGTCGGTGTTCGCCTTGACGAGGTCCGCCCGCAGGTGCTCAATGCGGCCATCGATGCTGCCGGTCTCCGCCTCGAGGTTCGCGATGTGGGCCTGGTGCTGCTTGCGGCGCGTCTCCACTTCGGAGAGTTCAACATCGATCTGATCAAGCTGCTTCTGCTGGACGTTGAGGTAGATCTCGGCCGACTCCACGCTGCTTCGCAGCTCGCGCACTTCGCGATCGACCTTGTACAACGCCAAGAGGTTCTCAATCAGGGACATCCCGGCCAGTCTAACAGGTCAACGAGCGTTGGGCAGTAACCACCAAGCTACGACGGCCACCAACAACAGCGAGTCAAGCACGTCGAGTACGCCGCCAAGTCCCGGCAGCAGAGCCGACGAGTCCTTGCACTCCGCGTCGCGCTTGAAGACGCTCATCACAAGGTCGCCGCCCTGGCCTGCAAGGCCCATTACGGCGCCGATCATCGCCGCGGTGCCCGCTGCGATCACCGGCTCGGCAGGCAGCATCGATGCGCTGAGCGCAGCGAGTCCCGCCGCGGTCGCCGCGGCGGCGATCACGCAGCCGGCGAGTCCCTCCCAGGTCTTCTTCGGACTCACCCAGGAAATGAGAGGATTGCGGCCGATGCTGCACCCAACGAACATCGCCGCGCTGTCGCCGGTCTTGATGATGGCGATGATGCCGGCGATCCACCAGATGGAGTGTTCTGCGCGAAGCAGCAGCAGGATGCCAAGACCCAGTGCCAGGTAGGACGCCGATCCGACGGTGGCCGCGGCCCCGGCCAGAGCGCCGCGCAGGTTTCGATTTCGCGCAAGGCAGATGACCGCAGCGGCCATCGATCCGACGGCAATCGTGGCCGCCATGGCCATTGTCGCCTGACCAGATGCGTCCGCCGGCGTCAGCCAGCAGGCGAGAATCCACGCCCACATCGACGCCACCAGCACCGGGATGCATGCGCGCACGCCGACGGCGGCGAGGAAGCCGCCCAGTTCGATGGCCGCCAGCGGCACGATCAGCAGGGCAAGGACCGCCAGGACGATGCCCGGCGGGAAGCACCCGCAATCGCCGATCGCATCATCGAGCCACGCAAGGCCCAAGAGGACCGCGATCAGGATCGAACCAGTTAGGAATCGAGCGCCCATGGATCTACGCCTGCTGGGCGCACCACTCCTCCCAGCCACCCTCCAGCGACTGGCAGCGTGCAAACCCGGTTGTCCGCAGGTACTCGGCGACTGCGCCGCTTCGGCGACCGCTGCGACAGTAGAAGACGATGTGGTCATTGGCCGCCGACCGCAGCTGGTCGACCGAGAGGCTCAGCTGCTGCAATGGCAGCAGGGTTGCGCCGCTGATGTGGCCCTCGTCGTAGTCCTCCTCGCTGCGACAGTCAAAGAGCAGCGGGCCACCATCACCGAGGGCAAGATCAGCGGCGTTGATCGTCAGGGGCAGGACATGCTGGAGGTGCTCGGTCACGGTCGGCGATGGTACCAGTTCACCGCGCGGCAAGCCCCGCGTCATTGAGGGCGGCGCGCACGGTCTGCGCATCAAAGCCGCGGCGTCGCAGCGCCGAGGCGACCCTGCGCTGCGCGGTCGCCTCAGGAACCCCGTCACAGCGCGCAAGTCGCCGTCGCGCGATTGCCACGGCATCCTCAAGCGCGCTGCGCGATGCGAGCGCTTCTGAAACAACCTCGGACGCCAGTTCTCCGTCGATGTGCTTGAGACGCAGCTTGTGCGCGAGGAATCGCTCGCCTGCACCCTCGCGCCGCAACCACTCGGTCACCAGCGCCGCGGCATGGGCGCGGTCGTCCAGCCAGCCGTCCTCGACGAGGGCCGCCACGACCTCGTCGGCCACGTCGCGCGACCAGTCGCGGCGCACAAGCCTCCGCGCAAGTTCCACGCTCCCCCAACTGCGACGCGAGAGCAGCTGCAGCGCTGCTCGGCGTGCATCGACGATGGATGCGCATCGCTCGATTGCCGAGGCGAGATCCTCCGTCCAGGCGCCACCGGGACGGATGTCCAGGGCCTCCACGTCGCGCGCGAGCACGACCGCCACATGTGATCCGTCGACGCTGATGACGCGCAGGTTGGGATCCCGCGTGTCGGGACTCACTGACGTGATGGTCATGGTGTCGCCAGTTCCGAAAGCAGCGACTGCATTTCTTCCGCGGCGTGGCCGTCGCCGCAGGCTTCGGCCTGCCCGATGCCCTCCTCGAGCGTCGAGCACGCGTCGCCAAGGGCGCCCGCGTCGGCCTGGCATCGGGCCTTGTGGTACCAGGCGTAGCAGTAGGCCGGGTCCAGGTCGATCGTTCGGTCAAACCAGGCGATCGCCTTCTCGCTGCGGCCTGCACGGGCGTACTCCATGGCGATGCCGTACATGCAGAAGGGATCATTGGGATCCGAGTCAAGCATGTTGCGAAGTTGGGTCAGCCTATCGGGCATACTCCCTATCATCCTCGATTATGCGACTGATTACGACCACCTGCGCACTACTGCTGCTGATGGCAGCACCCGCGGCGGCCAACGGGCTGCGGCTGCGGCATGTCAGTGGCGGCCCGACCAGCGCGCTGGAAGTACACGGGGGATGGTGGTACCAGTCCCTTGGTGATCGCCTGGCGGTGATCAACGCCGCCAGCGGTACGCTGCAGCACGTGGTGCAACTCTCGGCCATGCCCGCATCCGACACCTGCCGGGATCTTCTGGCGATCGGTGACGAGCTTTGGGTCCTGATGGAGAGCGGCGAGCTGGCGATGCTGGCCATCAATGGCGACGCGGCGCCCCGCGTACAGCGTCGCTGGTCACCCAACGCGCTTGGCATCCTGCCCGGTGCACTGGCCGACATCCAAGGCGCAGCGATCGCCATGGGCGAGGGCGGCGCCGTGCGGCTCTCGAATGGGGAGCGCGTAGTCACAGCAGATGGCACCGTGACCACCATGGCCTTCAGCGACGTGCGTGGACTGATCTACGGCATCGACTGGCGACTGCACGAGGCGGACTCCGGGAAGTTCGTGGGATCCGCCACGCTCCTTGGCCGCCCGCCGGTCACCGCCAACGTCGACGGCGGCACGATCGTGATGGCACGGGCAATTGAGCATGACACGGAGGTCGGACTCCTGGACGCGACGTTGCGAGAGATCAATGCCGCCCAAACGACCCGGATCCTGCAGGGCCGGCTTCGATCAATGCGCATCGTCGGTAGCCGGGTCCTGGTCTGCACCGATCGTGGCGTGACCGTGCTCGGCATGGCCCCCCGAGAACTTCGGGTGCTGCGACAGATCGATTTCCCG
The DNA here is from genome assembly GCA_964555625.1 of uncultured Isosphaeraceae bacterium. Taxonomy (GTDB): domain Bacteria; phylum Planctomycetota; class Phycisphaerae; order Phycisphaerales; family SM1A02; genus CAZJKE01. The sequence goes on along the minus strand of CAZKTE010000025.1, from coordinate 12,381 downwards.
GGCGCGTCGGATGCCGATGTGATCAGCTCAAACTATCTGGCGCTCAGTGGTGACAGCGGCCGGGCGATCTATCGCATCAACGCGGACTCTGGCGGCAGCGGAGATCGCATCCTGCGATACGTCCCGGCTCCCGCCCGCTTCAATCCCGGCGCGCACGATCGCGCGCAGGTCACAATCCCGACGCTCGGAGGCGCATGGCGCTACACCTGGGATCAACCCGTGATTCCCGTCACCGACAGCGTCGCAGTGGCCTCGGCGCCGATGCGGGCCGTGGTGCTCGGCTGGGAGGCGGCCATCGACGAGACCGCCACCGTGCATGCACAGGACGCCGACGGCCGCAGCGTCACCTTCGACGACCTCGAGTCGCCCGCGTACACCATCGCCGCCGTGGGCGGCGACTTCTGGATCGGGACCGAATCGGGAATCGTCGTCTACAGCGGCGGCGACGCCGGCGTACTGGCGCGCGTCGCCGATGCGTCCATCGCCGGTCCGGTCATCCAGATCATCCCGCTGCTTGACGGCGGCGCTGCGTTCGTGTCGGCCGCCGGATACGTCGGCGTCGCCGAGCGGCGCTGATCAGGCGTTAGCACACCATCGCTTGCACACTCGGTCGCTGCTGCAGGAAGCGCCGCGTGCCTTGCAGACCTCGCGGCCGTGTCGCACCAGCAGGTGGCTGAGCATCGTCCAGCGATCCTGAGCGTACAGGGCCATCAGGTCACGCTCGATCGGCTCGGGCTTGGTGTGCCCGCTCAGACTCAGCCGTTGGGAGAGCCGCATGACATGGGTGTCGACCACAATTCCCTCGTTGCGACCGAAGGCGTTGCCCAGGACGACGTTGGCAGTCTTGCGCGCAACCCCCCGCAGCGTCAGCAGGTCCTCCATCGTGTCGGGTACCGACCCGCCGAACTCCTCGACGATCCGCGTCATCGAGGCGTGGATCGCCTTGGCCTTGTTGCGAAAGAGGCCGATCGTTGCGATCAGTGGCTGGATCTCCTCGGGCGTCACGGCCGCGTAGTCGGCGGGCAAGGGAAAGGCGGCGAAGAGCGCGGGCGTCGCCTTGTTGACGCCCACGTCCGTCGACTGGGCGGAGAGGATCGTCGCTATCAGCAGTTCATGGGGCGATGCGTATGTCAGCGCGCAGCACGCGTCGGGGTACTGCTCAGCGAGGGCGTCGTAGATGCGCCGCGCCCGCGCCTTGGCGGCGCTCACGAACGCTCCCGTCCGAAGGGCTGGGACCAGGCGGCCAGGGCGGCGGCCGTCAACACCAGCAGCAGCGTGGCCATGTGGGTCGCCATCGCGGGAGTGTGCACCGAGTCAAAGGCGACGCGGTAGCCCATCGCCTGCTCGACCAGACCCTCTCGCGCCAGACGACGGTAGGAGTCCAGGGCCACGGCAAGCCGCGGCGCAAAGTAGAAGAGCTGCGCGAGGCTCCCGATGCCCGCAGCGGCGACGACCCAGGGAAGCCGCGTGCGGCGGGCCGCCACAAGTGCCGCAAGGGCCAGAAGCAGGCAGAGCGGAGTGACATAGTCGGTAACGGCGAAGACCGGCTCCGTCACCAGGCCGGCGGCCAAGCGGGCCTGCGCATCGGCGGGCAGAGCGGCGTAGGGCTCGAGGCTCGGGCCCAGTTCCTTGAGAACCGGGAAGGCCGACGCGGCGGTGACCGCTGGCGCAACCAGCGCCGTGACGGCGGCGATGATCGCCATGGAGAAGACCACCGCGGCCAGACGCCTCACGCCGTCACCTTCGCCTGCAGCGACGAGCCCGTGCTCCAGGAGATGCCGTTGGCCCAGTCGTGGCACTTCCAGATCTCCGCGCGCAGCTTGAGTTGGTCGATGATCCACGCCGTCGCCGCCAGGCCCTCGCTGCGGTGGGGCGTGCAAGTCGCCACCAGCAGGCTCGCCTCGCCCACAGCCACGCGCCCCATGGCATGCCAGAGCCGCAGCGTCCTGATCGGCCAGCGATCGGCGGCTTCCTTGGCGATCTCCTCGAGGGTGGATGCGGCCATGGCCTCGTAGCACTCGTAGACTAGGGCCACAAGGTCCCCGTAGTCTGCGTGGTGCTCCCCCCGCGTGCGGCCAACGAACATGGTCTCGGCGCCGCAACCATCGTCGCCAGCGGGCAGCGCGGTCACCTCCAGGGGCCCCTCGACGATCCGGATGTCCATGGTGCCATTAACCATCGCGGGGTCGATCCTAGCGGTAGACTGCCACCTGTGGATCATGGATCGATCCAGGCTGCAGCACGGGTAGCCGTGCTGACTGCCAGCGATACGCGTTGTGGCGAGGATGATGCCAGTGGCGACGCGATCGTAGGGCACCTCAAGGGCGCAGGCCACGACGCTGCGCGCCGCGCCCTCCTGCCCGATGAGCGGCGACAGATCGCCGACACCGTGACCACTTGGGCCGCGGACGTGAACATCGACGCGATCATCGTCTGCGGTGGCACGGGCGTGTCTCCGCGGGACGTGACGATCGAGGCGGTCACGCCGCTGCTTGCCGGCCGCCTCCCCGGATTCGGGGAGCTCTTTCGGCAGCTGAGTTACGAGGAGGTCGGCGCTGCGGCCATGCTCAGTCGCGCAGATGCCGGGTGGATCGACTCAAGTGGCGGCCGCACCATGGTCTTCATGCTGCCCGGGTCGCCGGCGGCGGTGGACCTGGCGATGCGGGCCTGCATCGCCCCGCAGCTCGCCCACCTGGCGGCATTGTGCGCAGGGGACACCTCATGATCGTCGCCCATGGCATCGACATCGTCAGCGTTGAGCGCATCAGTCGCGTGCTCGAGGCCCATGGCGAGCGGTTTCTGGAGCGCTGTTTCACGAGCGAGGAGCGGGCGGTGGCCGATGTGCCAAACAGGGACGTGGCTGCCGAGCGACTTGCGGCGCGTTTCGCCGCCAAGGAGGCGGTACTCAAGGCGCTGGGGACCGGATTGACGGGGGGCATTCAATGGCGGGACGTCGCGGTCGTCCGCGACGTGGGACCGCCTCGACTTGAACTCCGGGGCCGCGCAGCTGCGGCTGCGGCGACCTCGGGAATCACGGACTGGCAATTGAGCCTGTCACACGCCGGGGGGCTTGCCATGGCAAGCGTGATCGGCACTGGATCGCGTGCAAAGGAGGCATGACGATGGGACGCAAGGGACCTGCACTGTATGAACTGATTCGGCCCGGGCCGGGCGCAGACACATCCAAGCCGCCTGCGCCCCGCGATGACCTGGAGCACAACGTGCTCTCACCTGGACGCAGCGTGCGGCTCTCGGTGGGGGGGCTCGCCGTCATCGGCGCCATCACCATTGCGCTGCTGGTGATCTCCTGGGCCATGGGATTTCGCCGCGGGGAGGCGATTGCGCGAGCCGACTACGCCACCCGCGTGCTGGCGGACATGCCAGTCGACCCCATCAACGCGCCCCCGGTCGCAGCCGTCCCTTCAGGAGCGGACCCGGCCATCCCCGCGCCGCGGCCTCCCAAGGCTGCTGCGCGGGCCTGGGGAGCGGTCCTTGGCGATCCGCGGGCCGCTGGACAGCGGTATTTCATCATCGCCGAGACCAGTCCTGATGGCGCGATGCGATTGGCGGCCTTCTGCCGCGAGCAGGGGCTTGAAACGTATGTGGTTTCGGGCCACAATGCTCGGCTCCGCCGGGTCATCGCCCTGCCCGCCCTGTCAACGGACAGCCGTTCAAACGAGGCCGTCAAGCGCCTCGAGGACGCGATCCATGCAGTGGGGCGACGCTGGAAGGCCAGCGGAGGAGCGACAGACCTGCACGACGCGTATCCGAGCCTCTACAGAGGCACCTGACTCCCCGACCCTGGAACCCCACCATGAGCCTGCACTCAAGCCTCAAGACCAGCCCCTCTGGCCTCAACCAGCACCGAAACGTGCTGACTCGCGCAGAGCGCGTGGAGCAGCTCGCCGAAGAGGGTGAGTTCGACTTGGCAAGCGATTCCCCCTTGGGCATGCGCAAGGTCGCGCACCGCGCCGTCAAGGTCGCCAAGAAGGAGAAGAAGCCGCAGGATGCCGAGGGTGGCGAGCTGATCGAGGGTGCCGAGGGTGCAGTTGACGGCACCGAGGGTGAGGCCACGCTCGGCGAGGGTGCCGAAGAGGCCAACGGGGACTGATCCGGCAGGCGGATGACGCGGTGACGACACCCCTTGCCATTGACGCGCTCCTCTCGAGCCGAGTGCGCCAGATTGAGGTGTCGGGCATCCGGGCCATCTGGGAACGAGCCGCCACGCTCACCGATCCGATCGACCTCTCGATCGGTCAACCTGACTTCGCGGTGCCCGATGCGCTCAAGGACGCGGCGATCGCGGCGATCCGCGACGATCACAACGGATACACGATGACCGGCGGAGACGCGGCGCTGCGCGACGCGCTTCGGACTCAGGTCGCAGACGAGTTCGGGTGGTCCGTCGGGGCGGAGGCCGACAGCGACGTCATCGTCACAAGCGGCACGGCCGGCGCGCTGACGCTCGCCTGCCTTGCGCTGCTTGACCGCGGAGACGAGTTGATCATTCCAGATCCGTGGTTCGTGATCTACCCGGCACTTGCGACGATCGCCGGAGGCCGCGCCGTCACGTGCGACACCTACGGTGACTTCAGGATGACAGCCGAGCGCATCGAGCCGCTGATCACCGACCGCACCAAGGCCCTGCTGCTCAACACGCCGGCGAATCCCACCGGCGTGGTGCTCAGCGATGTGGAGCTCGCCGACATCGTTGCGCTCTGCGCGGAACGCGGCATCCTGCTGATCACCGATGAGATCTACGACCGCTTCGTCTTCCCGCCTCTGGGAAACAGCGCGCCGACGCCGGCGACCGTCAGCAGCGACCTGCTGCTGGTGCGTGGGTTCGGGAAGACATACGGCTGCACCGGCTGGCGCATGGGCTACGTGGCCGGTCCGCGGCTGCTCATTACGGAAATGGCCAAGCTCCAGCAGCACACCTTCGTCTGCGCGTCGTCAATCGCTCAGCAGGCGATGCTCGCGGCCCCGAAGGTGGATCTGTCGCCTCTGGTTGCCCGATTCGCCATGCGGCGGGACATGGTGGTCGATGCCCTCGGCGATGTGACCGACCTGGTCGTGCCCGAGGGCGCCTTTTACGCCTTCCCGGCCGTGGCCGAGGGGGGTGAGGCCTTCTGCCAGAGAGCCATGGATGCAGGAGTCTTGGTCATCCCCGGGCACATCTTCTCCAGCCGCGACACCCATGTGCGCATCAGCCTGGCCGCCGACGAGGCCCGCCTCGAGCAGGGCCTTCAGATCCTCCGCGGCCTGATGCGCTAAGAAAAGCCCCCGTCGACAGAGGCCGAAGCCGTGCCGACGGGGGGGAGGGGAGAAAGATGCTTCTCTCGTCGGCACGCGGGCGTGCCCATCGCCACAATCAGCCCTGGTGGGGTCTTCAGAGCCGCTCGAGCAGCGCAGCCAACGCTTGGACCTGCGTGGCAGATCCGTACTGACTGCAGACGAGGCTGCTGGCGGCGTTTCCAAGCCGCGACCGCAGGCCGGCGTCTCCAAGGAGCCGATCCAGGGGCGCCTCCCAGTCATCCTCCACCAGCATGGAGGTCTCGCCCCCCACGAGCATGTCGAGGCCCTCGATGGCCGCCGCGAGGACCGCTCGACGATGCTGCATGGCCTCCAGCAGAATGCTGCGGACGCCATGGCGAGTGCCTGGCAGGACGATTAGGTCGCAGTCGATCACCAAGCTTCGCAGCGGCGAGGCGTCGCGAATGCAGGTGACGCGATCGAGCAGTCCGCAGTCGCGGACGGCCCGCCACGCGCGATGCTGGCCTCGGCCGCGCAGTTCCAGGAAGACCCGCGCAGCGCCGTCGCCATCGACGGCCGCAAGCGCCGCGAGGAACGCGCGCGTAGCGGCCGGGTTGACCGCAGCGTCCAGGACGCCGATGGCCAGGCAGGTCTCGGTTTCCGGCGCCTCCGGAGGCGCCGACCCGGCGGCGGCGATGGGCACGTGAGTTGCTCGACCGGGCCCTAGTCGCTCGATGATGGCGCGCTCGATCGAGGGGGTCGCGGCAAGGTACGCATCGACGGAGGCATTGCGTCGCAGGCGCTGCGCATCGGCGATCGAGACGACCTCGACGAGTAGGTCGGCGTCAAGTCGACTCGCGACGCGGGCAGAGACGGACGCGGCGGCGGCGCCGAACGCCACGAGCGTGTCGACGTCATGGCGCCCAATCGCGTCCACGAGCGCATCGGTGGCTCGACGCCGAAGCAACAGCGGCGCGGGCATCGGTGTCCGCACCTGCGGGATCATCGCCGGCATGCCCCCGCGCTCATCGTCGCCCTCGGGTACGACGCTGACGACCCGAACGCCCTCGTTGACCAGTCCCACGCCGAGCCGGTTGAGCATCGCCCGCTCCTCGGCGAGGCGATCGGCCGACATCACTAGGGCGACGCTCACGGCCGGCCCCCAAGGCGCGGGGCCGCAAGCGGCGCAAAGGCGGTGGCCATGTCCGCCGGTACCGGCCGCGGCCGCCGCGTGGCCAGATCCACTAGGACCCAGAGGGTCCGAGCGCGGCAGGCACACTCCCAGGTGTCCTCGGCGCGACAGTGGATGGCAGTTGATCGCCAGGACTTGACCCGCCGCACGTCCTCGACCCAGGTACTCAGCAGGAGGTCATCACCGATCGACACCTCGGCGCGGTAGTCGATCTCGTGGCGAGCGACGAACCACATCATGCCCGCATCGAGCATTCGCTGCCGTGGCCAGCCGGCCGCGTCGCAGTGGAGCTCACTTGCTCTATCAATCCATCGCAGAAATTCGATGTTATTGACGTGGTCGACCTCATTGCTCGCCTGGGTGTCGTCCACGCGGATCTGGCAGCGAAATGGAGCGTCATGGTCGACGGGCGGGCCATCGACGCCATGAACTGGTACCAGGTGCAGCGTGTTCATGTGGGGGGCGTCAGTCCACGCAGGTAGTCCCAGGAGTAGATCCCGGTGTGGTGTCCGTCGCTGAAGCGGATGCGGATGGCGTAGTTTCCCACGAGTTCCGCGTCCAAGGCGGTCAGTGGACCCTCGTCGCCGCTGGCGGCCAGGACCGCCAGCGGGTTCGCCGCCAGTTCATTGCGGGTGTGCTGGGCGTCTGCGGAAGGGGACATGCGACGCAGATACGCGATGGGATAAAAGGTGCTCGTCCCGTCGCTCCACTGCACGTCAAGTCCTTCGGCGCGACGAAGGTCAAGGTGTCGTGGAGCGTCAGTCACGCCCTCGATTCTACTACCATGCCTCTCCATGGCCGGATCAACGCATCCAGCCGATCGACTGGTGGCCTCCATCGACCGCGTCGGAGTCCCGGTCTGCGTGGGGCTCGACCCGGTGCACGAGCGGTTGCCAGGGTCGCTCTGCGGGCGTGATCCGGTCGACGCATGCGAGGCATTCTGCAGTGGCGTCATCGACGCCGTCGCGCCAATCGCAGCGGCGATCAAGTTCCAATCAGCGTGCTTTGAGCGGCTCGGAGCGCCGGGCGTCGCATTGATGGGAAACCTGCGGCAGCGAGCGGCGGACGCCGGGCTCCTGGTCATCCTGGACGCCAAGCGCGGCGACATCGGGATCTCCAGCGCGCAGTACGCTGCGGCCGCGACCGCCGACGGCCCCTGTCACTGGATTACTGCCAATCCCTGGCTTGGCCTTGACGGCATCGGGCCATTCCTGGAGTCGGGCCTGGGGGTCTTCGCTCTGGTGCGCACGAGCAACCGCGGCGGCGACGCGATCCAGTCCCGGCAGCTCGAAGATGGCCGCAGCGTCGCCGAACTGGTCGCCGACCTACTCGCCGACGAGGCGGGCAACTGGCTGGGAGACTGTGGCCGCAGCGCTCTTGGCGCCGTCGTCGGTGCGACTGTTGTGGCGGACGCCATCGCCCTGCGGGAGCGCATGCCCGACCAGATCCTGCTGATGCCCGGCGTCGGCGCCCAGGGCGGCCGCATCGAGGATGTGGCCTCCTGCATCGGCGACGGCTACGGCGCGCTGATCACCGCAAGCCGAAGCGTGATCTACGCCGGCGGCGACGGCGACGACTGGACTTCGGGCGTCGCGGACGCTGCGGCGGCCATGGCCGACGCACTGCGTGGGCAGTTGCGATGAACCGGCGGGCCGTGTGGATCGTCGGCGTGTGCCTGACATTGGTGCTGGGCGTCCCGCTGCTCTACCCCGGCGATGACGCTCCGGCGGTCCACGCCGACCTGCAATTGGTCGTCATCTCCCCCCACAACGAGCAGATCCGCTACGAGTTTGCCCGCGCCTTCGCCGTCTGGCACGAGGCGCAGTTCGGCGAGGCGGCGCAGATCGCCTGGTCTGTACCCGGCGGTACAAGCGAGATTCGCCGCATGCTCCAGTCGCAGTACGCCTACGCCCTCGAGCAGGGCAAGAGCCTGGGCGGCGCGGCGGACCTGGTTTTCGGCGGGGGGTCCTACGAGCACAGCGTGCTTAAGCAGGGCGTGACCGCCATCGTTGACGGGGAACAACTCCACGCATCGATCAGCATGTCAGGTGGCCTGCAGGCAGGCGAGCTCGACGCGATCTACGGACGATCGATGATCGCAGACACGCCGCTCTACGACGCCCAAGGCTATTGGTATGGCACGGCGCTCAGTGGATTTGGCGTCGTGTGGAACAACGAGGTCCTCGCCGACCTGGGCATCGGGACTCCCGGCGGGTGGGAAGCGCTGGCCGATCCTCGGCTGCGTGGACGCGTGGCCCTGGTCAATCCCGCCCAGAGCGGCTCGATCACGACGGCCTTCGAGGCGATGCTCGAGAATCTCGGCTGGGAGCGTGGATGGCAGGTCCTGCGGCGTGCAGCGGGCAACGCCCGTTATTTCTCGGCAAGCAGCCTCAAGCCCCCGGCCGATGTGAGCCAGGGAGACGCGGCGATGGGCGTCTGCATCGACTTCTATGGCCGCTACCAGGCGCAGGCCCTGCGGGCCGGCGGTGGCGGCGATCGCGTCGGGTACCTCGACCCGCCCGGGGCGACGATGATCGACCCCGATCCGATCTCCATGCTGCGTGGGGCGCCCTCCCCGGAGCTCGCCCGGCGCTTCATCCGCTTCTGTCTCAGCGATGAGGGCCAGGCGCTCTGGCAGTTCGCCATCGACGACGAGCACGAGGATGGCCTCGGGCCGCGCAAGTTTGAACTCCGACGGCTGCCGGTGCGCGCGTCCATGTACGCCCGCCATCTGGATCGCATGATCGACCGGGTCAACCCCTTCGACACGGCCCGCGTGCCGCCATTCGCCGACGCTGCGATGCGCAGTTACATCGCGCCGCTCTTCTCGGCGATGGCCATGGACCACCACGAGGAACTGGTCCGCGCCTGGGAGGCGATCCTGACCCACCCGGCCTATCCGGATACCGACGCAATCGTCACCGCCGCCGATGTCGAGGACGGCGATCTCTCGGCGATGCTCGCGGCCTTCGACGCCATGCCCATGATCAGCGAGCCCGGCGGTTCGCTGCGGGGTCTGGCAACCAGTGAGGACCGCGCGATCATCAAGCGTGGCTGGCTGCGAGAGGGCTGGGAGGACCAGGGCCTCTGGCCGCGGGAGGATCGCGGCGGCCCGTCGCTGCGTCGCGACAGCGCGGCCTTCTTCCGCGGGCAGTACGCCAATGTGGTCGGTGACCGCCGATGACGGCGGCGGCGATCCTGGCCATCGGCGACGAGGTGGTCCTTGGCGATCGCCCTGACACCAACGGCCCGTGGCTTGCCGGGGAACTGGCTGCCCGCGGCATCAGCGTCACGCAGCGGCGACAGGTCGCAGATGACCAGGTGGCGATTGCCGCTGCGATCGGCCAACTCGCTTCCGACGCGGATCTTGTCGTCACGTGCGGGGGCCTTGGGCCAACCGGCGATGATCGCACGCGCGCGGCGCTGGCCGCGGCGCTCGGCGAGGAACTCCAGCACGACGAGTGGGCCATGGCGTCCATCGAGGCGTGGTTTGCCCAGCGTAGCGAGGACATGCCCGAGCCCAATCGCTGCCAGGCGCTGCGCCCGACGTCAGCGACGGCCATTGCAAACGCTCACGGGACCGCCCCTGGCATGCGCGCGGTGATCGGCGATGCCCGGATCCTCTGCCTTCCCGGGCCGCCCTCGGAGCTGCGGCCAATGTTCGAAGGGTGCATCGACGAACTGCTCAATGGCTTGAAACGCGGTGACCGGCGGATCATCCACGAGGTCACCTGTTGGGGGCTGCCCGAGTCGCTGGCCGCAGAGCGAATCGCCGATCTCATCGACGATGGCGCCGCGATCCTGATGGGCGCTGCGGGCATCAGCGCCCGCGTCATCGGCGACGCCGACATGGCCGCCGAGATCAGGCAGCGCTGGGCGCCCTTCGCCCTTGATCGCTCGCTGCCTGAGGATCTTGGAGTGGCACTCGCCAAGCGCAGCGCGACGCTTGCAACGGCCGAGTCTTGCACCGGTGGCATGCTCGGGTCGCTTGTCGTCTCGGTGTCCGGCTCCTCGGCCTGGTACCGCGGCGGGTGGGTGACCTATGACAACGATCTCAAGGTCAGTGAGCTGGGCGTCGATGCAGCGCTGATCGAGGCCCATGGCGCGGTGAGCGGCGAGGTGGCCGCGGAAATGGCCATCGGCGCAGCGCAGCGGGCCGATGCCGACGCGGCACTGTCCATTTCAGGGATCGCCGGCCCCGATGGTGGCAGCGACGAACGGCCCGTGGGCACCGTCTTCATCGGCTGCATGCTCGATGGCGCAGCGAGCGTCACCCGGTTCTGCTTCAGCGGCGATCGACGGCAGGTGCGGCAGCGCGCTGCGCGCTCTGCCCTGCAGGTGTTGCGCCTTCGCATGCTTGGCGCGCATGACGCTCGCCAGTGCTGGCAGGAGGGAGTGCCGATCGGGCCATGAGCGAGCAGGTCGTCCATCTCGGCCTCGGCAGTAACCTCGGCGATCGTCGCGCACACCTTGACTCGGCGGTGGCGGCACTTGGGGATCTGGGATCGGTGCTGGCCGTCAGCGACTACGTCGAGACTGCGCCGGTGGGGGACGTGGAGCAGAGGAACTTCCTCAACGCCGCCGCGGCGCTGCGCACGCGCCTCGCGCCACGCGCGCTGCTTGAGGAGTGCATGGCCATCGAGCGCAGATGCGGACGCGATCGGCGGGAAGAGGCGCGCTGGGGACCGCGGACGCTGGACATCGACCTGCTGTTGATGGGCGATCTCGTCGTGGATGAGCCGGGCTTGGTGATTCCCCACCCGAACATGCACGAGCGGGCATTCGTACTTGGGCCACTTGCGCAGATCGCCCCGGATGCGATGCATCCGGTACGAGGGGAGTGCGTTGCACGACTGCGTGCGGATCTTGAGGAGGTACTTTGGTATCCTCCGGGGCCCGCTTCTGAACCAGTAACCCCAAGCGCCCACGCCAAGGACCATCCATGACCATTCGCACAATGCTGGCCGCAGCGACCCTGATTGCGCCCATTGCCCTCGCCCAGGAGGGGACTCCCGAGCCGGCCAACAACGCGGCCCACCAGGAGGCCATCAGTCTGCTGCGAGGCGTCCACGAGACCTACAAGGCCGCCGCCGCGATCGACGAGACAATCGTGCTGGAATTCGAGATCGGCCCGGGCATGGTGGAGACCCAGACGATCACCCTGCAGGTCGGTGCCAAGACCGGTCAGATGAACATCGAGGACCAGTTGTCCTTCACCTGGCTCGATGGAAACGTCCACCTGACCTCGCCAATGGTCGAGGACGGCTACGTCGTCGCCCCGACCACGACCTTCTACGCGGGCGTCAACGACATGATGGACGGCATGGGCGGGATGCCCGGCCTCTGGACCCTGGCATTGCGAGAGAGTGATGATCCGGCTACCTGGCTTGCGAGCTTCGCCATGGGCGATGACAGCGCGACGGTGACCGCGGTCGAGCACGTCCACGGCGAAGAGCACCTGCACGTGGTGCACATGAAGGGCATGATGGCAAACGTCGCCGTCACGGTCGACGAGTCCAAGCTCATCCGATCGGTGGTCATGAGCATGGACCAGCCTGGGAGTGATGATCCCTTCACGATGCCCTTCACCGACAAGATCCGCATCGTCAATGCCCAGCCTGCCGTCTCCTTCGACGCCGGCGAGCGCACCAAGTACGACTCTAAGGACGCGTTCTTCGCGTCCGCCATGCGTGGCATGGAGGACATGGAGGAGGAGCCCGAGCCCACGGTCGAACTGGAGGGCAATGCTGCGCCGGACTTCACCCTCGCGCAGATGGGTGGCGGCGAGGTCACGCTCTCGGCCCTCAAGGGCGAGGTCGTGGTTCTGGACTTCTGGGCAACCTGGTGCGGTCCATGCCGCCGAGGCCTGCCTGCACTCAACGAGTTCGCCGCCTGGGCCAAGGAAGAGGGCCTGCCGGTGCGCGTCTACGCCGTCA
>CAZKTE010000024.1:0-24205 GCA_964555625.1 uncultured Isosphaeraceae bacterium | reverse complement strand
CCCTGTGGTGTCGTGGAGATCGAGTGGGATGCGGTACCGGGTGCCACTGGCTACCGGATCTACCGGAGCGAGGTACCCTCGCCGCCCGATCCGATTGGGGCGGGGAACTTCATCGGCACGTCCTTTGGACCGGAGTTCGTCGACGGTGATCCGCCGATCTACGAGGACGACCTCTACTACTTCATCACGTCCTTCAATAACTTCTGCACGCTTCCGGAGCTGTTCTCGCCGCCGGAGGCGGGCATTGCCCGGCCGCCGATTGAGATTCCCGACGACGTCGTCGCATCGCTCGGCGAGTACTGCGAGGAGATCCTGGTGGCCTGGGAAGCGACGACCGCGGCGCAGGGCTACCGCATTCTTCGCAGCACCCTGAACGACTTTGCCACCGCCGAGGAGATTGAGGGATCCTGGCCGTATCCGCCATTCACCGACGCTGGACCGGTCGGCGGCTTCGATCCCGGTGAGGTCTACCACTACTGGATCCAGTCGGTCAACTCCTGCGGGATCAGCGGCGGAAGCCTGAGCGCCACGGGCTGGCCAGCGACAATCCTTGAAGACTCGCCGACGGCCCTGGCATCCCAGGGCTCGCAGTGCGACTCGGTGGTCATCAACTGGACCGGCGTGCCCTCGGCCTCGCGATACAGCATCTACCGCGGCGACGAGAACAACCCGCCGGAACTTGCGACGCTCCTGGGCTACTCGTTCATCCCGACCTTCACGGATCCCGACGTGGATCCAGGCGAGATCTACTTCTACTGGGTCCGCGCCGAGAACGACTGCGGTCTCAGCCCGTTCCTGAACTTCGGCAATGCTGGCTGGTCTGCCGATCTCGAGACGCCCACCGGGGTGAACGCTACCGATGGCACCGACTGCGGATTCCTGCACGTTTCATGGAATGCCGTATCCGGCGCGACGACCTACCTCGTCTACCGCAATACGACCAACAACTCGACCACGGCCCAGCTGCTGACGCACACCGATGGAGCCCAATACATCGACAACGACGCCTTGCCCAACGTCCAGTACTTCTACTGGGTAACGGCGGAGGGCGTCTGCGGCGAGACCACCATGAGCATTCCCGACGCCGGGTTCGCCCTGCCGTCCATCGTGGTGCCCGATGACGTGGACGCGACGTTTGACACCTACTGTGACGAGATCCGCGTCACCTGGGATCATCCCGGCGACGGCGCCACGTTCACGATCTTCCGCGCCACCGATCCCGGTTTCGATCCGAACGAGCCCGGCGCGGCACCCCTGGTCACCAAGCACGCGGACTTCCTCTTCATCGACTCGACGACGGCCACGGACTGGGCGCCCATCGAGTCCGGTGCGTCCTACATCTACTGGATCAAGGCTGACAATTCGTGCGGCGCAAGTTCTGCCTCCCAGCCGTCCACCGGCCGTAGCATCACTGCGCCGGGTACCCCGAACGTCCTGATCGCCTCGCCGTCCTGCCTTTCGATCAACCTGAACTGGAGTCAGGTGCCCGGTGCAGACTTCTACACGCTCTGGCGCGGCACCGCGGATGAGAACGGTGACTACAACTTCGAGGATGCCGACGTCCTCATGGAGAACGGCGCATCCACCGCCTACTCGGACGACGAGGTGGCTACTGGCGTGGAGTATGCCTACTGGGTGGGATGCTCGAACCTCTGCGGCGCTTCGGACCAGACGGAGTCCGACCCCGCCGCAGCGCTGTCCGTGCTTCCGCCAACGGGCGTCACCGCATCGGACGGCACGCTGCCGTGCGATGTCTTCATCAGTTGGAACCCGGTGGCTTCCGCGGAGAGGTACTACGTGTACCGCAGCGACACCAACGACCCTGACCTCGCCACTGAACTGGGCCAGACACTCGGCACCACCTGGACGGACTACAACACGGGGACCTCGACGTACTACTACTACGTCAAGGCCGACGACGACCAGTGCGGGGACAGCGACTTTAGTGACGGGGACACCGGCTACGCGGACACTGGTCTTGGGCACCCGTCCGTAGTCATTGCCAGTGACGGGACTGACTGCGATGGCATTCGCATCACTTGGAGTGACGTCGACGGCGCCGAGACCTACACCGTGTGGCGCAGCCTCTCAGCGGGACCATCGACCGCCGTCCCGCTTGCGTCGAGCATCAGCGGCACGGAGTACCTCGATGACAGTGATACGGTGATCAACAGCCCGTGGATTAGCTACTACTACTGGGTCACCGCCGAGTACGACGACCAGTCACCCTGCGACAACAACCTCGGCCCCGGGGAACACGGCTACTACGCGCCCGCCGCGGACCCGCCCCAGAACGTGACCGCCACGACCAACCTCTGCGATCGCGTCGTTGTGGACTGGTTCGGCTCTGGCAACAACTTCGACGTGGCGCGATCAACGACGCTGAACGGTACCGGGAGCATCATCGCATTCGGTGTGACGCCGCCATACCATGACCATGGGGGGACGCCCGGCGTGTCCTACTTCTACCGCGTGCGAGCCAACTCGTCCTGCGGTACCAACAGCACCTGGGGCGGCCCGGCGATCGGCCTCCGCGTCAGTTGCTGGGGCGATGGCACACCCGGCCACGCACCCTCGGACGCCTGGATCGACCCGACCGTGCTGATCGCACCGCCAGCTGATGGCGGCAACCAGACATCCAGCGACATGGACAATGGGCCCAGTATCGGGATCAATGGCACCAAGCCCGGCGACGAGCTCTGGCGACCATGGGCCCTGTGCATCGTCGGCGATGCGGACCTCTCGCTGGCGCCGGACCTGCTGCTCACCTCGGACGATCGCTGGACGCTGCCTGTGAGCAACCGCGCGGTCATCAGTGGACGCGACGGCAGCGCAGAACTCTTCTTCCTCGACGACACGCTGACCTGGCGACACGTGCGGTCGCTGGCCGTGCGAGAGGTGGAGTCGGGCCTGGCCTCGACCCTGCTGCAGGACGGCATCGCGACCATCGTGGGCGTCATGCCCGACAGCGGCTCGTCGGTGCTGCTCGCGGGCGTCTCAAGCGACGACTGCAATGGAAACAACGTGCCCGACGGCTGCGAGCTCCTGCTGGGCCTCGGGGCCGATCTTGATGCCAATGGCGTCCTGGACCAGTGCCAGCTCGACGTGAACCACGACGGGATCGTGGACACGCTCGACGTCCTGGCCGTCCTAGAGGCATTCGGGGGCGACGACGCGTCCGCTGACGTCAGTGGCGACGGGGTGGTCGACGCTGCCGACCTGATCGACGTGCTCGGCTCGCTGCCCCGTCCGTGACCAACCTTCCTCGCTGCTAGACTGCCTGCCGATGAGGCGATGTGCCTGTTCACTCCTGCTGACCGGTATGCTTGCTGGCTGCCAACAGGCGTCTTCGCGTGGCGTTCAGGCGGCTGCCGCCTACCCGGCCGCGCTGCACACGACGGACATCGTGGCGATCCAGGTCTTTCGCAGTGGCAGCGACATCGAGCTCGTAAACGCCACCGCCGTCGATTACCAGGATGCGACCTTGTGGATCAACCAGCAGTTCACGCATCCACTGCCATCGCTGCCAGCCGGGTCGGCCGTTTCGCTGAATCTCTGGTCCTTCCACGATCGATTCGGTGAGCCATTCAACGCCGGCGGGCTGTGGCGGACGGATGAGCCGGATTCTCTCGTGATGATCGAGATACAGCGAGGCGAAGCCCCGATGGTGGGACTCCTCGTGGTCGGATCTCCGTAGGGCCTCCTATCATCAAGAGCATGTCTGTCGAGATGGCACCATCTGTCGAGGTGATCGCCGACGCGCAGGATGTGTGCGCCTTCGCGGCATCGACCTCCGTCGACGCCCGATTGCCCCAGCTCGTGGCAGGATTCGATGCCCCCTTCTTCCAGGCGGGTCTCGCCGGGTACAGCGACGCGGCCATGCGACTCGTGGCGCGAAGACATGGCTGTCCGTTCTGCGTGACCGAGGCGCTCCTTGACCTGACGCTCATCAATGGCGGCAAAGGCCGCCGTCGCGAGGACCCGGACCTGCTGGCGCAGGAGTGCGGACTCGGCGATCCCGGGGAGAACCGCCTCGGCGGGCTCGACGATCACCCTGTGGCCGGCCAGGTCATGGGAACCGAGACGGCCACGATGGCACAGGGCGCCGCGATCCTCGTGGGGATGGGGTACGACGTCATCGATGTCAACCTCGCCTGCCCGGTGAAGAAGATCCGCCGTCGCCGGCGCGGGGGACACTTCCTTGCAGCCCCCCGCGAGGCGATCGCGGTGCTTCAGGCAGTGCGATCGGCGGTTCCAGCCGAGATCCCGACCACGCTGAAGATGCGACGCGGCTTCGACGACGAGCCAGGATCCTCGGACGATGCCCTCCGCATCCTCGACGCTGCGATGGACGCCGGCTACGCGTGGGCTACGGTGCATGCTCGTACCGTGGTGCAGAAATACAAGGGCCCATCGTCCTGGCCGGCCCTGTCAGAGTTGGTGGCCAGCCGACCCGACGCGATCATTCTCGGTAGCGGCGACATCTGGACGGCAGCGGACGTGTTTCGCATGCTTGAGCGCACCGGGGTGCAGGGCGTGTCCATCGCGCGAGGGTGCATCGGAAACCCCTGGATATTCCGTCAGGCTCGCCAGCTCATGGCCGGGGAGGATCCGACTCTGCCGAGCATCGCAGAGCAGCGAGACGCGCTGCTCACCCACTTCGAACTCTCCGCGGCGCTGCACGGTGAGCAAGGGGCATCTCGCATGATGCGGAAGTTCGGGATCCGCTTTGCGCACCACCACGAGGACGGGGAGACCGTGCGACGCCGCTTCATTTCGGTGTCGTCGACGGCCGATTGGAAGGCGGTTCTTGAGGAGTACTACGGGTACTGACCGAGTGCAGATCGCATCGCGACGCGCTGGTCATCGGTCAGGAGCGACTCGAGGGCATCGACCGCCGACCGTGTTCTGCGATGAGCCAGCGAGCTCGACGCAAGCACTTGGTTTCTTACTCGCACACTCTGCCCGGCGTGATCTGGGAGATCGCAGACCGCGGACCAGGGATCGATGCCCTGCTCCATCCTCGTGGAGACGATGGTCCGGATCATCTGCTCCTGTTCGGTCGCCAGGCCGTCAAGCAATCGCCGAACAAGGGTGCTCGCATCGCCGGCCAGGTCGCGGTCGTCCAAGTTCGCGTCGATCCAGTGCCACATGCGAACCGGACCCGCGTCGACGAACCCGGGGAACATCGCCTCGCGCGTCATCGCAATGAAGCCGCGACCCTCGAAGGACTCCATGCTCGCGGCGACCTTCGTCCATGTGGCGTCTGCGATCCCGCGAAATCGAATCCAGCGGTCCATGGCACGGTGCGTCAAGACCCGGCAGGCCTCGGCGTCGCCGCTGTCAACGGCCGCTCGCAGCGCCCATCGGTCCTCGAGGTCCGAGAGGACCTCCCGTTCCAGAAACCGGTCGAGGCGGCGGGCGGCCACGGCGCGATCCTCCAGGCGATCCAAGCCATCGCCGATTGCGTCCATCAGGGCGACTGCATCCGGCCAGGGCGCGGCGATCCAGGGGTTATTCGCCTCGCGGGAGGCCAGCAGGACTCGTCGATGCAGGTCGATCACCGCTGCCTCCCAGGCCGGGGCGTCCTCCAGGACCCGCAGCGAGTCAGTAAATTCAATGAACAGCAGCAGCGATCGACGTGATCCATCGAGAGCTCCGGCGGGCAGGCCGGCTGCCTGTGACATGTAGTCGTCGCGGATTGACTCCGCCACGATGCGAGATTCGCCACTCAGCAGGGAACCAAGGGCCTCCTGGAATTGAGCGGGTGAGCACATTGGCTGCGAAGCTGCTGCCGCCAGCATGGCAAACTCGATGAGCATGCCACCATCCTAGGGGCGAGGATGGTACTTGGCGACGACGGCGCGCAAGTGCGAACGGTCGACGTGCGTGTAGACCTGTGTCGTGGCGATGTCGGCGTGTCCGAGCAGTTCCTGAACGACCCGCAGGTCGGCTCCACCGGCGAGCATGTGGGTGGCGAAGCTGTGCCGGAGCATGTGCGGATGCACGGCGCCGAGCCCCGCGCGGCTGGCGAGGCGGCGGATGATCTGCCAGACCGCCACCCGTTCAAGAGGTCGCCCGTTGTTGGAGAGCAGGAGACGGTCGTCGTCGCGGCCGTCGTCGAATCGCATCAGGTGTGGTCGCAGTTCCTCGACATACTGCGATACCGCGTCGCGCGCCGGCTCACCGATCGGAAGCAATCGCTGCTTGCCGCCCTTCCCGGTGACCAGGACGACGCCGATCGTCTCGTTGTACTCCTTGAGGCGAATCCCGACGACCTCACTCGCTCGCATGCCACCTGCGTACATCAACTCAATGAGGGCGCGATCACGCTGCCAGAGGCGGCCGCCGGACTCATTGGCGGCGTCGATGAGCTGTCGCATCTTCCGCGGCGAGAGCACATCGGGCAATCGACGCCAGCGCGTCGGCGTCTCCAGAAGCCGCGCAGGGTCCGCTCCGATCCGCCCGGAGGCCTCGAGAAACCTGAAGAACATGCGGATGGTCGAGAGATGGCGAGCCACACTCGAGGGTTGCATGTCGCGGTCGCGATGGAGATGGCGGACGTGGGCGGCAAGGTGCGCGGGTTCGACGTTGCCGACATGTTGAATGCCCGCTGCCAGCAGGTCATCGCGCAAGTCGCGCAGGTCAGTGGAATACGCGGAGATCGTGGCTGCAGACAGGCCCGCCTCCACCCGGAGGTACCCGAGGAAGTCACGTACCTGTCGGTCGTAGTTCAATTGCCCTGCCATCGTCTCGCTGCTCCGCCAGGTCGCGGCGGGCCGCGATCTCGGCGAGTTGCTGGTAGACCCCGCAGGTGCCGAATGCGCCGAAGCATGTGTCGAACGCCTCGTCGACGCGCCCAAGGGTGAAGCGGCTGCTGCAGGCGACGTGTCCGGCGTCCACGTGTGGGCAGGCACTGCTTTCGACGTGTTGCGGCAGGGCGATGGCCATTGGCGCGACCTCAGGATCGATTGGTCGTATCGGCCGCCCGCGGTCCCCGCGACCACAATCAGGCCTCTTCGGCCCGCCGTTCCCATGTCTCGAAGGTCATGGCATGGGCGTGCGAGCCATCCGCGCCGTATTGCTCGCTTGAAACCAGTTCCCACTGGTCGGCGGGCAGATCCTCGAAGTGCGTGTCTCCATCGATCGTTGCATGCACCCTCGTCAGGTGGACGCGCGTCGCTACAGGGAGGGCATGGGCGTAGAGTTCCCCGCCACCGATCACGAAGATCGAGTCCTCGTCGACGGCCGCCAGAGCTTCCGCCACGTCCGTGACGATCTCGGCACCAGTCGCGGCGAGGTCGGCGTTGCGCGTCACGACGATGTTTCGACGATCGATCAGTGGTCGGCCGATCGAATCCCAGGTTCGTCGTCCCATGACCACGGTGTGACCGACAGTCAGCGATCGAAAGTGCGCAAGGTCCCGCGGCAGGTGCCAGGGTAGATCGCCACCGGCGCCGATTACCCCGTTCTCGCTGACGGCGACGACGAGTGCAACGGCCACGCGCGGCTCCTAGACGGCCACCGGCGCGGAGATGTGGGGGTGCGGCTCGTAGCTGCGCAACTCGAAGTCCTCCCACGCGAAGTCAAAGATGGACCTCGGCCGATCGCAGATGTGCATCGTGGGCAGTGGTCGTGGCGACCGCGCCAACTGCTCGCGTGCCTGCTCGACGTGATTTGCGTAGAGGTGGGCATCGCCGAGCACGTGAATGAACTCGCCCGGCTCTAGGCCGATCACATGCGCGATCATTTCAGTGAGCAGCGCGTAGGAGGCGACGTTGAATGGCACTCCGAGGAAGATGTCCGCGCTACGCTGATAGAGCTGGCAGGAGAGCCTGCCGTCACCCACCCAGAACTGGAACAGGCAGTGGCAGGGCGGCAGCGCCATCCGATCGATCTCGCCGACGTTCCACGCGCAGACGATGTGGCGGCGAGAATTCGGATCATCACGCAACTGCGCCATCAGCTGCGAGAGCTGGTCGATGCTGCGACCGTCGGCGGTCGGCCAGGAACGCCACTGCGCGCCGTAGACGGGTCCGAGGTCGCCCTGCTCGTTCGCCCACTCGTCCCAGATCGAGACGCCGTGGTCGTTGAGCCACGCCACGTTCGTGTCACCGCGCAGGAACCAGAGCAGTTCGTGGACGATTGACCGAAGGTGCAGCTTCTTGGTGGTCAGCAGCGGGAAGCCCTCCGAGAGGTCGAACCGCAGCTGTGCGCCGAAGACGCTGCGCGTACCGGTACCCGTCCGGTCCTGCTTCTGGCAACCGTTGTCAAGGACGTGCTGGAGAAGGTCGAGGTACTGCCGCATGGCGATGAGGTGGTCCCGCCGAAGATACCATCTCAGGCGCCCCATGGACCATACCCAACCGCTGCTCTTGGCCCGCGATCTGCGGGTGGTCTTCCGCGGTCGCGGCGACCCCGTGGTGGCCGTTGACGGCATCTCGCTGGAGCTGGAGCGAGGCCGCACGTTGGCGGTCGTCGGCGAGAGCGGCTGCGGAAAGAGCACGCTTGCTCGGGCCCTCCTGCGACTGGTGCCGCTCGCTGCCGGATCCGTGGTATTGGACGGGACCGACATCACGGCGATGACGCAGTCGCAGCTGCGTCCCCTTCGTCGTCACATGCAGCTGGTGTTTCAGGATCCCGGAGGGTCGTTGAACGAGTTCATGACGGTGGGATCCATCGTCGGCGAGCCGCTGCTGGTGCACGGGATGGCCTCGGGAAGCACGCTTGGAGACCGTGTGGCGACGCTGCTTGGGCAGGTCGGGCTCTCGCCCGATGATGCGCGGCGACATCCGCACGCATTCAGCGGCGGCCAGAAGCAGCGCATCGCCTTGGCCCGGGCCATAGCCACGTCCCCGTCCCTGCTGGTGTGCGACGAGCCGACGTCGGCGCTGGACGTGAGCGTCCAAGCCTCCATCTTGAACCTCCTAGCCGACCTGCAGGACGAGCTTGACCTGGCCATCCTGTTCATCAGTCACGACCTCGCGGTCGTACACCAGTTCTGCGACGAGGCGATGGTGATGGATGACGGCCGCGTCATCGAGCTGGGCGAAGTCGGCGCCATCGTGCATGAGCCGACCCATCTGAGGACTAGGTTGCTGGTCGAGGCTGCACTGGGAGTGCGTCAGCTGGCGTTGAAGTGATCGCTTTCGCCCGGGCGCATCTGGTAGGGATGCTCGCCGAGGTCGCCATCGGCTACGCGCTGCATCCACGACCCAGCGAGGTCCACAAAGGCATCACCGAGATGGGCTGTGGGTGCGGCGAACGACGGCTGCCAGCTGGTCAGGCCGGCCAGATCCTGCAGCACGACCACCTGGCCATGGCACGCCGTACCTGCGCCGCAGCCGATGACAGGGATTGACGTGGCATTCACGACGGCGGTGGAGACATCTTCCGGGACCGCCTCGAGCAGCAGCATGGATGCGCCCGCCTGCTCCATGGCGATGGCGTCGTCGAGGATCACCTGCGCCTCCTTGGCGCTTCGGCCAGCCGAGACGTAGCCGCCTGTCTGCTTGGACTGCTGGGGTCGCGAACCAAGGTGGGCAATGGCTGGAATGCCAGCCCGGCAGATTCCGGCAAAGGTGTCGAGGAACCGGTGGTCGACCTCCAGTTTCACGGCGTCCGCGTGGCCTTCCACGATGAACCGGCCCGCGTGCTCGATGGCCAGCGCATCATCGACCTGATAGCTGAGAAACGGCATGTCACCCATGACGAATGTGTCCGGAGCGCCTCGCTTCACTGCAGCGGTGATCGTGACCATGAAGTCCAGCGGCGCGTGAATCGTGCTCTCGTGCCCCAGGATCATCTCGGCGGCAGTGTCGCCCACCAGGAGCGTTGGCAGGCCCGCCTCGGCCAACCACCGAGCGGTCGTCGCGTCGTAGCAGGTCAGGCACGCAAAACGAGACTGGTCCCGCATCCAGCGTCGAATGGTGCGCAAGGTGACCGGACCCTCCAGGCAGGTGGCGCCGAAGGCGGGCTTGTGCTCGATGCTGCTGACTGGATCCGCCATTCCGACGAGTATAGGGGCAGCGCCGTCAGGCGCCGATGAACCTCGCGCAGATGGCTCGTGCACGACCCGCATCGGTCGTGCCGTGTACGACCACGCGACCGTCCTGGAAGCAGGTGAGATTCAGGCCCTCCTCCCGCAGGGCGGTCCGCACCAGCCATGGCGTCACCGTGACCTCACCGTGAGAAGCGAGGCGACTTCCCACGGCATCGAGATCTACCTCGCCGGCACCGGGGACCTGAACGGCGTCCTGCCCACACAGGGTGGTGGGATCCTGTCCGGCCATGGCGTCGAGGTACGCAAATGTTCCGTCGCCGCAGCACGGGCATGCCTCCATGGGCGATGACGCCGAGAGCGTGCGAGACTCGCGATTCCAGAGGTCAATAACCGTCAGCCCCGCCTGCACGGCATCAATGCGACCGGCCATGAGCTTGATGGCGTCCATCGCTTGCATCGCCGCCACGGTGGCAACCGTCGGCGCGAGCACGCCGGCCGTATCACATGTCTCGGCAGTGCCTGGCGGCGGCGGTTCGGGAAAGAGACATCGCAGGCAGGGCGTGGCCTGATCATCACGCCAGGAGATCCGCCCCGACCAGGGCTCTCGGGCCGCGGCGGCGCGGGGCAGGATGGTCATTGCGTTTCCGCGGGTCGCAACGACGCCTCCGAACACCAGCGGCACGTGGTGCGCGACGGAGATGTCGTTGAGCAGGTACCGCGTCGGGAAGTTGTCGAGCCCGTCGATCAGCAGGTCTGCCCCGTCGAGCAGTCTCAGCGCATTGGAGGCAACGAGATCCACCACGTGGGCATGAACCTCGACCCGGCTATTGATCCGGGCGAGCCGCTCGGCGGCCGCGATTGCCTTGGGCCGATGCCCCGCCACGTCCTCCTCGTCGAAGAGACATTGTCGCTGCAAGTTGCTCTCCTCGACGACGTCTCGGTCGATCACGATCAACGAGCCCACGCCGGCGCGAACAAGGTGGTCAGCTACGGCGCTGCCAAGCGCGCCGATACCCACGAGGGCTGCGCAGCATGCGCCTATCGACTCCTGCCCCTCGTCGCCGATGTCCGGGACG
Source organism: uncultured Isosphaeraceae bacterium (assembly GCA_964555625.1). Lineage (GTDB taxonomy): Bacteria > Planctomycetota > Phycisphaerae > Phycisphaerales > SM1A02 > CAZJKE01. The sequence goes on along the minus strand of CAZKTE010000024.1, from coordinate 13,126 downwards.
AGCCGTTGGCGGTGGTAGCGATCGGTCATCCTTCCTCACTCCCGTAGTCATGGCCGAGGAAGCCGTCGGAGCCACCGCCCTCTGTGTGCTTCAGAGACCGCAGCAGCGCCCGCAACCTGAAGTCATCGAGTGCGGTCTCGGCCCACTTCACCTCCACGCGTCTCTCGTCGGTGACGGAGACGGCGGCGATTGCCATACGTCGCTGCCCGGCGAGCTGCTCGAGGATTGCCGCTAGGCGCCGACCCTCCTCGATCGGCACGCCGCCGTTTGCGGCGATGGCGTCAAAGGCTTCGGATGTGACACTGATGGCCTGCTCGACCGGCCAGCCGCCGGCGACCAGCGCCTGCATGCGTTCCAGATGCGCCAGTGCCAGGAGGCCGTTGTCAGCGTCGACCTGCGAGATGATCCACTCCCGAAGTCCGAGGCCAGCGGTGTTGAGCCGCGCTGCAACACGTCGCCGCGGGCCTACTTCTCCCCATCGTGACTTCAGTGACGCGGCAGTGGGGGCGTCCAATTGCTGCTCTTCACCGGCCACCGAGGAGATGGCCTGCACGAGCCACGCATCGGCTCGCGGATCCTCGATCAGCGCCGGAAGGTCGTCGAGAAACCGCCCGAATTCCGTGAAGGTCATCTGCTCCAGGGCCACGTCGAACCCCGTGATCTGCCATCGCACATAGGCGTCGATCATTGGATCACGATCACCGCGGCGCATTAGGCGACGTTGCAGGGTGACCAGCTCAATCTCGTGCGGGAAGTGCTCAGCAAAGCTGGCCGTTCGACGAGGCAGCCGTCGCGTCTCGACCGCCTCTTGCGCCTCGATGCCAACAAGGCGCATTGCCTCGTTGCTCGCCGAGATCGGATTCGCGTCGAGATCGGGGCCACATGCGAGGGCCAACGCCACGAGTACACCCACCATGCCCACATGGTAGGCGCAGGAGAATCACGGGCCTTGCGGGGAAGACACTGACTACCAAGCGAAGTGCGAGAAGGCCTTGTTGGCCTCTGCCATGCGGTGCGTCTGCTCGCGGACGGTCACGGCCTTGCCCTCGCCGCGGGATGCGTCCCAGAGCTCGCGTGCCAGGCGCTCCGCCATCGGCTTGCCCTTCTCACCTCGAGCCGCCTGGATGATCCAGCGGAAGGTCAGGTTCTGGCGGCGACGCGCGGTGACCGGCATGGGTACCTGGTAATTGGCACCACCGACGCGCTTCGATCGCACCTCGACGCTCGGCCGCACGTTCTCAAGGGCCTTGTGGAAGACGTCGATGGGCTCCTTGGGAGCGTCGTCTGCCCTGTCCTTGTCCTTGCTGATGCGGCCACCGATGCGGTCCAGCGCGTCGTAGACCACGCGCTGCGCGACAGCCTTCTTGCCGTCGAGCATGATGCAGTTGATGAACTTCGCCAGGACCTTGTCGTGGAAACGCGGGTCGGGGCGTAGCTGCTGTTCAGACTTTGTGATTCGACCTGACACGTGTGCTCCTTTCGGGTCATCCATGCCGCCTGGGGCGGCGTCCTGTTCACCGTGGTCGGGCCGGCCAGTGGCCGAGGCCCATGTTCAGGACCACGATTACTTCCCTTACCTGCCGCGCTTGGTTCCGTACTTAGAGCGTCCCTGACGACGACCGTCCACGCCAAGCGTGTCGAGTGCGCCGCGGACGACGTGGTAGCGGACACCTGGGAGGTCGCGAACGCGGCCGCCGCGGACAAGCACGATCGAGTGCTCCTGGAGGTTATGGCCTTCGCCACCGATGTACGCGGTGATTTCCTTGCCGTTGGACAGGCGAACACGGGCGACCTTGCGAAGTGCCGAGTTGGGCTTCTTCGGGGTGACCGTGCGCACCTGCAGGCAGACGCCGCGCTTCTGCGGGCACTGGTCCAGGTCGCGGACCTTGGACTTGGCCTTCGGGCTGCGGCGAGGCTTGCGTACGAGTTGATTGATGGTGGGCATTCGTGCCTATCCAGTTGCGAGCCGCACATGGTAGAGGGGGCAGGACACGGGGGCAAGCCTCGCGGGCAATGCTCGCCGCGAGGCTCCAGCGCATGGATCAGCCGCTGCGTGCGGCGATCTCAGCGGCTGCCTGGGCTAGGCTGTCGCATCGCTCGTTCTCGGGATGGCCCGCGTGGCCCTTGATCCAGGTGGTCTCGATGGCGTGCTGCTGGCGCAACTCCGCCAGCGGTCGCCAGAGGTCCTGGTTTGCAACCGGCTTTCGGCTGCTGTTTCGCCAATCTCGGGCGATCCACCCGTCCATCCACTCGAGCAGCCCCTTGGTGACGTACTGGCTGTCGGCATGCAGGTGGACCTGAGAGGGCTCCTGCAGTGAACGCAGGGCCTCGAGGACAGCCATCGCCTCCATTCGCTGGTTGGTTGTTCCTGGATCCCCGCCACTTGCCACCACTTCCTCGCCGCCGGCAAGGTCTCGCAGGATGTAGGCCCAGCCGCCGGGCCCGGGATTGCCCAGGCAGGCGCCATCAGTGAACAGGTCGTAGCGGGGTTGGCTGGACATCGCGGGCATGGTATCGATCGCGCGGCGCTCCGCTGGTACCATGCCCGTTCCGAGGTGGATCCCGCATGGCAGTGCACCGTATCGAGGTTCGCCCGACGACCGACGCAGGCGATCCGCGCGGCGACGCCGCGCGGCGCCAAGCGGAGTCTGCCGGGCTCTCACAACTCCCGTCACGCATCGACACGACCAGCGTCTACCTGGTCGAGGGCGATCTCGATGAGGCTGCAGTACGTCGCCTGGCAGACGAGGTACTCGCCGACCCCGTCACGGAGCAGGCAACCATCGGGGCCGCGCCCGCGGCCGCGGATGCCTTGATCGAGGTTCATCCACTTCCCGGCGTGATGGACCCGGACGCACAGGCCGTGGAACTGGCCGTCGAGCGACTGCTGGGAACAGCGGTGCAGGTCGTGACCGGGCGCCGCTATGACCTCCATGGCGTCGATGCTGACGCAGCCCGGAAACTCGTCGACCGGTGTCTTGCGAACACAGTCATTCACGGCATTCACGGATCACCCTGGCACCCGGAGGCGTTCGAGTCCGGGCATGCCCACGACATGGAGGGTGCCGACGTTCTGCTTTCCGACCTCGATGACGCCGGGCTCGAACGACTCTCACGCGACGCGCATCTCTTCCTGGACCTGCCCGAGATGCAGGCCATCCAGGAACACTATCTAGGACAGGGTCGCGACCCACGTGCCATCGAGCTTGAGACGCTGGCGCAGACCTGGTCTGAGCACTGCGTGCACAAAACCCTCAAGGCAACCATTCGCTACAGCGGCCCGGTGCCCGATGGCGAGAGCCCGGGTTGGGAGCGGCACGATGACGGCTCGGTGACGGTGCACAACCTCCTGAAGTCCACGATCGCCCAAGCCACGCGGGACCTGATGGACGATGGGATCGACTGGTGCCTGAGCGTGTTCGTCGACAACGCCGGCATCATCGCCTTCGACGACGAGCACGCCGTCTGCTTCAAGTGCGAGACGCACAACCATCCGTCGGCGATAGAGCCCTATGGCGGGGCCGCCACCGGGATCGGCGGCTGCATTCGCGACATCATGGGCACCGGGCTCTCTGCTCGGCCGGTTGCCGCCACGGACGTCTTCTGCGTCGGGAACCTCGACATGAAGGACGTGCCCGCCGGCTGCCTGCAACCGCGGCGGGTGCTTGGCGAAGTGGTCCGGGGCATACGCGACTATGGGAATCGCATGGGCATTCCGACGCTCAACGGCAGCATCTGGTTCGATGACGACTATGTTGGGAACCCCCTAGTCTTCTGTGGATGCGTGGGCGTGATGCCTCGCGACGCCGTGTCCGGCGACCCACAGAGCGGCGATCGCATCATCGCCGTCGGCGGCCGCACCGGTCGCGACGGCATCCACGGCGCGACGTTCTCATCTGCGGAACTGACGGACACCCACGCGGACGAGTTTGCCCACGCTGTGCAGATCGGCAATCCCGTGACGGAGAAGATGGCCCTCGACGCGATCCTCGAGGCCAGAGACGCAGAAGAGGGGTGCCTCTTCAGCGCCATCACCGACTGTGGCGCAGGCGGTTTCTCCAGCGCGGTCGGGGAGATGGGCGAGCACCTCGGCGCTGTCGTGCAGCTCGATCAGGCCCCGCTTAAGTACGAGGGTCTCACTCCTGAGGAGATATGGATCAGCGAGGCACAGGAACGCATGGTGCTCGCTGTGCCGCCGGGCAACGTCGAGGCGGTGGCGGCCATCTGCGACCGGCACGGCGCCGAGTGGTGCGACCTAGGAGTCTTCGGCAGCGACGATTGCCAGCTGGTACTGCGATACGGCGACCATGAGGTCGGTCGCCTGGACATGGACTTCCTCCACGGTGGACTTCCATCGGCCACCCGCGAGGCGACGTGGACGCCGCCGCCAACTGCTGGTGCCGGCACAACAGAGGTGGATCTCGAGTCGCAGTTGCTGCGGCTGCTTGCCAGTGGAAACATCGCATCCAAGGGGTGCGTGATCCACCAGTACGACCATGAGGTGCAGGGGCGGAGCGTGCTGCGGCCACTCGTTGGTCCATTGGGCAGTGCACCAGGTGATGCAGCCGTCATCACGCCGGTGCGAGGTTCGAGCCGCGGTCTGGCCATCGGCAGCGGCCTGGCGACCGGCTTGGCTGCTGACCCGCGGCTGATGGCGATCTGCGCCATCGACGAGTGCGTGCGCAACTTGGTCTGCGTCGGCGCCGACCCGCAACGCATCGCCATCCTCGACAACTTCTGCTGGAGCGGTGTGCAGGACGCCAAGTCGCTGGGTGCACTGGTGCGCTGCGCAGAGGGCTGCCACGACGGCGCGATGGCCTATCGCACGCCCTTCATCAGCGGCAAGGACTCGCTGAACAACCAGTTCACCACCGACGATGGGCGGACCATTCGCATCCCTCCCACGCTCCTGATCTCCGGGTTCGGGATCGTGCCTGACATCGCCACCTGCGTGACGATGGACGCCAAGGAGGCGGGCAACCAGTTGGTGCTGGTGGGCCTCACGCGTGGCGTGCTCGGCGGATCGCAGGTGCTGGGCATGGTGCCCGATGCAGCGGGCTCCCACGTCCTGCCGGACGACCCGTGCGAGGTGGGACCGCAGCGCGCATCAGGCGTCCATCGCGCGATCACCGAGGGACTCCTGCGATCGGCACACGACTGCAGCGAGGGCGGACTGCTGGTGGCGGCCGCGGAGATGGCATTCGGCGGCGATCTGGGGCTTGAACTCGACCCGGAGGCCGTCGCGGGCCACGGGGACCTAGTGGCATGTTGTTTCAGCGAGGAGCCCGCCCGCTACCTGCTGGAGGTGCCCGAGGATGCGATGGATCAGTTGACGGGGGTGCTTGGCGACCTCCCATGGACCGTCGTTGGCCGATTCGTCCAGCCGCGGCGGCTCTGCGTGGGCGATGTGGTCTGGTCCATCGACGACCTGCGAAGCGCGTGGCTTGGAGGTCTGGAGATCTGAGATGCCCGTGGCAATGATCATCACGGCGCCGGGCATCAACTGCGACCTCGAACTGGCGGAGGCCTTCGCGCTGGCCGGCGCCGATCCTCGATCAGTGCACCTCAACGCATTGATGGAGGAGCCCGCATTGCTCGACGAGGCGGACCTCGTGGGCTTGCCGGGAGGGTTTTCCTACGGCGACGCGGTTGCTGCGGGCCGGATCATGGCCCACCTGATGCGGGCCACGCTCTACGAGGCGCTGGCGGGCGCTCTGCGACGCGGGGTGCCGATGATCGCCCCGTGCAATGGGTTCCAGGTCGCAGCGCAGGTGGGCCTGCTGCCCGGGCCGGTACCCGGCATGGACTGGCCGCCGAGCGCGCCTGCCCCGAGCGTGGCGCTCGCCCAGAACACATCCGCCCGTTTCAATGACCGCTGGGTGCGCATGCGAGTGCCGTCCAACACCCGTTGCATCTGGACGCGCGGGCTGGACATGGCCACAGACGCAGCCGTCATTCCAATTGCCCACGGCGAAGGCCGCTTCATGGCGGACGAGGAGGCGCTGCATGGCCTTGAGGATGCGGGGCAGGTCGCCCTGCGGTACGCGCCCGATGACAACCCCAACGGGTCAGTCGGTGACGTCATGGGCATCTGCGATGCTAGTGGCCTGGTCCTGGGCCTGATGCCGCACCCGGAGCGATACACCCGCTGGACCCAGCATCCCTTCTGGACGCGGCTGCCTGACGCGGACCGGGTCGGGGATCCGCCCGGGCTGCGGATGTTCAAGGCGGCCGTGGAGCACGTATGCGACAGGTCGACGCGTTCGTCGACCTGTGCGTCCTGAGCGAGCACCGCATGCACACCGACGCATCCGATCTCTGTTCCAACTGCGGGTATGACCTGCGAGGGCTGCCGGCGGAGCGTCCATGCCCCGAGTGCGGCGCCGAGCTGGCGATCGACGGCATCGGTGACGTAAATCAACAATTCCCCGGGTTCCAGGACTCACCGTTCGCGCGGTGGATCGTTCCGGGCGATCTCGCCGGCATGCCGGACGTGCGGCGGCGCTTCCGGGTGGCAATGACGTTTGCGGGCTTCTGCGTGCTTGGGTTCACGGTCGTCCAGGCCGCGATGACGATCGGGTTCCTCGGGCCGCGCGTCCTCGATGGCCTTGTCCTGGTGCTGGTCCTAGCGTGGCCTGTCGCCGTGCTGGGCACTGCGCCGCGATCCTGCAATCCATCCATGCCACCCTTCTATCGCTCGATACGGAGCCTGGCGGTCGTGCTGGCGTGGTCCTGGCCGGCCTGGCACCTCGTTGACCGCAGCGGCGCTGCCCACGGCGCGGCTGTCGCCCTGCTCGGCCTTGCCGGCCTCAGCGCGGCCATCCATGCGATCTGGCTGCACGGGCTCGCGCTGCGCATGGACCAGTTCTCCGCGGCTTGGCGATTCAACCTCATCGCCTGGTCGATCCCGACGGTGGGCTTCCTGGTCATGATCCTTCCAAGGACGACGAGGGCCGCAGCGCCGATCTTCGGCCACGCCATGTACATCTACTTCATCGTCTACGTGGCGATGCTGATCGGGTGGGCGATCCTCTTGGTCCTCTACGCGCGGTCGCTGATGCAACTCGGCGCCGCCGAGCACACCTCTATCGCTATCGAGCAGACCCGCAAGCACCGCCAGGCGCGGATCGCCGCCAAGCGCGCCGCGCTCGACAAGAAGGCGTCCTTGCGACGACCAGGCCAGTGATGGAGTGGAAGGAAGGATCCTCCATCGGCTCGCCAGCCCTCCCGGAGGGGCAGAGTTGCAAGCAGTGCGGGTATGACCTGCGTGGACTCGAGCATGGCGGGGACTGCCCCGAGTGCGGCGCGTCCACCGCCCGAACGCCAGTTGCGCGCGACGTGCCACTTTCGCAGATGTCCGAGTCCCTCGTTCGGCAGTTGGCGCTGTGCTGCGCGGCGACCTGCCTAGTGATCCCGGCCATGGTGATTCGGCGACTGGCTTGGGGAAACCTCGCTCCATCACAGTCGCTTGAGCTCGGGTTCGACCTAGCGCTCGCGGCGATCTGGATCGGGGGCGTGACGCTGTTGACATCGCCGGTCGAGATCGAGGAGGCGCGGCGCTACGGGCTTGCCCGTGACGGGAAGTTGCGGCGCATTGCGAGGGCCGGGTGCTGGGGAGCGCTCCTAGTGGCCATGACCAACCAGTGGCCCGTGGGCGGGTCGGAGGTCCTCGTCATCCAGTCGGTCTGGCTTGCCGGCTGGGCGGTCTGCATCGTCGGCTGCTTCTGCCTGCTGCTCCTGCTGGCCGAGGTGGCCGAGTGGGTGCGGGACACGACCGCCAAGCGGCTCCTGGAGTCATCGGCGTACGGGACACCCTTGGCCTACGGCGCGGCGATGTTGATCTCCTGGCTGCCGGTGCATCCCATCGCCTCCGGGGCGGCATCTGTCCTGGGTGTCTGCCTGCTGCTGGCGGCCCCGGCGGGCATGGTGATGCTCACGGGCTCGGTGGTGCGTTCCATTCGCCATGCGCGCGAATACAAGGCCTATCTGCAGCGGCAGCAGCGAAGCGGTCCCTAGAATCTGCACCATGGAAGCGAAAGGCGACATGTTGCGGTGCGCAGTCATCGGCGTCGGCCGCATGGGCCGACACCACGCCCGCGTCTATGCCCAGATGGATGGAGCAGAGTTGGTGGGCGTCGTTGATCGGGATGCCGATCGCCGCGCGGCGATCATCGGCGAGTGGGGTGGAAGCGGCTTTGAGTCGGTCGACGCCCTCGTCGAGACCGGCGTGGATGCTGTCACCATTGCCACTCCGACGGTTCACCATCTGGAAGCGGCGCAGCCGCTGCTTTCCCGTGGCATCGCCTGTCTCGTTGAGAAGCCGCTTGCTCCGGACGCGGCGACGGCAGAGGCAATCGCCGCCGCTGCGAACGAGGGAGGAGCGGTGCTCCAGGTCGGACACGTGGTCCGCTACGACCCGGTCATGCGCGCCATCGCCGAGATCGAGGGCCTGCATCCGCGATTCATTGAGATGGTGCGAATTAGCCCGATGACTTTCCGCAGCACCGACGTGGGAGTGGTGCTGGACATGATGATCCACGACCTAGACCTGCTGACCATGCTTCTTGGCCACGAGCCCGATGAGATCCATGCAAACGCCGTGAGCGTCATGGGCGAGGCGGAAGACGTGTGCAACGCGCGGTTGGTCTTCGAGGTGGCCGATGGCGAGACGTGTACGGCCAACGTGACGGCCAGTCGACTTGCGATGAAGACCGAGCGCAAGCTCCGGATCATCTGCGAGGACGCGTACGTGTCGGCGGACTTCATCAAGCGGTCGGTCACGCGCATTCACCGCACAGCCAACGAGGCGCAGCTCACCGACCTGCGTACGCGCCTGGCCGCCGGCGAGGACCTCTCCTCGATCGACTACCTCGAGCTCGTGGACGTCGAGGAGATCAACGTTGGGGATGCCGACGCGCTGACCCTGCAGGCTACGGACTTCCTTGATGCGGTGCGCACCGGTCGCAGGCCGGCGGTGGACGCGACCGCCGGATCCATGGCCATTCGCACGGCCGAGCGGATCATGGATCAGGCGCGCCTGGCCGGCGCGCGGATGGTCTAGTCGGCCCAGCCCGGTGGCGGTGGCGGTGGCGCGACGGGCATCGGTGGAGGAATCTCCTCGCGGCGATCGTGGCAGACCACGAAGATCTCCGTCGACGCCGAGCGTGATGCCTTGGGCTTGAAGCCGCGTACTGCGTCGAAGATCCCGGCGGATCGATCAGTCAGGTCCTTGTAGGCCTCGCCTTCGAACACCTTCATGACGAGGTGTCCACCGGGAGTCAGCAGATCGGTGGCGAGGTCCAGCGCCGAGTGACAGAGACGGATCGAGCCATGGTGGTCGATGGTGTGGTGACCGGTCGTGGCCGGTGCCATGTCGCTGAGCAGGACGTCGAACGCATCGGGGTCCTGCCCGATCGCCTCAGAGATGGATGCGAGCGACGCCTTGGTGGCGTCTTCCTCGATGCAGTGCACGTGTGCGGGCAGGCCACCGGCGATCGCCTGCAGGTCGATGCCCACCACGAGTCCTGCATCGCCGACTCGCGCAGCGGCCACCTGCAACCAGGATCCAGGGGCCGCCCCAAGGTCCAGTACCCGCTTGCCGGGGCCTAGGACGTGGCGTCGATCGTCGATCTCCAGCAACTTGTAGGCGGCCCGCGACCGGTAGCCTTCCCTGCGAGCCTCGCGGAACCAGTGGTCCTGGATGTCGCGCTGGCCGGCCATCAGGGGCGCATCAGCGTGGAAAGCCCTCGGCGTTCATCCACGGCACGTTTAGGGTGGGGTTTGCGATTACGACGATGCGCACATCACCATCCACCGTGCGAAGGCGGACGCGGTTCGTGCCCTCGTTGAGCCGCGCATGCAGCGTCGATCGCGACGTGCCTTCCTCGATGTCGAGGCGGCCGACGATTACCTTGCAGGCGACTTCCCCGCCGACCGAGCGACAGTCGAACACAGCGGTCGACTCGCCGTGTACGCGGAAGTGAATGTCACCACGGCGATTCTCCATGGTCACCGCGTCCCACAGCGGCCTGCTGGAGGCCAGCAGGATGTTTCCATCGCTGTTCTTCACGGAGATGGGACCGGCGATGTTTCGCAGTACCACGTGCCCGCGGCTCGTGACGATGCTGGCACCATCGATGCTGGGCGCGACGATCTCGATGTCGGCTGCAAGCAATGGATGGACGGGATCGTCGCAGGTGGCCCTGACTACGATCGCCTGACCTAGATCCGTGGGCTCGACGCTGGCGACCCATTCGATGCCGGCCAGCGCATCGAGCGCGTCCCCGCGCCGACCAAGGCCCAGATTTCCGCGACGGTGCACCGTGACCGATACGCCGAGCACTGACGGGTCCTGCGTGATTGTGACCGAGCCGGCGAAGGCCACGACCTCCACGGCGACCGGCCCGGTGGTCTGGAGTTCGACGGATCGCCCAGGGGATACGACGGACCCGCATCCAGCGAGGGCCGCGAGCAGCAGGATGAGGAGGAGGCGAACCACGGCTGCGGGGCGATTCTAGCGGCGGTACACTCCCCTCGCAGTTGCGAGAGCGCTCGGGGCGCGATCGATGGTCGATCGCTGAGACGCACCCGTGGAACCTGATCCGGTTCGAACCGGCGTAGGGAAGCGAGCCATGATTCACATCGACCAGCAGGGCGAACACCTCGGCGTGCAGGGGCACCTGCTCCCCATGGAGGGGGCCGCCAATCCATCAACCAACCGCCAGGGCACTACGCCTGGATCACTTGCGCGAGCCTCGGACTTGGGCGGTCCGCTGTCGTTTGCCTCGCCAGACACCCCCGGCATGCCCGCTCCATCCGCCAAGACGGCCTGGGACTTCCAGATGGCGCCAAGGGCGGCCTCATCGGCCGTGACGCAGCTTGAGCGTGCTCGGCTCGGCCAGATCACGCCGCAGATGGCGCGCGTGGCGCAGCGAGAGCCGCACCTTGACGCTCAGCAGGTCCGAGACGAAGTCGCGGCAGGGCGCATGATCATTCCTGCAAACATCAACCACCTGCGGCACGCGCTTGATCCAATGGCCATCGGCCGAGCATCCCTGACGAAGGTCAATGCAAACATGGGCGCGTCGCCTGTGTCCAGCGGCACCGACGAGGAGCTCGAGAAACTCGCCTGGGCCATCCGCTGGGGAGCAGACACCGTGATGGATCTCTCCACGGGCGGTGATCTGGACGCCTGTCGCGAGGCGATCATCGAGGCGTCCACCGTGCCCATCGGCACGGTGCCCATCTACGCGATGATCATCGATCACCGCCTTGAAGACCTCTCGCCGTCGATCATCCTCGCGGAGCTCGAGAAGCAGGCTCGCCAGGGGGTCGACTACTTCACCATCCATGCCGGCGTGCTCTTCGAGCACCTCCCATACATCAAGGACCGCCTGATCGGGATCGTCTCGCGCGGCGGGTCGCTGCTTGCCAAGTGGATGATCCACCACGAGCGACAGAACCCCATGTACGAGATCTTCGACGACATCTGCGACGTCATGCGCGAATACGACGTCTCGTTCTCCCTTGGTGACGGGCTGCGGCCCGGCGGACTCGCCGATGCGACCGACGAGGCGCAGGTGCGCGAACTTGAGACGCTCGGCGAGTTGACGCAGCGCGCCTGGGAGAAGGGCGTGCAGGTCATGGTCGAGGGGCCGGGCCACGTACCCTTCGATCAGGTGGAGTACAACATGAAGCTCCAGCGGAGCCTCTGTCACGGGGCCCCGTTCTACGTGCTCGGACCGCTCGTGACCGACATCTTCCCCGGGTACGACCACATCACCAGTTGCATAGGCGCAACGGCGGCCGCGTACCACGGCGCCGCGATGCTCTGCTACGTCACACCCAAGGAGCATCTGGGCCTTCCCAAGAAGGGCGACGTCAAGCAAGGGTGCGTGGCCTACAAGATCGCCGCTCATGCGGCGGACGTGGCACTGGGCATCCCTGGCAGCCGCGACAGCGACGACGAGTTGACCAAGGCGCGTGCCGCGTTGAACTGGCAGAGGCACTTCGAGCTGAGTTTCGATCCGGACACCGCCCGGGCGCTGCACGACGAGGACCTCGACGTGGACACCGACTTCTGTGCCATGTGCGGCCACGACTGGTGTTCTGTGCGCATCAGCAAGGAGATCCAGGCCTTCGCAAGCGGCAAGGACGATGCGTATGCTTGGGACAAGCCGCAGGTCAGTGCAGCCTTGACCGTCGAGCAGAAGTCGATTCTCGAGTCGCGAGGCGTCCTTGATCCGGCCGACATCCACCGCCTTGCCTCGAAGGTTGGGGCCAACGATGGGCACAGGGCAATGTGCCACAGCGATGTCGTCAGTGCCGATGAGGCTCGACGCCTGCAGAAGCTAGACGCCGAGGATTGAGCGAATTCGATCGACGGTCTCGTCATTGATGGAATCCAGCGATCCCTCAGCGGCGCCGCCAACTGGCGGACCATCGAGCTCGTTGAGCCACGCCTTCGTTGCGCGAAGTGCTAGCGGCGGCTTGGCGGCAAGATCAACGGCTAGATCGTTGGCTGCATCCTCGACCTGGTCGTCGATGTCCACCAGGTGCGTCAGCAATCCCATGGCGTGGGCCGCGCTTCCGTCAATCACCTCGCTACCGAGCAGGAGGCTACGGGCGCGGCCACCGATCCTCGGCAGGAGGGCCGGGAGCGTGACGGCGGGGGACAGTCCAAGGCGGTGGACCGGGTAGCCATAGCGTCCCTGGCAGCTGCCCACCGCGAAGTCGGCGCCGCAGATCAGTGCGCACCCCCCGGCGATGGCCGCGCCCTGCGCGCAGGCAACTACGGGAGTGGGAAGGGCCCGAATCGATGACACAGTCGCGGCGAGGCGTTCGATGAAGGTTCGCAGGGTCGCTGCGTCCTCGCCGGCGGCGACCATGTCGAATCCACTGCAGAAGACCGGTCCCTCGCCTTCCAGCACCACGCAGCGGGCCTCGTCGTCGACGGCAGCGACGGCGGCGTCCAGCGCGTCAAACATCACGGTGGACAGGGCGTTTCGGCGATCAGCGTCGCGCAAGGTGATGCGGGTGATTCCCGAGTCGTCGACCTGACAGGTGCAGGGTGCCATTGGTCAGCCCGCGATCACTAGGGCGATGATCATCCAGGCGCCGGCGGCCA
>CAZKTE010000023.1:0-25139 GCA_964555625.1 uncultured Isosphaeraceae bacterium | reverse complement strand
TCCGTGAGCGGCTCGGCGCCAATGCCGTGGCCGTCCAACTCCCGATCGGTGCCGGCGACGATCTCCAGGGGCTCGTCGACCTCATCGAGATGAAGGCCTACTACTTCGACAGCAACGAGCTCGGCGCCGTCGTCGAGCAGCGCGACATCCCAGATGACATGCTGGAGATGGCGCAGCTCTGGCGACACGACATCGTCGAGCGCATTTCCGAGCTCGACGACGAGCTCACCGAACACTACCTCTAGGCCGAAGCAGCCATCACTGAGAATCAGCTCAAGGCGGCCCTGCGCCGCGCCACGCTCGAGATGCGGGCCTTCCCCGTCTTCTGCGGCGCCGCGCTGCGAAACATCGGCATCCAGCGATTGCTCAACGGCGTCATCGAGTACCTCCCGAATCCCGCCGAGGTCCCGGATGTGCAGGGCACGGACCCGCGTGACCCGTCAGTCTCCCTGACGCGGGCCCACGACGACGAGGCGCCCTTCTCGGCGCTGGTCTTCAAGGTGGTTGCTGACTCCCACGGCGATCTCACCTATGTACGGGTCTACAGCGGTCGCCTCGAGAAGGGCACGCGGGTGCTCAATTCGAGCAACGGTCGCAAGGAGAATGTCTCTCGCATCTACGAGATGCATGCCAAGGACCGCATCAGCCTCGACTTTGCCGGCGCGGGAAGCATCGTGGCCGTCATTGGCCTCAAGCACTCCTACACCGGCGAGTCGCTCTGCGCAGCGGACGACCCGATCGTCCTTGAGCGCATGGACTTCCCGGACCCGGTCATCTCGATGTCCATCGAGCCAATGACCAATGACGACAAGAAGAAGCTCGGCGAGGCGCTCACGACCATCTCGCGCGAGGACCCCTCTTTCCAGTCTCGCTACAACGACGAGACCGGCGAGACCATCATCTCAGGCATGGGCGAGCTGCACCTGGAAATCATCAAGAACAAGCTCGTGCGCGACATGAAGATCGGCGTCAAGGTCGGCACGCCCCGCGTCAGTTACCGCGAGACGATCACCGGCATCGCGGAGGGCGTCCGGGGCAAGTTCGTCAAGCAGACCGGCGGACGCGGACAGTTCGGCGACTGCACTGTCAACGTCCGGCCCATCACCGCCGCGGAGGCCGAGGCGCAGGAGATCACGCTCAAGGACGGCGTCGCGTTCATCGACGGCATCAGCCACGGATCCATTCCCCGCGAGTACATCCCCTCCGTCGAGGCGGGCGTACGAGCGGCGGCTGGATCGGGCATCCTAGGGGGCTACCCGATGGTCAACGTCGCAGTGGAGCTCGTCGACGGGTCGCATCACGAGGTGGACTCGAGCCAGGTGGCGTTCGAGCAGGCCGGCGCGCTGGCCATGCGACAGGCCTGCACACTGGCCGGGCTCGCGCTGCTTGAGCCGATCATGCGCGTAACGATCACGACCCCGGACGAATTCTTCGGCACCGTCAGCGGCGACCTCTCCAGCCGCCGCGGCCAGATCAACGAGTCGGAGCTCCGAGGCGTGGTCCGCGCAATCACCGCCAATGTCCCGCTCTCGGAGATGTTCGGATACACGACGGTGCTGCGAGGCATGACTCAGGGTCGCGCCTCGAGCACCATGGAGCCGGCCGAGTACCGCCTGATGCCTGAGAACCTCAAGGAAGAGGTCCTCAAGGCCTGATCGCCGCACCCTTCCCCCCAGAGGGCCTCCGTCGACACTCGTCCGGCGGCCCTCTTCCATGGCACGCTTGGCCCTAGAATCGTCGATCGTGGCTATCGCCTGCGATCCAACCCACGACGTCGACCTGCTGCAGCGCGCTGCGCGCCGCGGCATCCGCGGCCATGGCGGCGCCGAGCCCAATCCCCTTGTCGGCTGCGTCATCGCCGACGCCGAGGGGTGCATCATCGCCGAAGGCCACCACGCCTACTGCGGCGGTCCGCACGCAGAGGTCGTCGCACTTGACTGCGCCGGCGAGCGGGCCCGCGGCGGCACCGCATGGGTGACCCTCGAGCCATGCTCGCACCAGGGGCGTACCGGCCCCTGCACGCGGGCGCTCATCGACGCGGGCATCGCTCGGGTGGTCATCGGTCGCCGCGACCCGACCGCTCAGGCCGGCGGCGGCGCAGAGGTGCTCCACGCAGCGGGCGTCGAGGTCGATGTCCTCGATGACGCGGCCTGCTTCGAACTGGCAGCACCCTTCGTCCATCGCGCCGCAACGGGCCTGCCTTGGGTGGTGTGCAAGTGGGCGCAGACGATCGACGGGTACATCGCCACCAGCAGCGGCCAGAGCAAGTGGATCAGCAGCGGCCGCAGTCGCCGCCTCGTGCACCGCGAGCGCGGCCGGGTGGATGCGATCATGGTTGGTGTGGGCACCGTCGTGGCAGACGATCCACAGTTGACCGTGCGCGACGCGACGCCGCGCCGAACACCCATGCGCATACTGGTGGATCCAACATTGCGTGCACCGGCAGATGCACGCGTGTTCGACGACTCCGCTCCGACATGGACGATTCACGCCCGCGACAACTCCCCCACCGATGACCGAGCTGCGATCGGGTCGGACCTGCTCGATGACGGGACGATCGACCTGCGGCAGGCGCTGCGCGATCTGTCGGGGCGGGGCGTGGCGACGCTGCTGGTCGAAGGAGGCGCCGGGCTCTTCACGACGCTGTTTGCACAGGGACTTGTCAACGAGGCATGGGTCTTCACGGCACCGCGGTTGATGCGGGACGCCGATGCCCTTGCGCCACTCTCCGGCTCGCACGCCGATGCCATCAACGCCGGAACCGTGCTGCGCCTGGTGGACCTGCGGCATCGCGACGGGGACGTCGTTGCCCGCTACCGGCTCAGTGATCGATCGTGATGAGGCCCGTCAATGCCTCCCCGGCCTCCGGGGCGTGGCGACGAAGGACGCCATCGCCATTCTCAAGCACCCATGATCCATCATCCTCGCCGGCGATGCGGACGCTGTCCATGGGCCGACCGTCGTAGCCTTCGAGCGTGACGATCGCCAGGGCGCGGTCCCTCGGCCACGGAGAGATCAACACGCTGGTGGACGGTGTGGCCAGGAGCCACTGCAGGAGCGCATCGACCTGCGCTCGTGGAACGATGGCACCGCCGCGATCGTCATCTACCCAGCGATCGAGGTCGCGTCGCAGGACCAGTGACCGATCGCCGGCGCTGATTCGGATCCGCTTGACATCCGAAGCGGCGGCGGCACTGGCGACGGGGTCGGCAAGGGCCTCCGGCAACGGGAAGAGCCTCGTCACGTCGTCCCAGGCCATGCGGAAGGCCCACGGCCGTCCCTCGATCATCGCAAAGCGATCGGTCAGCCCGGCCCGGGCGCGGCCACCGATCAGCAGCGTACGCGTCTCCCCGGCATTGTCCACCACCTTGACGGTCGCGGCGGGGTCTGAGAGCCCGAGGAGATCCAAGTCCACCTCGCCGTCGACGACCAGGGCGCCAGCCCGTGACGAGGCCAGTCGCAGGATCCACTCGTCCAGGGCGTCCTCGTTGACTCGACCGCGAACAGGCTCCTCCATGCGCCAGGTCCCCTCGACGCGCGCAAGCACGACGCGATCGTCGCCGATGGCTCGCACCAACCGCTGCGCCTCCACATCGGCACCTGGGAAGAGCCGTGCATCGCGCCAGGATCGCGGATCACCGTCCAGCAGCAGACGATGGACCTCCTGCCCGCCGATGACGCCCTCGCCATCGACGGCTAGGTACGCGCGACCGCCGACGCTGCGGCGGCCCAGGTGCAGCACGTAGCTGGTCGTGTCGATCTGCAGCTCGATCGTCGCCGAGGGTGCTGCTAGTCCCAGCGGGCCCGGCGCAGCGTCCGCGGCCAGCACGTCGTGGATGGGAAGATCGAGCACGACCTCCACCAGCCTGTCGATGGCGTCGCGGTTCATGCCGCAGACGAACGGTTCCACCTGCTGCCACTCTCCCCCCTGCCGATGCAGCAGTGATGCCTGCACGCCTGCGCCAGTGAGCCTGATCTGCGAGACCTGTTGCGGATCGATGTTCCAACGACTGGCCAGGACCGTGGTTGCCACGCCGGTGGCCGCCCCGCGCTGCGCCGTGCGCAGCGCCAGGTCCGCGCCCAGCGCAGCCATCGCCACGAGGGCAAGCACCAGAAGTACCCGGGTGCTGATCACGCCTTGCCCCTTCCACCGGCCAGAGACGCCGACGCCAGGAGCAGGCTCAGGGGCACGCCCAGTACCAGCGCCGCCGTCCAGCCAAGCCAGGCTCCGCGGCCGACTGCAGCGACCCGCGGTACCTGGGCGCCCAGCGGTCCCGGTGCGATCCAGTCGTCCATGCCCGCCAGCCACGCGATCGAGGCGACCAGGAGTTCGCCGTTTCCGGGATTGACCAGCGCCACGCGCTGTCCACCGATCGACACGGCCCGATCAGTCGCCCAGGACATGAGCCAGCCGCCGCTGCCGACCACGATCGCGCGTCGGTCGCCTCCGCGATCCACCGCCACGGCCAGTACGACTGATTCCGAGAGCGACGAGACGTTGCTCGAGGGAGGACGGTCGAGCGACCAGTCCTCCGAGATCCACCGATCCGGGCCGGGATCGAGCGCCACGATCGCCGTGGCGCCGGCCCCCCCGTCTATGGGCACAGGCAGTGGCAGGAGGCATCGCTGGCCACCGAGGGCGACGGCAATGGGATGATCGCTGGCGGCATGCTCGATGATCGCCGCTCGTTGCACGTCGCGCTCACCGGGGCCAGTAGCGACTCGCTCGAGTACCACGCTGCCGGTATTCGCATCGACGCCAAGCATGGCCGCCAGAGCGGCCCAAGGGTCGCGCTGGCCGTAGCGAGGCAGGAAACTCGGATAGAGACCCAGTAGGACCGGCTCCCCGTCCTCGATGAGCCGCCTCGTGGCCGTCAGCAGCGTTCGCTCCGCCGGCGTGGTTTCAAGGGATGGACGCGATGATGGGGGCATCACGATCCACGCGGTTGGCACTCCACCCGTGTCCGGACGGGGATCCTCAGCGGGACGCCACTCGATCACCCGAATGCGATTGGCCTCGATCAGGCTCCGTGCTGCCACGAGGTCCGAACCACTCTCTCGTGGCAGCAGCACCGACTGTTCCTCGCCGTGCACGAAGACCGCCACTGGCGTCACGCCGTCGCGCAGCGCACGAATCGCAGAGGACAGGACCTGCTCGCCTCGAAATCGCTGGTCGAATGCGACGTCGCCGCTGGCTCCACGTCGCAGCCCGGTCGCCGGAAAGAGCATGCGCGCAGGCAGCATCGTGGCTCGATTGGGCGACATGACCAGCGCTCCTTCCCCAGCCATCATCCGCATCGCAAGGTCGCCGAGTTCCATGCGGCCAAGTGCCAAAAGCCCGTCGTCGGCCCGGGCAAGATCGGCGGCGATCGCGTCAAAGTCTCCGGCACGCCCATTCGCCCATTCCTCAACCCCTCCGCTTCGATCAGTCGCCAGCCACCACCCGACCTCAGAAAGCTCGTTGGACCACTGGCCAAGCGCCGCCGACAGCACATCGCGTGCCAGGCCCGTCCGCGGCAGCGGCTGTCCAGCGTCGACGCGCATCGCCGAGTCAATCTCATCGAGCACGAGCTGGCCCTGGCCTCCCACCAGCGCAAGGGCGGACGCCAATGCCACAAGCGTCTCGCGCTCTGCCTCGTCGCTGGTGAATCCCGCCGCCTCCTCAACCTCCGCGGATCGGGCTGCCGCAAACGCCACGAGGCGCTCAAACGCGGCTCGACCTTCTGCCAGTGCATCCTCGGCAGCCTTCAGTTCCCCGGCATGGCGTGCCATGAGTTCGCGCAGCAGCGCGTCGTACGCCTCAAGCGACGACGGGTCGACGGGGTCGATGCGCTCCACCGACAGCGACGGCGACGCCTCGGCAAGGCGTCGCAGCACCTCGTCGACCTGCCCTGCAACCTGTCGATCCGCCATCGAGTCATCGAGGAGGACGACGATCCTCCAGTCGCCTTCCAGAGACTTGAGCATGGATCGGGTGCGATCCGAGAGCGAGTAGGCACGCGTACGCGTTGCGTCGACGCGGATCCGCGCCTGCTCCTGCAGTGACAGGTCGTTGATGGCCACAAGGCCGGCACCCAGCAGCAGCAGCGCAAGGAGCATCCGAGGCACGCCACCTCGGCGTCCCCTGGTGCGTTCCATGGAGACGGCGGCCACCAGGACCGCCGCTGCGGTGATGGACAGGAAGTAGACGACGCTCGCCGAGTCCACAAGGCCCATCGTGAAGGCACCAACGCGGCGGGCAGGATCAGCGTGGTAGATCGCGTCCGCCATCGAGAGTGGCACATAGGTCGGGAGCACCTTTGCGCCCAGGGCCAGGACCAGCCAGAAGAAGGTCGTCACCAGGTACGCCACGACCTGGGAGGTCGTGGCCGCAGACACGACCAACCCCGTGGAGAGGCAGGCGGCGCCAAGCAGAAGAAGTCCCAGATAGCCGCTTCCGATCTCGCCCAAGTCTGGACTCGCGTGCAACTCCATGACCAGCAGAAGCGGCAGCGTCGTGGCAAGCACCGCGCCGAGGGAGAGCAGACCGCCGAGCAACTTCCCAGCAGCGATTTCAAGTGGCCGCAGCGGAGATGCCAACAGCAGTTCCCAGGTTCCGACGCGTCGCTCCTCGGCGACGAGTCGCATTGAAATGGCCGGGCATACCAGCAGCAGCATCCAGGCAGCCAGGTCCATGACCGGCTGCATGGTGGCCGGTGCCCCGGACTGAAGTACCGACGCGCAGAAGGCGATCGCGCACGTCAGCGAGAAGAGCGCGCCGATGATCGCACCGGTGGGCGTCAGCAGCAGCGACTGCAAGTCGCGGCGCGCGATGGCGAACACGCCGTTCACGCGTCGCGCTCCGTCCTGTCGATGAGCCGCAGATACGCCTCCTCAAGAGTCTCAGATCCGCCGCGCAGCACGCGCAGTCTCCCGCCGGATGCGGCTACCTCGGCGAAGACCTCCTCGGCGGTCGCAGCGATCGTGCAGCGCATCCACTGCTCGTCGATCTCGGCGCACTTCGCCGACGACAACGCACGGGCACACTGGTGGGGCGCCACTTCCGCCAGCGTCATCTCCGCGTCGCCGCGCAAGTCCTCGAAGTTTCCACTTAGCACCACTCGGCCGTCGCACATCACGGCCACGCCATCGCAGGTCGCTTCCACCTCGGCAAGGTGATGCGAGGAGTAGAGCACCGCCGCATCATCTGCGATCTCCTTCGCGAGCGATCTGAAGGACGCAACCTGGCTTGGATCGAGTCCCGTCGCCGGTTCATCCAGGACGACCAAGGCCGGGGCGTGCAGCAGCGCCGCTGCCAGCCCGACGCGTTGGCGAAATCCGCGCGACAGGTGTCCGATGGGACGCCGTCGCACCGACTCGAGCTCGCAACGACCGATCCACTTTTCTACCGCGACGCGCGCTGTGGCGGCGGCAAGTCCATGCACACGTCCCATGGACAGCAGGAACTCCTGCACAGGGAGCTCGGCCGGCGCAGGTGCCCCCTCGGGAAGCCACCCCACCCGGGCTCGCGCAGCTCGCGGATCGTCGGCCATGTCATGCCCGTCGATGATGATCTGGCCTGCACAGGGAACCTGCGCGCCGGCGATCATGCGCATGATCGTGGACTTCCCGGCGCCATTCGGGCCGAGCAGTCCCATGATCGAACCTCGTTCAACGACGAGGTCTGCGGCGTCGACAGCGACTAGGTCACCGAATCGCTTGGTGAGGTTTCTTGCAAGGAGCATCGTGTGTTCCACGTCGGAGAGGTGGATTCTCAGGGGGCTACCCCGTTTGTCAAGACGAGGTGGAAGAACTCCCGATGCCAAACGGATTGCCCGGACGGATAATGGGGCTAGGCTTCCTGCAGGAGCATGCTGCAATCGTGAGCCAATCGCGTCCACGCGTGCTGATCGCGTTCGACGCAGCGATCCCAAGCGAGATCGAGGCGGCGCTGTCCTCCTGCTGCGACCTTGTGCGAGATGTCTCAGATTCGCCCGGGGCCGTGGATCTGGTCCTTTGTGGAGGGGGATCCCCCATCGACGTAATCGGCCTGCTCGGCGAGGCCGTCGCGGTCCTGGAGCAGGACGGAGCGGTCGTCTGGAGCGACGGGCGATTCGAGGGTCTGCCCGTGGCGGTGCGGACTCGCTGCACGGACGCCGCCGGCGATCCGGATGCCGACATCATCTCCCGCGTCGAGTGTGGCGGGAAGGCCTGGGATGTCCATGTGCAGCCGGTGCCCGGTGGACAGAATCGCGCCGTGTGCGTCGTCCTGGACATGACTCGCGAGTCGGTGCAGCAGGCGAAGCTCGATGCCATCTGCGAGGCCGGCATGGAACTGACCCGCTTCGACTCCGCAAGCGTGCGGAAATTGAACGTGGCGCAGCGGTTGAGACTGGTGGAGGAGAAGGTCGTCCGATTCGTGCACGAGCTGCTGGACTTCGACAACTTCGAGATTCGCCTGCTCGACCAGCGCAGCGGGCAATTGGAACTCGTCATCGCCGAGAACATCACGCCACTGAAGATTGGCGAGGTCATCTGCGCAGAGGAGGAGGGAAACGGCATCTGCGGAAATGTCGCGGCCACCGGTCGCAGCTACATCTGCCACGACGTGCAGAACGACCCCCTCTATCGACCGGGCCTCGACAAGGCCGCGTCATCGTTGACCGTCCCGTTGTGGCTGCAGGACAGGGTGATTGGCACGTTCAACGCCGAGTCACACACGGCCGCCGCCTTCAACGCAAATGACAACCGCATGGCCGAGATCTTCGGCCGCTACATCGCCACGGCGATGCACACGCTTGACCTGCTGGTGGTGGAGCGCTACACAACCAACGAGGAGATCGCGCGCAGCATCCTGGCCGAGATCGACGAGCCGCTTGCGTCCATCGAGGCGCTCGCCGACGAAGCAGACGATGATCTGTCCACTCGTCTGAAGGAGGCAGCCAAGGAGGTTCGACAGCGCCTGCTTGCCTGCACCGCCGGTCCACAGACGATCATCGACGCCGACCGCGCCGCGGAGATTGACGCAGACCCGAAACTGGCGGGCAGACCCGTGCTCGTGGCGGACGACGAGACCGCGATGAGAGAGGGCGTGCGGGACATCCTGCTGCGGCTCGGCTGCGAGGTCACGATGTGCGCCGACGGAGCCGGCGCGCTTGATGCGCTTCAGGCGTCGGGTGACCAGAAGCCCGTGTTCGATCTGGTCATCTCCGACATTCGCATGCCCGGAAACAACGGCTACGAGATCTACCGGGCGGCCATGGAACTCGACCCGGACCTGCCGGTCATCCTGATGACCGGCTTCGGTTACGACCCAAACCACTCGATCATGCGAGCAAGCCAGGAGGGACTGCACACCGTGCTATTCAAGCCCTTCCGGGCTGAGCAGCTCATCGAGGCGGTCAAGAAGGCCTGCCGCACGAGGGCAACATGCTGAGCCTCGGCCGCGCCTGACCTCTACAATCGCTGCGATGGCAGCACCAGCAATCGACCAATGGACGTCCAGATCGCTCTTGGATTGGATGCGCGATCGATTCGATCGCGCGTCCATCCACGCGCCGCGCCTGGTATCCGAGATGCTGCTGGCCCATGTCCTCGGCGGCCAACGCATCGACATCTACGCCGACGCCGACCGGGAGGCCAGCGAGGACGAACGAGCCGCCCTGCGCGCGCTGGTGCAGCGCGTGCTGGCCCACGAGCCGGTGCAGTACATCGTCGGCGAGTCCTGGTTCCTAGGACGTCCCTTCAAGGTCAATGCAGATGTATTGATCCCGCGCACCGCCACCGAGTCACTCGTCCAGCAGGCCATGGACTGGCACCGCGTGTGGTCTGGTGACGGCGTCCCGCACATCGCCGACGTTGGCACCGGCAGCGGCTGCATTGCGGTCTCGATTGCCTTGGCCATTCCCGGCGCGGAACTGTTCGCCACCGACATCTGTCCGGATGCGTTGACCGTCGCGCAGCACAACGCCCGGCGACATCGCTGCGATGACCGAATTGCCTTCGTCGAGGGTGATGGGATCGCGGCCCTTGAGGACCGCGGGACCTTCGACCTGCTCTGCAGCAATCCCCCCTACGTGCCGAAGGGGGATCTCGCGACGCTTGATCCAAACGTCCGCGACTGGGAGCCGGAGGTCGCCCTCCACGGCGGGGAAGACGGCATGGCCGTCGCCGGCCCGCTGATTCGCTGCGCCTCGCGCGTGCTTGCACCGGGCGGACGACTTCTCGTTGAGATCACGACAGCCGCGACCGATGCAGCGCTCGCCGCCGCCGCAGATGGCGGGTTCGATGATGCCAGGATCACCCGCGACGGGCACGGCGACGAACGGTTCCTCGCGGCGACCTTGGCCGGCGCGGAGAGGGCGTAGAATGCCCGCCCCCCATGGCGCTCTTCAGACGTAGCAAGTCCAGCGCCCACCCGACGGCGGTCACCAGTACCACCCGGTCGATCTTCGATGCGCCCACCGAGGCACGCATCGTGGAGATCGGCCAGCGGCTGCTGGATCGATCCGCAGCGCATCGCCAGTCCTGGCTCTCCTCGGCCTTCTGGTCGGACAAGTTGATGGACTGGTCGATGAAGGACGAGGCCTTCAAGGTCCAGTTGTTCCGGTTCGTCGACGCCTTCCCCTCCCTCGCAACGCCCGACCAGGTGCACGACCACCTCGTCGACTACCTCTCGCAGCCGGGCGTCAGTCTGCCCCCGGGCATGGGACTGGCGATCAGCGCAGGCGGCGTCGCCCAGGGCACGCTCTCGAAGATGGTCACCGGCCGCATTACGGCTATGGCCGAGCGGTTCATCGCGGGAACGGATGCGATGTCGGCAGTTCCAGCGCTCGAGCGGCTCTGGAAGCAGGGCATCGCCTTCAGCGTGGACCTGCTCGGGGAAGCATGTGTCAGCGACGCCGAGGCCGAGGCGTACCGGGTTCGATACCTGGACCTGATGAAGAATCTCCCGGAAGCCGTGTCCGCCTGGGACGACCAACCGGTACTCGAGCAGGATCACCTCGGTGCCATTCCCCGCACGAACATCTCGGTCAAGATCAGCTCGCTCTACGCCAGCACGGATCCCATCGACTACGAGGGATCGATCGCCGGCCTCCAGGAGGCGCTGCGACCAATCCTCAAGGAAGCCGCGGCGAACGACATCTTCATCAACTTCGACATGGAACAGTTCGAGTACAAGGACCTGACGCTCGACCTGTTCATGCGCTGCTGCGAGGACATCGACTTCCCGGCCGGGATCGCCATGCAGGCGTACCTGCGCAGCGGCGACGAAGACGCGGCGCGCATCGTTGACTGGTCACGGCGCAGTGGCCGCCGCGTCACGGTACGCCTCGTCAAGGGCGCGTACTGGGACTACGAGACAATCCACGCCGAGCAGGAAGGGTGGCCGGTCCCCGTTTGGAGCCGTAAGAGCGACACCGACGCATGCTTTGAGCGCATGACCCGAACCTTCATCGAATCGACGCCCGCAAGCGCCGATGAGGGCGGCGCACACCTGGCGCTCGGGTCGCACAACCTGCGCTCCATCGCCACAGCCATGGCGCTGATTGAGCGACGGGACCTGCCGCCATCGGCCCTTGAACTGCAGATGCTCTGCGGCATGGCCGACCAGCTCAAGGACGCCGTCACCGAGGAGGGACTGCGCCTGCGCGAGTACGTACCGGTGGGTGAGATGATCCCGGGCATGGCATACCTGGTGCGTCGACTGCTGGAGAACACATCTAACGAGTCCTGGCTGCGCAACAGTTTCCTCGATGACGCCGATCCGGCCCTGCTGCTGGCATCGCCCCACCGCGACCACGAGGACGAGGACCCGGGCGTTGCCCGCATCGAAGGAGCAGCTGATCGCCACGCGCTATCGGCGGCCCACGACCGGGTCGGCGACGGCGCTCCGTTTTTCACGACGCCGGCCCGCGACTTCTCAGACCAGGCGCAACGCGATGCGTTCGCCAAAGCGATCGCCTCCGCAGCCGTGCCCAGCGTCGATACCGTGCCCGATGAGGCCGCCGCGACGGCGGCCGTCGATCGCGCAGAGGCGGCGTTCCCGTCCTGGCGCGATGAAGACCCGGCCGTTCGCTGCAGCGTGCTGACACGGGCCGCCGAGTTGATGCGAGCCCGCCGCGACGAGTTGGCGGGAGTCATTATCCGCGAGGCCGGGAAGACCTGGCGAGAAGCGGACGGGGACGTCTGCGAGACGATCGACTTCTGCGAGTACTACGCCCGGCAGGCGATGTCCCTCTTCACGCCGCGGCGGCTTGGCGCCTTCATCGGCGAGCTCGACGAGCAGTGGTACCAGCCACGTGGCATCGTCGCCGTCATCAGCCCGTGGAACTTCCCCATGGCGATCTGCGCGGGCATGACGGTCGCGGGGCTCGTCACGGGCAACGCCGTCCTGGTCAAGCCCGCCGGGCAGACTCCAGGCATCGCAAAGCTCATCTGCGAGATGCTCTGGGAGGCCGGGGCACCGCGCGATGTCCTTCAGTTCGTGCCCGGCCGCGGATCGACGGTCGGAGCGGCGATGGTGCGAGACCCTCGCACCGCCGTAATCGCCTTTACCGGATCCAAGCCCGTCGGGCTGGACATCCTCAAGGTCGCCGGCACGATCGACGACGGGCAGCGGCACGTCAAGAAGGTCGTCTGCGAGATGGGTGGCAAGAACGCCATCATCGTCGACGCGTCGGCGGACCTCGATGAGGCCGTGCTGGGCGTGCGACAAAGTGCATTCGGATACCAGGGCCAGAAGTGCTCAGCCTGCAGCCGGGCCATCGTTGTCGACTCGGCCCACAACCAGTTCCTTGATCGCCTAGTCGAATCCGCGCGCACGCTCGTGGTCGGCGATCCCCTCGACCCACACACCGACATGGGCCCGATCATCGACGAACGAGCAGCGGCCGAGATCCGCGAGTACATCCGCATCGGAAGCGAGGAGGGCACCCTCGAACTGGGCGTCGAGGCCCCCGCGGGGGTCGAGGTACACGGTGACAAGCCCTTCATCGGGCCTCACATCATCTCTGGCATCACCGTCGACCATCGCCTCGCGCACGAGGAGGTCTTCGGCCCGGTTCTGGCGATCATGAAGGTCAAGGACTTCGACGAGGCTCTCGCCGTGGCGAACTCGACCGAGTACAAGCTCACCGGTGGCGTGTTCAGCCGAAAGCCCACGCACCTTGATCGCGCACGCAGCGAGTTTCGCGTCGGAAACCTATACCTCAACCGCGGGTGCACCGGCGCACTGGTCGGCCGCCAGCCCTTCGGCGGGTTCGGGATGAGCGGCGTAGGTTCCAAGGCCGGCGGCGAGGACTACCTGCTCCAATTCGTCGAGCCGCGCGCGAGTTGTGAAAACACCATGCGCCGCGGCTTCGCCCCCGGGCTCTGATCGAGCTACTGCCCGAGGTGGTGCAGGACGGCGTCCCCGAGCGCATCTCCAACACGATCCTCCTCGTCCACGACCACATCCGCGCCGGCCGCGTGCAACTCGCGTGACATCCGCGCCCAGCGCGCCCGCGCGACGACGGTGATCGACGGCGCAGCGGCGCGCGCCTGCTGGATAGCCGACACCGAGGCCCGGTGATCTGGAAGCGTCGTCACGAGCAGCCGAGCTTCTGCGATGCCCGCGTGCACAAGGTGCTCGCGGCGTGTCGCGTCACCGAGCACGGCGATCAATCCACGGCGGCGCGCCCGCTCGATGCCCCCGGGCGACATGTCCAATACCACGACAGTTCGACCACCTTCCTCCATCGCGGTGGCCACATGCTGCCCCGCGGGGCCGAATCCCAGAACGATGACGTGGTTCTGCAGGCCAGAGAGATCAGCGTCGCCGGAGTCCGGCGCTACACCCCCCAGGGCCGAGTCGACCCGCGCAGCGATCGCCCTTGCCCGGCCCGCCAGCATCGGCGCCACCAGGAGCGTCGCCAGCGATGCGCTCAGCAGCAATTGCATCGCCTCGTAATCGATGACCCCACCGTCATGCGCAAGGGACCCGATGACGAAACTGAACTCGCCAATCTGCGCAAGGCACAGACCAGTGGCGACCGCCACCCGACGCGGCCATCGCAGCGCCATGGCCAACAGCCAGAGCAACACGGTCTTTCCGACGATAATCCCGGCCGCCACCAGGAACACCTGAAGGAGGTGGCTGCCCTCCAGGAGCCAGGGGAAATTGGCGAGCATGCCAACGGACACGAAGAAGAGTGTCATGAAGATGCTGCGCAGCGGCGCGATGTCGGCCCGCACCTGCGCGGCGAACGGCGTGCCCGCCAGCACCAGTCCCGCGATGAACGCGCCGAGCGCCGGCGACATGTCCAAGCGATGCGCCAGCCACATGGCCGCCAAGCACGACACGACGCCTGTGACGATTGGCAAGTCGGCGCTGCGCCGAATGGCCGCGGCGCGCAGCACGCGCGGCATCAACAGCACTCCTACGACGATGACACCCACCACCAGCAGCACCAGCTTCACGGACGCGTCGCCGATGGCCGCCGAAATGGATCCGCCGCCGCCACCCTCGCCAAGCAGACCCACGACCAGCAGCAGCGGCACAAGCGCGAGGTCCTGCAGGACCAGGACGCCGAGGGCAGCGCGGCCATGGGCCGCATCAAGCTCGCTGCGGTCAAGGAGCACGCGGGCGACGGTCGCCGTGGAACTCAGGGCGACCATCGCGGCAATGACCACCGCCGCTGTGTTCGTCGCGCCAAAGAGGCGTGCGACCGCCCAGGCGACGACACCGGTGCCACAGACCTGCAGCAGGCCCAGGAGGAGACCCCGGCCGGCCATGGCACGCAGCCGATGGCCACTGATCTCAAGGCCGATGGTGAAGAGCAGCAGGGCAACGCCGATCTCGGCGACCTCGTGGATCGCCTCGGTGCTGCTTGAAATCCAGCCGAGCAAGCCCGGGCCCACCAGCATGCCCGCAAGGAGGTAGCCGACCACCGCGCTGCCATGGAGTCGCTGGAAGGCGATCCCCAGGAGCGCCGCGGCGCCAAGGAGGAGGGTGACGTCGGCGAGCAGGCTCCAGAACTGCACGCGGCGAGTCTATGCCACGCCGTGGACCCCTGCCCTACCATTGCGGCCCATGCCAGCCATGGAAATCGTGTTCTTGGTCCTGCTGGGATTCGGCGCCGGCCTGCTCGGTGGGTTGCTGGGCATCGGCGGATCGATCGTGATGATACCGGCGATCGCCTACCTGCTCGGATGGCCATTCCACCTGGCGCAGGCCATCGCCATGACTGCCAACCCGCTCGTGGCGATCTCCGCGGCACGCAACCACCGCAAGGCCGGAAACATCAACTGGCAGGCCTTCGCTCGCATCACGCCAATCTCCATTGCCTGCATCGCCGCCGCTGCCTGGTGGAGCAATCACCTCGCTGCCCCCTGGCTGGAAGCTGGATTCGGCATCTTTCTCCTCTGGGTTCTCTGGAACCTCCTCGTGGGATTGCGCGAGCAACGCGACCCCCCGCCCGGCGCCGAGCGAACCACTATGGCACGATGCGCAGTCGTCGCCACCGCCACGGGCAGCGCCTCCGGACTGCTGGGCATCGGGGGTGGTCTCGTGCGGGTTCCCCTGATGCACAGGCTCTGCTCGATGCCATTGCGGTCGGCGATCGGCACGTCGTCAGCAATCATGTTCGTCACGGCCATCGTCGGCGCCGCCGTTAAGGACATGACCCTGCCCGAGGCAGCCGCCACCGACGGAGCGAGTCTCTTCTCGGAGATCATGAAGGGAATGTGGATCCTCCCCGGTGCGATCATCGGCGCGACGATCGGCGCGCGGCTCACGAGCGCTCTTCCCCTGCGGGCCATTCGAATCGTCTTCGCGATGTTGGTGGCCATCGCCGCCACGCGCATGTTCTGGTCAGCCGCGTCCCTGCTTCCCTGATCGCGCATCGACGCGATCCCGGCATCCGCGACGCAGCTCCTCGATGCGTTTGCGGAGGAACGCGAGGCCCTGCTCTTCACCCATGGCCAGCAGGTCCGCTGCGGCGATTGGAGCACCAACCTCTGACTCGATGATCCCCCGCAGCGACGGTCGTTGCCCCACCGGCCAAGCGTCAATTGCCCCGTCGAGCGCGGCAGGAAGCACCGGGACCTTGGCACGCTTGAGCAGCAGCCAGGTCCCCCGCTCGAAGGGCGCGATGCGGCCGTCCTCGCTGCGTCGACCCTCCGGGAAGACCAGGACCACTCGCCCGGACTTGAGCGTGCCCACCGCGGTACGGATCGCCGCCGTGTCGCTCTGCCCTTGCCGAAGTGTGATCGTGCCGAAGAGCCGCATGAGAAATCCCAGCAGGCGCGAGTCGAAGAGCGTGCTGCGGGCGAGCGCGCGATTGGGACGATCTCGCGTCATGATCCCCACGACCATTGGGTCGAGGTGAGACTGGTGATTGGAGAGCAGCAGGAAGGCCCCGCTGCTTGGGATGTTCGACTGGCCGCGAAACCGAACCCGGTAGCAGAGCCTCAGCCAGATATGAACGCAGCCGACGAGGATCGTCCAGTTGCACAGGACGTGCCACGCCCCGGCGCCGGGCGCTCGGCGTCCAACCTGCAGAACGCGCGGGAGCATCAGGTGCCGCCCGTACGTGCGAGGACTTCCATCTCCATGAGGGTGACGACCTCGTCGATGGTGCGATCGGAGGTGTCGATGACGACGGCGTCCACCGGGCAGACCAGTGGTCCGACGCTCCGCGTCGAGTCGATGTGGTCGCGGCGGGCAATGTCATCCTGGACCTCGACGGGGTCCGCCTTCTTGCCGAACTCGGCGAGTTGCGAGACGCGGCGGCGCGTGCGCTCCGCGTCATCGGCCTCGAGGAAGAAGTGCACGGTGGCGTCGGGGAAGACGACCGATCCCTGATCGCGGCCCTCGCTGACCAGACACGGGTGGTCACGAGCAATCTGCTGCTGCTGTCTGACGAGCACCTGCCGCACTTCCGGCTGCTTGGCCACGATTGACACGATGGCACTGACGTCCATGTCCCGGATCCGATCGCCGACGTCCTCGCCTCCCAGCAGCAGGCGTGGAGGGGACTGATCCCAGTCGAATCGAATGCCGACGCTCTCGGTCATGCCTGCCAGACCCGGTCCATCATCAGGGTCGACGCCCCGCTGCAGCGAAAGGAGCGCCACTGCCCGGTACATCGATCCGCTGTCAAGGCACGCAGTCCCAAGGCGCTGGGCGAGGCACTGAGCGACGGATGTCTTGCCGGTCCCCGCCGGCCCGTCGATGGTGACGATGAACTGGGGCTGCACCGAGCCTACTCCTCCTCCAGGACGGCCTGCATCGCTTCACGGGTCTTGGAGAGCTCGCGGATCGGGTCACTCTTGCCGGTGTACTCGAGGGCGACGATGTTGCTGTAGCCGACCTCGCGAATGGCGCGCAGCGCCTCGTCGGGCTTGACCGCCTTCTTCCCGCGGCCGTTTGGGAAGTCGGCGATGATGCCCGCGGCATAGGGCGCGGTCTTGCGCAGCGCCTCGAGTCCTTCCCCGGTCGCACCGGCGGCAGAGAAGACCGGGAGCGCCCCGATTCGGAAGCCACCAATGCGCTTGATCAGGTCGATGTGGCGATCTGGATCGCTCGTGAGTCCCTCGGCGGGTTCGACAAGCAGGTTCAGTTGGAGCCGCTCCACTGACTGGAGCGCCGTGCGAAGCCGCGTCACAATCATCTGGATCGCCGCCTCGTCGTCCTGCACCCTCGGCGTTATCGACACTGAGCTGCACCCGAGGCGGTTGGCGGCCATGGCCAGGCGCTCGATGCGCTCGCTGCTGGCTCCATCGCCGTCCAGCAGGTTGATCGTCGTTCGATCCCGCAGGAGCAGGCAGGGGCATCCGCTCTTGTCCGCTCGATCCCGGAAGGCGTCGTAGCGATCAATCTCCCAGCCTCGAAGGTGGCCAGCCTCGATCACCAACCCACGCAACTGCAGCCGCTCCATGGCCAGATTCGGGACGTCGAGCATGTCGATGGCGCTCTTGCCGCCAAGCAGCGAGTCGAGCGAGTGCACCGCGAGCGTAAGCAGTACGGACATTGAGTGTCGATGCCTCGTGACCCGCCTTGAAGGGCCCTCCGGTACTATACCGCCCCCCCCATTGGAGTCCTGACCATGCCCAGTCCCAGTGATTGCACTTTCTCCGAGTCCCATGAATGGTTCCGCGTTGACGGCGACATGGTCACGATCGGAATCACCCAGTTCGCGGCCAACGAGTTGACCGACATCACCTACGTGGAGATGCAGCCGGCCGGTACCACGGTCGCTCCCGGCGAGTCCGTAGGCGAAGTTGAGTCCGTAAAGACCACCAGCGACGTCAATACGTCGTTCGGCGGCGAGATCGTCGAGGTCAATGCGGCCGCGGCGAGCGACCCTTCCCTGCTCAACAGCGATCCGTTCGGATCAGGGTGGCTGGTGAAGATGCGATTCGTCGGCGACTCCTCCAGCGAACTCATGGACCAGGCCACCTACGACGGCAGGTACGGCACCTGACGCCGGTGCGCGGGCGGGATGTCAGCCCCTTTCCAGATCATCTGCGAGTACGAACCCACCGGCGACCAGCCGGTCGCCATTGATCGCCTTGTCGCCGGCATCGAGGAGGGGCGGACTTGGCAGACTCTCATGGGTGCCACTGGAACCGGCAAGACCTTCACGATGGCCAATGTCATCGAGCGAACCGGCCTGCCGACGCTGCTCCTGAGCCACAACAAGACGCTCGCTGCGCAACTCTACGAGGAGATGCGGGTGCTCTTCCCGAACAACGTCGTCAGCTACTTCGTCAGCTACTACGACTACTACCAGCCCGAGGCGTACATCCCGCAGCGCGACATCTACATCGAGAAGGACGCAGCGCGCAATGACGACCTCGACCGGCTCCGCCTCAAGGCAACCAGCAGCCTGCTGGCACGAGACGACGTCATCATCGTCGCGTCGGTGAGCTGCATCTTCGGCCTCGGATCTCCCGACGCGTACGTCAATCGGCTCGTCTCACTCTCAAGGGGTGCGCGACTCGTGCGTCGCGACCTGCTGATGGACCTCGCCGACATGCAGTACCAGCGCAATGACCTGGAACTCCAGCGCGGTACGTTTCGAGTTCGGGGCGACATCGTCGAGGTCCACCCCGCGTATGAGCAGTTCGCGGTACGCGTGGAGTTCTTCGGTGACCAGATCGAGCGCATCGAGCTCATCCACCCACTCAGCGGGGAGACGCTCGCGGAGGAGTCGGACGTCTTCATCTTCCCGGCGGTGCACTACGTCCTGCCCGAGGAACGCATGGAGAAGGCGATCTCTGGAATCAAGGAGGAACTCGACGAGCGCCTCGAGGTGTTCAAGGCGCAGGGGAAGCTGCTGGAGGCCCAGCGGCTCTCGGCGCGAACCCGGTACGACCTGGAGATGATGCAGGAGGTGGGCTACTGCCCGGGCGTGGAAAACTACGCGCGGCACCTGGAGGATCGAGCACCCGGATCGCGTCCATCGTGCCTGCTGGACTACTTCGCCCATGTCCCGGGCCGCGACGTCGACGACTGGCTGTTACTGATCGACGAGTCGCACGCGACGATTCCACAGGTCCGCGCCATGTACAACGGCGATCGCGCCCGAAAGCAGGTGCTCGTCGACCACGGGTTCAGGCTTCCCAGCGCACTGGACAATCGCCCACTGACCTTCGACGAGTTTCTCGAACTCATTCCGCGCTGCATCAACATCTCGGCGACACCTGCACCTTGGGAACTGGAGCGCAGCGAGGGCGAGGTCGTCGAGCAAGTCATCCGCCCCACGGGGCTGCTCGATCCCGTCATCGAGATACGCTCGGCCAGCACGCAGGTGCCGGACCTGCTCAAGGCGGTAGCCGAGCGCGCCGCTGACGGTGAGCGGGTCCTGGTCACCGTGCTCACCAAGCAGTTGGCCGAGGATCTCTCCTCGTGGCTTGCGGAGGCGAACCTGCGAAGCCGTTATCTCCACAGCGGTGTGGACACGCTCGATCGCCTGGAGATCCTCAATGACCTTCGCACCGGTGCCTTCGACGTCCTGGTGGGAGTCAATCTCCTGCGAGAGGGGCTCGACCTGCCCGAGGTCTCGCTGGTCTGCATTCTCGACGCGGACAAGACCGGGTTCCTCCGCAGCGAGACGAGCCTCGTGCAGACGATCGGACGTGCCGCGCGGCACGTCAATGCCCGTGTCATTCTCTATGCCGACAGCATCACCACGCAGATGCAGGCAGCCATGGACGAGACGTCGCGCCGCCGCACCGTGCAGGTGGCATACAACCAGGAGCACGGGATCGAAGCCACGTCGATTCAGAAGGCGATCCGTCGCGGCATCGAGTCCGAGCTCTCGGCGCGACAAACGGCCCGAGAGGCGTTCCATGCCGATGCCAGCAGTGACGACCTTGATGTCGAGGAGCGCATCGAGGCCCTCGAGGCGGAGATGATCGCGTGCGCTGATGATCTGGACTTCGAGCGAGCCGCCCTGTTGCGCGATCAGGTTGCTGCTCTGCGCCGCGGCGATACGGACGTGCCGAGTCGCACGCCAGCTGGCGCGCCGGGAACCCGTCCGCGACTCAAGCGCCGCCGGCGGTCGTAGTCGCCACGTGCCCAAGCACGCGACACCCGATGTCGCTGCGCCAGAAGGCACCTTCGAACGAGATGCTCCTGCAGGCCTCGTTTGCGCCATCGCGGGCGTCGGCGAGCGTCGAGCCGCGGGCGGTTACCCCCAGGACCCGGCCGCCGCTGGTTCGCAGCGTCTGGCCGTCCACCATCGTACCAGCGTGAAAGACCTCGACTCCGTCGGCGGACTCGGCCTCCGACACTCCGTTGATCTGGCGCCCCTTCTCATACGCCCCGGGATAGCCCTCGCTGCACATCACTACGCAGCAGGCGACGTCGTCGTCAAATGACAGCTTGGCGCCGTCGAGTGTTCCATCAGCCGTCCGCCAAAGGATGTCAATTAGATCACCCTGTAACCGCGCCATGAGCGGCTGGCACTCCGGGTCGCCGAAGCGGCAGTTGAACTCCAAGACCTTGGGCCCCCCCGGCGTGAGCATCAGGCCCACGTAGAGCAGGCCGCGGTAGTCAATCCCCTCGCGACGCAGCGCGTCGACGGCCGGCACGAGCACCTCCCGCTCGACCTGGGCGTACCCGTCGGCGTCCAAGATCGGCGCCGGGCAGTAGGCGCCCATACCCCCGGTGTTTGGTCCGATGTCGCCTTCACCCACCTGCTTGTGGTCCTGGCAGGCGTCGAGCACCCAGATCGTCGACCCGTCCACGAGGGCCAGCACGCTGACCTCCTGGCCCTCGAGGTACTCCTCGACCAGCACCTTGTTGCCAGCATCGCCGAAGGCGCGATCCTCCATGATGTTCGCCACGGACGCAAGAGCCTCTGCGCTTGTGCGACAGACGATGACGCCCTTGCCTGCAGCCAAGCCGCTGGCCTTGACCACGCATGGCTCGACGTGCGACTCAAGGAATGCCTGCACGCGCTGCGAGGGTACGAACGGTGACTCATCACCCATGCCCGCATCAATGAAGCTGCGAACCTCGGCGGCAGCCTCCCTGTCGTCGTCACGTTCCAGGAGGTCATCGATGCCTCTAAGCAGGTATCGCTGCGCCGCAGCGTGGTCCCCGAAGACGCGGGCCTCCGCTGTGGGGATGGAGGCCTGCCGCATCACGTCCTTGGCAAATGCCTTGTCCGCCTCGATCCGTGCGCCGTCGGCGCCAGGGCCGAAAACACGACGGTCATCGGTGGCCAGCTCGTCTGCGATTCCTTCGGCCAGGGGCCCCTCAGGCCCCACGACGACCAAGTGTATGTCGTGTTCATCGCACCACTTGCGCAGAAAAAACCCCCGCTTCGGGGACCAGGGTTCGGGGCAGGGCTCGGCAATGTCCGCAATACCGCCGTTGGCCGCGTCGGTGGCCCATAGCCTGCCAAGCCGCGGTGACTGGGCCATCTTCCAGGCCAGCGCGTGCTCGCGACCTCCGCCACCAACAAGTAGCACATTGCACGGGTTCGGGCAGGACGTGGACATCCCGGGATTGTACCGCTCAGGCGGACCCCGACCCCTTGAGGGGAACCTCAAGGCGACAGGTGAGTCCGTCCTCGGCAAGGGAGATGTTGATCTTGCCTCGCATCTCGTGTTGCACGAGCCCTTCAAGCAGCGTTGTGCCAGTGCCACGGTATCCCGTGTCCTTAACCGGCGGCCCACCCGACTCTGCCCAGGTGACCAGCACACAACTGTGGTCATCATTCAACTCGGACATTACGTGGACCGTCCCAGCGTCGTTGGACAGCGCGCCGTGTTTTGCGGCGTTGGTGGCAAGCTCGTTGACGACCATGCACATCGGCCGCGCGAGCATGCCCGGCAACTCGACGTCGGGGCCGTCGAACGCGATGCGGCCATTGTTGTCCTGCATGTAGGGCTGCAGCGTCAACTGCAGCACGTCCCGCAGCCATGCGCCATGCCACTTGGTCTTGGCGAGCGTTGAATGCGCGATGGCCAGCGCCTGCAATCGACCCCCGAGGGCCTCGGCGAGCGCCTCGGCGTCATGGGCGCCGCTGCGGGAGAGGTCCAACAGCGAGAGGACGGAGGCGATGTTGTTCTTCACGCGGTGGTCGAGTTCTCGCATCATGAAGGTCTGTTGCTGCTCGAGCTCGTGGCGTCGCGTCACGTCAACCGACACGCCACTGAGGCCCTGCACGACTCCATCGTTGCCTGTGACCGGGGTGATCCAGAGTTCGTAGACGCGCTCCCCGACCGTCACTGTTCCGTGGGCTTCCTCCCCAGCCATGCCCGCGCTGACGTGGGCGAGCACCTCAGGGTGGTTTCGGTAGACCTCGTAGACACTGTGGCCGACCACCTCGCCGGGCGAGGCGCCCATGGCGCCCAGCCCCTGGCCCTCGCTGAGCGTGAACACGCCGTCGGCATCGGTACCAAAGAGCACGACGGGCGAGTGCGCCGCCACGGTTCGGTAGCGTTCCTCGCTTCGACGCAACTGGAGTTCCTCGGCAAGTTGTTGGCGATCCTCTATGCGGCGTTCCACGCGGCGCGCAAACCCATCGACAACGAGCTTCGCCGTCTCAAGCTCCTGGGACATCCACCGGCGGGGCGCGTCGACGACGCTGAAGCAGGCAACGGCCTCGATCACGCCATTGATGCGCGCAGGCAACGCCAGAACGGACCGCGTTGCTCGCCCGGCCATGAGAGCCTGCGGATCCGCCTTGGTCTCGAAGGTCTCGAAGTCGTCGATCACCACCGCTTCGCCGGGTCGCAGACGCTCCCGCCACCATGCCGCCGCCTCAGGATGGAGCGCTAGGGGTAGTTCCGATGCGGAGTCGTCGCCTCGCCGCGACCAGTGGTGGGTCAGAAATCCCTCTTCATCCACGCGAAATCGAATCAGCTCGGCGCGGTCAATGGCCATCGCACGACCGAGTCCCTCAAGCATCGAGAGGAGGGCCACGGAGAGGTCATCCCGGGAGAGCAGCGTGAAGAGCGCGTTTCGGCATGCCTCGTGCAGGCGAAGGTCGTACTCCAGGGACCGCAGTCCCGTCACGTCGCTGACAGTGCCGACGATGGAGGACTCGTCGATGCGCAGGAAGCGGTAGACGACCCAGCGGTATCGTTGTCGAGCGTCCCGAAAGCGGTAGTTGACGGCGTGCTCCACATCCATCTCCGCGCCCTCAAACGCTGCGCGAACCGCGTCAATGTCATCGGGGTGTACGCGCTTGGACCAGTCGCCGGGCTGCCCCGTGAGTTCCTCGGCGGAAACTCCCAGCACGATCGAGGCATTTGGCGTGATGTCCAGCGTCTCCCACTCCTGCCCCTTACGCAGGACGTGAATGCTCGTGGAGAGACGGTCGAGGCCAAGATCGGATGGTTCACCTGCCATGACGTCGGGACCCGTTATACGGCGGCTGCCCCGCGGCGTCGACCGCCACGGGACAACCGCCCGGGTCCTGGCACGGCCTGCACGTCTGATCAGCGCAGGGGAATGGACAGCATCGCACCGGTTCCAACATCCACCGCCGCAGCATCGTGATCGATGAGTACCTGGAGGTCCATGGATCCAACTCGAAGGTGGATGTCCGACGCGCCGGCCTCGTGAAGGTAGCCGAGCACGGACGCCAAGTCCCCTCGGAGCGTCATGCGCACTGGATCCGGCGACCCGCGGTGACCGTCGGGCTGCACCCGCAACTCTCGCTGCAACTGCGGCCATCGCTCGGCATCGAGGTGGGGAATCTCCCAGTCCCCACGCAGGGCCACGCTCGCTTCAACGGTGGCGTCGACCAAGTCCCCCTGCCCCAGTGTCCATGCGTGCACCTGGATGGGCATGCATGCTTGGCCCACCTGAACGGAGCCGGATCCGGGAGGCGCGACGGTGGTTCCACGCATGACCCGCCCGAAAGTGCGCCAGGCCACGTCGTCGTTGGGTCGCCAGATGCGACCAGTGAGAGGGTCCCAGATCAGTCCCTGCTCGGGAAACCAGATGTACTCGCGTCCGCGGAACCGGAAGGGCTCTCCATGCCACGCATCAAGGTCGTACCCGTGTCCCAGCGGCACCCGCACCGGGTCGAAGATCACTCGCCCAAACGGGGTATCAAAGAGCAGACGGCCACATCCGGTGAAGGCCAAGAGCAGGGTGGCGATGACGATGGGTCGGAAGAGGAACGGCATGTTGAATCCTTTCTGCTCGTATTTCGATGCAAATCAGTAACTCACAGGTTCTTGCGCGATCGGCCCCGGCCGCCGAGTCCGCCGCTGGCACCTCTGTACCAGCCACCACATGCACGGCGGCCTCTGCTGCGGTGATTCAAAGTCGTGCCATCTGGCACGATGTGGACAGAAGAACTTCTGCACGAAAAAGGGCGCCTGTCGAGGACAGCGCCAATGGCGGGGGTAGCCTCTGCGTGCCTCGCTCGGTGGTGGGACGCACGGATTCGTGCATGGCGTCGAAGACGGAACCGACGCGAGGTGATCGGGAACGATCTGGAGGGAGTGCCATGTCAATCACCGCAACGGTGGACCGAAGGGGGCGGCTCGAGCGACTGCTGGATCTTGCGCAGGCGTATCGGGGATGGTCGCGGCGCGAACTTGCACAATCGCTGGGGCGCGATCCAACGAAGTTGGTCCCGGCAAGCGGAAACCCCAAACTCGATCTCGTCATGCAGTTGGCCGAGGCGCTGGACTGGCCAGTG
>CAZKTE010000022.1:0-25287 GCA_964555625.1 uncultured Isosphaeraceae bacterium | reverse complement strand
ATCAACGAGGCGACTGCTGCAACTGCGATGGTGCGATGTGTGCTGTGCATCTGCTCGTACTCCTGGTAGCGGCGGAATTACCACCGCAAGAGGTGTATCGGCGCACTGGCGGCCAACCTGAGGTTCAGGCACCACCTCCGTTGCACGCAACGCGATCTCGACATCGGGCTGTGCGGCCTTCGCCGGTGGCGCCGCGTCCTGGCACATCGGGCGATCCAAGGCACGCGAGGATTATCGGTCGCTCCCTGCGCAAGACAGCCGCCGCTGCCCGTTTGGGCAGCGGCGGCTGAAAGTTACACACGTATCAGGCGATCGAACCCGACCCCTCGGGTCAGAGCACCTGTTCGCGGGTCATGCGCGGCGACGACGCGTGCCAGCAAGACCGGCCAGGCCCAGGAGGGCCAGAGCACCGGGTGCGGGGATCGCGTAATCAAAGGCAACGCCCGTGGTGACCCAGTTGTCACCGCCGGCAGTCTTGCCCTGCATGTTGATCACACCACTCACGTGGCCGGAGCCATAAACCGTGAACTGGCCAATCAAGACACGCATCTCGCTACCTGCGAGTACCTGCGGGTCATCGGGAGTCGCGAACCAGGAACCGTTGTTCGTGGAGATGCCACCGCCGGCCTCGAAATCGCTGAAATCGATTCCGATGTCGAGCAGGGCATTGCCAGTCTGGTCCTCAAGGCCGATCGTGACCCAGCTGTCATACACGAGGCTTGGGAAAGCGTCGTAGAGCGCGGGGTTGATCGACGTGCTCGTGGGGCCACCAAACGTGTTCTGGTAGAACGACGTGTCTGTCCCTACGGACAGCGTGTTACCCGAGTCGCCATAAACGGCATTGAGCATGTCACCGGCATCGGAAAAGTTCGCATAGATGCGAGCCGTCCAAGTGCCGCTGACGCCGCCGTTCGCGTGGAGCTCTCCAGAGAGCCCCGTGTAGTCTGCCGAAGCCACGCCCGCAAACAGGAGCGAGCCGACGCCGGCAGCCAACGAAAGCGTCTTCATGTTCATTGTTTCTATCCTCTACTTCCTTACTAGATCTAGTTTCGAAATACTATCTCGGCCAAGACACGATGCCCGCAGAGCTGACTTGAGACATCTCGCTCAGCCGCGTTCCCCAATCATCTGGCCCATTCGCAGGGGTCCTCGACCGGTTCCGGGGATCATCATTGATCCCCAGGTGGTCGTGGTACGCCCTGATCTCCCCGTTCCCACCATGGGCCGCCGCCCAGCATGACTAGGCGGCCTCCTGAAGGTACTGGCGAGGCGACCCCAGTCAACTGCGCAATTCCGGGATTGGCGGCCAATCCGGCCCTCATCGCATCTGAAACCCCCCAGATTGCCACTTCCCCATGGGTATTGCGCTGTCCTGCAGCAGTCGGCCCTTGAGGATCAGTGGCCCTGAGCCCTCGACATGCACGGTCACGATCTCGCCGAGGAGATGCTCGGCAGCGTCGGCGGGCGCATCGAAGACGCAGATCAGATCGCCATCCGTGCGTCCGGACAACTGGGTCATTGACTGCTGCCATCGCACCTCGATGCCATTGTCGGCCTGGCTCTGCGCATGGGGGCTGTGTCGCTCCACGAGGATCTCGACGGTGCGCCCCTCGTAGGCAGCGTGCACCTCACGACCGATGTCTGCCTGAAGCGCAAGGAGACTGTTGAGGCGGGCTCGCTTTCGGTCCTCGGGCACGTCGTCCTCAAGTCGCTTGATGGCGACCGTGCCGGGCCTCGGCGAGTACCTGAAGACGAAGTTGTTCTTGAACCGAACGCGCCGCAGCAGGTCGCAAGTAGCGTCGAAGTCGTCCTCCGTCTCGCCGGGGAAACCGACGATGATGTCGCCGGCGATCTCGATCCCAGGCACGGTGCTGCGGGCACGCTCGATGAACGCCTCGTACTGCTCAACGCTGTAGCCGCGGTTCATGCGAGCCAGCACCTCGTTGGACCCGCTCTGCGCAGGTACGTGCAGGTAGCGACAGATCCGCGGGCAGTCGCGCATGACGCCCAGCGCCTCGTCACTGAAGTCGCGCGGGTAGCTGGTCACGAAGCGGAGCCGGCGAATCGCCGGCACGGACTCGTGGATGCGGTGCAGAAGGTCGGCGAACGTAGTCACGCGGGCGCCGTTTGACGCTGCGCTTCGAAATGCAGCAAGTCCCGGCCCCACCTGCGCAAGTTCGCGACCGTCGCTCGATACCGCAGTGCCATGGGTGTAGCAGTAGTGATTGACCGTCTGGCCCAGCAGCGTGACCTCGATGACGCCTTCGTCTGCCAGTCGCATGCATTCGTCGACGATCGCATCGGGTGGTCGATGCACCTCCGCGCCGCGCGTGTTGGGAACCACGCAGTAGGTGCAGAACTTGTTGCAGCCTCGCGTGATTCGCACATATGCCGACCGACCGGCAGTTGAAGTCCGGTCCGGGTCGAAGGCGCGCGAGAGGTCCAGGGCCTCGAGGTTGTCCTGTGCCGCGGAGAGCGCCGCTGATCGCCGAGAGCGATTGCCCTGGAGTGCGATGCGATCAGCCTGTTCCACCGCCGCGCCCTTGAAGGCGTTCTCAAGCAGCTGGGGAAGGCGATCGAGTTCTCCAGGTCCACAGAGCAGGTCGATCTGGGGAAAGCGGGTGATCAACCGCTCCCCCTCACGTTCGGCCAGGCACCCCACGAGCCCCACGATGACCTCTCGCTCCTGGTCCTTCTCCATGCCAAGCTGCCCGACGCGACTGAGCACCTTGTTCTCGGCCTGTTCCCGCACGGAGCAGGTGTTGAAGAGCACGACGTCCGCCGCTGCGCGGTCGTCGATGAAGTGATACCCCAGAGCCGCCAGTTGCCCGCGGATCAGCTCGCTGTCGAGCTCGTTCATCTGGCAGCCGAACGTCTCAAGGAAGATAGATCGGCCGCCTCGGCTGGAGTTCGTGCACTCGATCATTGCGACCGGCCATCGTACACCCCCTCGGGCGCTGCAGGAATGCCTCCCATGGAGCAGATTGATGCCTTGGACCGAACATCGAAGAGGCGAGACTCGAACAGACCCCCTTCCACATGCACACCCACGGACACATGCAGCATCTGCTCCTTCGCGGCCTGATCGCCGTGGCGATCCTCTCGGCAGTTACCCTCGTCGGCTGCGTGCGCACGACCCGTTGCGCCCAGCTTGCTCCGGTACTCGCTGCCGATCCGCCCGTGGCCACAGCGGCCATCGTCTCCGACGAGCCCTGAATCCCCTTGGGCAGTCGAATCTGGGCAGCAGGACCTTGGGGCGTCGATATCACGGCGGAGTGCGCGCTGGTCACGGCATCTTGTTGATCGCGTCCGTGTTGTTGGTGATGGCAGTGGTCATGGTCAATTCCGCGGGCCTGCAGGTGGCCAGCGAGGATCCCGCAACCACCCTTGACATGCTCCGCAGCCGCCCCGCTGCGCTCGCCGGCGCAGCCCTGTGTGCCGCCGGCCTCGGGGCATGCATCCCCGTGACCTGGCTGCGACGAAGGGTACTTGGGCTGCCTGCTGTCGCGTGGTTGTTGCCGCTATCGATCGTGCTGTTGTGTGCGGTGCATGTGCCCGGCGTCGGCCGGGAGGTCAATGGCGCACATCGATGGATCGACATTGCCGGGGTTGGCTTTCAGCCCAGCGAAGTCGCGAAGTGGTCATTGGTGCTCGTGCTCGCGGCGTGGTTCTCCAGTAGCAATCTGGACCTACGCCGATGGCTGCGCGGATTCCTTCCAATCGTCCTCGTCATTACGGTCGTGTGCGCAGCGGTGATCACCGAGGATCTTGGCACCGCGATGCTCATCGGCGGTGTCGCCATGATCATGACCTGGGCGGCCGGTGCCCGCACATGGCACGTGCTCACACTGGTTCCCCCTGCATGTGCTGCGCTCGTTGCGGCAGTCATGGCAAGTTCATACCGGCTCGATCGACTGCGCGCATTCCTGGACCCCTGGTCGGATCCGCAGGGAACCGGATACCACGTCGTGCAGTCCATGTCGGCGGTCTCCGGCGGCGGCCTCTCCGGGCTCGGGCTCGGAAACAGCGTGCAGAAGTTCGGATACCTCCCCGAGGATACGACGGACTTCATCTTCGCGATCGTGTGCGAGGAACTGGGCATGGGTGGGGCTGTGCTTGTGGCCTGCCTCTACCTTGGACTCCTCTTTCTTGGTTTCTCCATCATGCGACGCGCCGTGGACTCGTTCTCAAAGCTCCTGGTGCTTGGCATCATGGCGACCATCGGCATGCAGGCATCGATCAATGTGTTGGTAGTCACCGGGCTCGCCCCGACCAAGGGCATCGCCCTGCCGCTGCTCAGCAGCGGCGGCACCGGGTGGATTCTCACGGGTTTCTGCCTCGGGCTCGTCGCCGCAGTCGATCGGGCCACCACCGTGGCCCAGTGCGAACCGACGCCCTGCCATGCCTGAATTCACCGCCCGTGTCCTCATCGCAGGCGGCGGCAGCGGCGGCCACGTGGCACCAGCGATCGCAATTGCCGAGGAACTGGCCGACAGCGGCGCCTCGATCATCGTGGGGTGTTCACAGCGGTCCATTGATCAGCGGATGCTCGAGGGGACCGGCCTCGCCATGCACCCACTGCCTGCCCGGCCACTTGGTGCATCTCCGCTTGCATTGGCGCGATTCGCCGTCGGGTTCGCCCGCGGTGCCCGGGCAACGACGGCGCTCATCCGAACACACAGCGTGGACGCCGTCATCGCCACTGGTGGATTCGTCGCGGCGCCCGCCCTGCTTGCTGCGCGCCGAGCAGGACGGCCGACGATGCTGCTGAATCTCGACGATCCGCCGGGCCGTGCCAATCGGCTGGCCGTTCGATGGGCCGATCGTGTGCTCTCAAGCATCGATTGCGACCTGCGTGGCGCGAGACGCATCGCCCCACCGCTGCGAGCTGCTGCCATCGCCGCAGACGACCCTGCGACCTGCCGCAAACGGCTCGGACTCGATGTCGACCGCTCCACACTGTTGGTCACCGGCGCCTCCCAGGGCGCCACGACACTCAACGCGCTGGTCACAGAACTGGCCGCCACGCGAGCAGACGCCTTCGATGGCTGGCAGGTTCTGCACCTAGCTGGACCGGGGCTTGCGAGAGGCGCGCAGGTGGCCTGGGACGCGGTGTCGATTCCGTGCGTGGTCGAGGAATTCCTCGACGACATGGGCAGCGCCTGGGGCGCAGCAACATTGGCGGTGACCCGCGGCGGCGCAAACACCGTCGCGGAAGTCGCCGTCAATGCCGTCCCCTGCCTGGTGCTGCCCTATCCATACCACGCCGATGACCACCAGCGAAGAAACGCCGCCCCGCTCGCGCAGCGTGGTGGCGCCGTCATCGCCACGGACCACATTGACCTCGCCGCCAATGTCGCTGATGCCGGCAGAACGCTTCTTTCGCTGCTTGGCGACAAGGCACGAGTGGCGGACATGCGCACCGCGCTGGGGGACCAGCGACCGGACAACGGCACAGTGGACGTTACCGAGCACCTGCACGAACTGCTCCGAGAATCGACGTCGCCGCCGGCGTGAGGGCTTTTTCGTGGCCGTGTGCCGCGTGGATTGTAGGCTTGACCCTGCAGGGTCATCTGGACACGCCATGGATCAGCCCACCGACCAGATTGCGCAGCGGCACGTCGTGCTTGCGCCCCGGGATCGCGCCGAAGCCGCCGATCGAGTCGTCGCTCGCCATGGCTGGACTGCGCGCATCGAGCACACGCCCGAATTGGCAATGGCTGAACTCTGCCTCGCCCTGAGCGCAGCCCGCGGCCAAACCTCCTGGTGCCAGGATCGCGATGGACCCATCCTCGTGCTGCTGGGCGCACAGGAGATGCCCGGCGCGGACGGACTGCTCTCGGCCGTGCAGACCTACCTTCCCGAGGTGCGGGTCTGCGAACTGGTTGCAGGACGCCTGCGATCCCTCGATAACCCCTCCGGCGTCATCGACACCATCCCGACGCCCCCTGGACTGCACACCGAGACCGTGGATTCCGACGAACTGAGCATGCTGCTCGACGGCGACGAGGAGCCGTCGTCGTGACGCCTCGCTCGACACGTGCCGCACTGGTACTTGCCGGCTGCTTCGACAAGGAACTGGTCGACGCACTGGATCTGCCCATCAGGCAGGTCGCCACTGCGTGCGATGCCATCGGTGAGATTGCCTGCAGCAGCACCGGTGCACCCATCGACTCGGTCGTGCTGGCCGTCGATCTGCTTGGCGCCGATCCGGCAGCGACCATCGACGCCGTGCGCAGGGTTGACCCGACGACTGCCGTCATAGTCGCCGGTGACGGCGGACAGGCGTGCGGCGCAGACGCGGTCGTC
The DNA here is from genome assembly GCA_964555625.1 of uncultured Isosphaeraceae bacterium. Taxonomy (GTDB): domain Bacteria; phylum Planctomycetota; class Phycisphaerae; order Phycisphaerales; family SM1A02; genus CAZJKE01. The sequence goes on along the minus strand of CAZKTE010000022.1, from coordinate 18,978 downwards.
CCGGCGAATGCGACGGCCGACCGTGTGCTCGCGACGATCCGAGCGGCTCACGGCGAGTCGACGGGGCCGCCTGTGGATCCAGAGATCGATCTCGATGCGGTGCTGGGCATCAGCGATCGCGCAGAGGCAAGGGACGTGTCGCTGCCGCTTGGAGACGTCGACCTGGTGCGTGCGCTCATGCATGATCCAACTCGCTTTCGCCCGATGCTGCTGGATCTGCTCTGCGCGCAGGCGAAGTGGACTTCGTGCTCGATCGTGGATGACCAGAGCGACGCGCCTGAAGGCGCAGTGCTGGCGCCGTTGCGGTATGGCCGACAGGAACATGGACTGTTGGCGGCCGTGGGATCGACCGAGAATGACGTTGCGCGGTGGGCGCGGTGGGCGGCCTGCTGGCTCGAAATGGCGCACCGCCAGCGGCAGCTCAAGTTGTTGGCCTACCGAGATGAACTTAGCGGCGCGTGGAATCGCCGCTTCCTGCGAACGTGCCTGGGCCGGGCAATCGACGATGCACGCAAGTCCCGTCGTCCACTGACCGTCATGCTCTTCGACATCGACGACTTCAAGCAGTACAACGACCAGTGGGGCCATGACGCAGGCGACGAGATCATTCGCGAGGTGGTGAGGCTGCTTCGGGCGACCATTCGAAACGGCGACCATGTCTGTCGCATCGGCGGTGACGAGTTCGCCGTCCTGTTCACTGACCCATCACCGCCGCGCGAGCCCGGATCGAATCACCCGACCACGGTAGAGGTCATCGCGAGCCGATTCCGAGACCAGGTAGCCAAGGCTCGCTTCCCGAAACTCGGCGACGATGCGCCTGGCTCGCTCTCAATCTCCGGCGGCCTTGCCACATTCCCGTGGGACGCCACCGATGTCGAGTCGCTCCTGAAGGTCGCCGATGATCGCCTCTTGCAGTCCAAGCGGCAGGGCAAGAACTGCGTCACGCTCGGTCCCGCCAGCGAGTGACTTACACGAGTCAACTGCACATGGAGGTGCGGACGGACATGACGGCCGCAGTCACGGCTGCGGCATCGATCCCCGTGCTTATTCCTTGCCCCTCGGCCCACTCCACGAGGGCCTCGGTCGCGAGGTTTCCAGCGGCACCAGGTGCAAATGGACACCCGCCAAGGCCGCCGCAGGCCGCGTCGAAACGTCGCACGCCCAGTCCAACGCCTCGCTTGACGCACTCCAGCGCCTGCCCGCGCGTGTCGTGCAGGTGCAGCACGCTGTCCTCCGGTGCCAGCACGCCCGCAAGCCCTTCGTAGAGGCGCTCGATGTCGTCACCACCGGCCACTCCGAGGGTCTCGCCGAGCGCGATGTCATCCACGCCGGCATCCACCAATCGATCAACCACCACGCGTACCGCCGCCGGATCCGTGGGTCCCTCGTACGGACATGCGATCACGCAACTGACGTAGCCGCGGACACGAATGCCTGCGGCCCGCGTCTCAAGCAGTACGTCCGCGATGCGCGCAAGTGATCCGTCGATGTCGATGTTCGTGTTGCGCTCGCTGAAGGTGGCGGATGCCGCGGTGATCACCGCGATCTCGTCGACCCTGCAGGCCGCGGCGCGCTGCCAGCCGCGGGCGTTGGGTACGAGCGCGGAGTAGATCGTTCCAGGCCGACGCTCGATGTCTGCGAACACTTCCTCCGCATCCGCCAGCTGCGGCAGGATCCCGGGCCGAACGAAGGAGCTCACCTCGATGCGTGGTGCACCGGCGTCGGCCAGCGCCGAGACGAGTGCGATCTTCGCCGCGGTCGAGGCGATCTGGTCCTCGTTCTGCAGCCCGTCGCGCGGCCCGACCTCGGTGATCTCGATGCGCTCTGTCATCACCGATCATCTCCACTGCGCAAGGAAATGACGAGAAATGCGACGACTCCCAGCGTCAGGACGGCCCCGGCGACAAGCAGTAGGATCTCGCCGCCCGAGAGCGACCACTGCATCGTCGCGACCTCATTCATCATCGACTCCCAGCAACGAAACGGTGGCCTCGACCATCTCACCGTCTGCCCACGTCCAGACGGTCGCCCCCGCCTCGGCGAGGTCGCGCTTCACCATCGCCAGCGCGATCGCCCGCCCCCCGGCCATGGGACTGGGCGTGCTCGATGTCACGGTTCCTGCCGGATCGTCCATCGGTGATCCCTTCGTGGCCCAGACCTGGGCACCGGCCACAGGAAGCCGCTCGTCAAGCAGGGACAACGCCACGAGGCTCCGCCCCCAGCGACCGCGGCTCTCCATGCGGGCCACTACCTCCTGGCCGACGTAACAGCCCTTGTCAAACGCCACGTGCGAGGCAATCACCCCGGTCTCGTGGGGCAGGCTGCTGGTGTCGTAGTCGATCATGAACATCGGCACCCGCGCCTCGATTCTGGCCATGTTGAGCGCGTACCAGCCAATCGGCCGCCCGCCGCCCTCAAGGAGTCGCTCCCAGCCACCAATAGCATCGTCGCGTGCAAGGAACAGGTCGCACCCCACCTCCGCGCAGCGATCGGAGGGCACCACGATGCCTCGATCCCCCTCGACTGCGGTCCCGGCTCCCGGCACGTCGTAGCCCAGCGCCTGTTGGCAGCCTGGACCGTCGATCCACAATCTGTGCCAATCCGCGGTCACGTCCTCGACCTCCACGTCGTCTGCAATGACGTATCCCCGCAGCATCCCGGCCACCGACTCGGTCACGGTGATGTCCACGTCCAGCAGCAGTCGATCGGCAAGGGCGATCACGCCCACTTCCGCCACGATGCGTCCGGTGCGCTCAAGCAGGAAGGTCAACCGGCACGACGGTGGATCCATGTCCGCGATCTTCTGCGTCGTCATGCCCTCGAGGAACGCGAGGCGATCATCGCCGCGCAACTCGATCGTGCCTCGATTGGCGGCATCGAATACGCCGCACCCCTTTCGAATGGCCGCGTACTCAAGTTCCACGCTGCCTAGCGTCGCGACGATCGTCGCGCCGCCTGCGCCCCAGGACACGGACTCCAACTCCAGCGGGCCCGGGTGACCCTCGGCTGCACCCGGCCGGGTCGCCTCGGGGGCAGGCGGTCGCCACTGCGCTGCCCACTCGAGCAGCGCTTCCTGCAGCGGTGAATTGAGTGCCACCTCGTCCATCACCGCGCCGCCGCCACGAGGTCATCAAAGAGGCCCTGCCCTAGGGGGCCACCTCCGGTGCGTTCAGGATGCCACTGCACGCCCACCCACCAGCGTCCGGCACCGCGGACTGCCTCGATGACGCCGTCTTCGGCCACCGCGACGACCTCCAGGGACCCTGCCGCCGCAAGCGCCTGGTGGTGGTTGCTGTGCACCACGGCATGGCCTAGGACGCCCTCCACTGGGTGATCCCCGTCGGCATGCACCGCTGCCGTCTCAAGGGTGTCTGGAAGGTGCTGGTCCAAGGTTCCACCGGCGGCCAGGCCCATCCACTGCATGCCCAGGCAGACGCCAAGAGTCGGCCGATCGGCGTCAAGGGCGAGTTGCAGCAGCGTCGTCTCGAATGTCTGTCGGTCGCCGTCAACTGGCGTAGCTGCAGGGTGCGTCGCCATGCCCCAGGGCTCCATCACGGGGTCGTCTCCGCCGCTGAAGACGATGGCGTCGCAGAGCGTGATCGCTGCAGCTTCCGTGCCAGGCGACGCCGGCAGGACCACAGGGTGGCCACCTGCGCGCTGAATGCAGGCCACGTATCCCTGGCCGATGCGATAGCGTCCGTCGTCGCGACCTGCCGTGATGCCAATGATGGGTGCGGCCATGGCAGGTAAGGATACTTGGGGTTGCTGGCGGACAGTCGACTGGATATCCTGCGTCGTTTCGTCGCCCCTGGCACCAACGCGAGGGGCTGCCTGAGGCAACCAGGACGAGGACCAACTGCAATGGCACACGACTACGGAACCAAGCGATCCAAGGCCTACCTGAAGAAGGACAAGGTCGGGAACATCTATGTGGACTACAAGGAGACGGACGACCTGCGTCGCCTCCTGACCCCGAACGGGAAGATCTACTCCCGCAAGCGCCTTGGCTGCACCGCCGGCGAGCAGCGCATGATCGCCCGCGCGATCAAGCGAGCACGATTCGTCGGGCTGCTCCCCTTCACCAGCGGCACCCTCTGAGCACCCTCGCCTTCCCGCGATCCTGATGATGGGTGGCTATCGCCGCGCGCCAATCAGCCATCGCCCGGCACGAGCGATCGCCGACCAGACGAGCTTCGATCGCAGTCGCCGCAGGCTCTCGTCCTGGGGGTCACTGGCCAGGCCCCGCCGTACCCAGCCCCAGGCCGCGCGGTATCGATCGTCGGCCATGGCCGCCATCGCCAAGTTGTGCAACGAGGCGGTGCAGGTCGGCTCCAGTCGGATCACGCGGCGGCTCGCTGCCGCGCCCTCGTCCCGCTTCCCGCATCGGAAGAGCGCCACTGCGTGCATCCGCAGTATGTCCACATCCGTGCGATCTCCCTCGAGTTGCTCAAGGATCTCCGCGGCCGCCTCCGCGTCGCCGGCCGCCAGCAGGATTTCTGCGCAACGCTGGCGATCCTCAGTTGTCGCAGACTCGCCTAGGCGAGTCAGGAACTCGCGGGCAAACGGCCCTGCCAACTCGGCCTGGCCCAGAGCAATCAGAATCTCCGCGAGCCGCATGGGCGCCACGAGGTGGCCCGGATCAAGGCGACGAACAAGGCCCCAGGCGATGAACGCCTCGTCCCAGCGATTGGCGGCCATCGCAAGGTCTCCGGCTCGCACGTGCGCGTCGAGATTGGCAGGCTCAAGCTCAAGGACCCGCTGCAGCTTGAGCAGCGCTTCGCCTGCGCGGCCCGCGCTTGCCAGCACGTCCGCGTGCAGGAGCAGGGCCTGGACGTTTCCGGGATCATCGCGGAGCTCACGCAGCAGCAACTGCGCCGCCTGTTGGGCGTCGCCGCTTGCCGAGAGGACGTTGGCAAGCCGCAGGCGACCACCAATGACGTCCGGGTCAATCTTCAGTGCCTCCCGCGCACACCAGGTGGCACGATCCAGGTCCCCTCGCTCCGAGAGGCTCTCGCTCATCGCCACCAGGACGATTGCGCTGGGTCCAGGGAGCGCATCCTGAGCCATGTAGAAGGCTGTTTCCGCCGCGTCATGCTCACTCATGCCCGCCCGAGCGTCGATCAGCGCCGCCCAGGCGCCCTCGCAGGTCTCGTCGAGGTCAAGTGCCGTCTCGAGCCAGGACGCCGCGTCACCCCAACGGCCCAGTTGCACGCAGGCGACGCCAGCGCTCACGCGGGCATCAAGGGCGTCGGGCAACAACCGAGATGCCTGCTCGTAGCTGGCAAGCGCCTCGGCGAATCGCCCGGATCGCTCAAGGGTGACGCCGAGGTTGTAGTGCCAGTCCCCCTGGTCGGGATCGATCTCGAGCGCCTTCCGGAGTTCGGCCTCGGCCTCGGCCCAGCGACCGCGCTCGTACATTTCAAGCGCGCGGTCGACATGTCGTTCTGCTTCGTTCCAGTCGTGCATGGGTGCTCACGGCCGCGGACGCGGCAGTGTACGCCACGGCGTGATTCGGCGCGCATGTGAATCGCGTACACTGCCCCCCCGTGGAGCCTCAAGGAGGGCCATGTTGAGTTGCGAACCGAGCCCTGCCAGGCGTCCGCGTCGTCACGGGCCGCGCACGCTGATCGCACTGGTGATCCTGGCCGGAGCCTGCGCAGCAGACGACAGTGCACCCTTTCGCCCGCTGGCCACCGGCCACGTCACCGATGTGACCACGCGCGTTGCTGACGCATACCGTGAGTTGTGGCCACTGATAACGGTCGAGGAGCAGCAAGCTCGCCTTCCTGCCTTGCTTGAGGATCCGCTGGTTCCCGTACGCGTCTTCGCCGTCGAGCGAGTCGCGGTGTTGCTGCGAGACGGTGACGCCGATGCCGATCTGCAACTCCGGCTGCTCGATCGCCTCGGTGACGAACAACCGGTCGTGCGCGGCGCAGCGGCTGCACTGCTCCCTGAAGTCCACGTCGAGACCGGTGCCGCCGCGGTGGCGGCAGCCCTCGTGGCGGAGTCGGACGAGACGGTCGCCGTCCTGGAACTCATGTTCTTCGAGGATCGCCCCAACAAGCACGCGATTGAGCCCGTATTGCATTGCCTTGAGCATGGACCGGTGGAACCCGCTGCACATGCCGCCGTCGCGATTCTGGATCACGTGGATGTGGATCCCGGGGCGCAGACCGCGATGCTGCGGGCCGCGCGGCGTGGACTGCGCAGCAGCGATGCGCCGCCGCTCCACACTCTGCGGGCATGCCTCGGTAACAGTGAAGATCGACAGCGGGCCGTAGCCGTGCTCGACGGAGGCGATCCTGAACTCGCGGAGGCCGTCGCCCGCGGACTGGCGATGGCAGGCAGCACGGATGCGCTGCTTCGTCGCGCCGATAGTCCGCTGCTCTACCCCTGGGCCGTTCGAGCGCTGCTGCAGCGTGGCAATCTCGCATCATTGGAAGCGCTGCTGGACCTTCGCCCGCCATCGCCGGATCTCGCTGGCACGCGCGACGCCGCCGCCATGGCGATTGCGGCCTCGCTGGGAACAACCGATGTCCTGCGCACCGACGACTACGTCAAGGGTAGCGCCAACGCGCCGCTGCGCCTTCCCCTGCTCCAGGCCGCCTGGGGCAGCGCCATGGACCGCACCGGCAGCGAGCGCAAGGCGCTGGCGCGTCGCATAGTGCCCCTCCTGCTCGATGCCGACCGCCCCACGGAGGCCCTTCAGCTGCTGGAGTCATTCGACGCTGCGATCACCCAGGAGGACCTCCTGGATCTGAAGTTCACGTCGGCGATCCGCGCCGCGGCGTGGAGCGCCGCCGCAGACGTCCGGCCCGACTCTGAAGACTGGATGGCCCAGTGGCGGCTCCTTCGCGAGGATGACGGGCAAGCCGCCGAAGCGCTCTTCCAACAGATTACGCTGCGCTTCGCAGAGACCCTGAGCGCTAACCAGCGCCGTGAACTTGGGCTGCCCGAGCCCGAGACCGCCGAGGTGGACGACAACAACGAGGGTACTTCCTGACGCACGCCATGGCCAAGCGCAGCACGAACACACGGACCGAGCGCGACTCCATGGGGGAGATGGAGGTGCCTGCAAAGGCGCTCTATGGCGCATCGACGCAGCGGGCGGTTCTCAACTTCCCCGTCTCCGGCCGCCGCATGCCCGTTGCGATCATCCACTCCTACGCGCTGATCAAGCAGGCTGCCGCCAATGCAAACTCCCGACTGGGCAAACTCGGTTCGGGCGAGGCATCACTCATCGCAGACGCCTGCGACGACATCATGGACGCGCTTGATGACGGCGATCGTTGCGAGGGCATGATGCTGCACTTCCCGGTCGACGTATTCCAAACGGGATCCGGCACTTCCACGAACATGAACATCAATGAGGTGATCTCCAACCTCGCCTGCCGCGCCGTGGGCGAGGCGATCGGGGCGAAGGACCCGATCCACCCAAACGACCATGTGAACATGGGTCAGTCATCGAATGACACCTTCCCTTCGGCGATGCAGGTCTCCGCGTGCGTCGAGATTCGAAACGCGCTGCTGCCGTCCCTCAAGTCGCTGGCCCGCGCCCTGCGAACAAAGTCGCGCAAGTGGGATGCGATCGTGACGGTCGGCCGCACACACCTCATGGACGCCACGCCCGTTCGGCTCGGACAGGTCGTCGGCGGATACGCGACGCAGGTCGAGTACGCCGTGACCCGCTGCGAGCGAGCCATCAATCGCCTCGCCGAGAACCTGCCCATCGGCGGCACTGCCGTTGGCACGGGCATCAACACGCATCGGCGGTTCGCGGGCATCGTCTGCCGCGAGCTCTCGAAGGCCACGAGGGTGAAGTTCTCCGAGGCCGCAGATCACTTCGAGGCGCAGGGCTCCCGTGACTGCGTCGTGGAAGCTCATGGGGAACTTCGCACCGTGGCCATTAGCCTCTCGAAGATCGCCAATGACCTGCGGTGGCTCGGATCGGGTCCACGTTGCGGGCTCTTCGAGTTGGCGCTGCCGGCCACGCAGCCGGGATCCTCGATCATGCCCGGCAAGGTGAACCCGGTCATCTGCGAGTCGGTCCTGCAGGTGTTCTGCCAGGTACTGGGAAACGACGCGGCGGTGACGGCGGCGGGAAGTGGCGGGATTGGATCCATCCTGGAACTCAACCTGTGCATGCCCGTCATGGCCGAGCGACTGCTTGAATCGATCACGCTGCTCGCCGGTGCGGCGACGATCCTCGACGAACGTGTGATCAGAGGTCTGGAGGTCAACCGGCTCATCGCCGAGGGGCTGGTGGAGAGGAGCCTCATGGTCGGCACGGCTCTGGCGCCGGTGATCGGGTACGACACGGCCGCGACCATCGCCAAGGAGGCCCTTGCCAGCGGCCGCACGATTCGCGACCTCGTGCTCGAGCAGGAGCTCCTCGACGAGGATGAGCTCGACGAGTTGCTGGACTTTCACGCGATGACAGAGCCGGAAGAATGAAGTCGACGCTCAAGGTCGGGCAGCGCGCATCGATCTCGATCGACGTGACCGACGAGATGCGGCCGCAGTTTGACGGCGTCGTCATTCACCCGCTCTACTCGACCTGGTCCATGGCGCATCACATGGAGATCGTCGCACGTCGCGTGCTGGCCGAGCACCTCGAGGAGGACGAGGAGGGCATCGGCACCCACCTGTCAATTGACCACGTCTCCCCGGCCCACGTCGGATCAAAGGTCACCATCGAGGCGGAAGCCATTGAGGTCGACGAGCGAAGCCTCGTCTGTGAAGTGATCGCTCGCGTGGGTGATCGGGTGGTCGGTCGCGGCCGACAGGTGCAGCGCGTGCTCTCTCGCCATCGCATGGATGAACTGATCGAGGGCGCCAGTCCCTAGGATGTGCGCCATGGCGGACACTCCTCACCTCCTGAGCGAACTTGACGGCCACGTCGCCATCGTGCGGCTCAACCGGCCCGAGGTACTCAACGCGCTCAACCTCGCGCTGATGGAGGACCTTGCGACACTCCTGGAGGGATTCGACGCCGATGAGGACGTCCATGTGATTCTCCTGGCCGGCAGCGAGCGGGCCTGGGCTGCGGGTGCCGACATCGGCGACATGGCCGACGCAACCCAGAAGCAGATGGAGGAACGCGACCAGTTCGCACGATGGGAGCGCATCGGCGCGATTCGCAAGCCATTGATCGCGGCCGTCAGCGGGTATGCGCTTGGCGGCGGATGTGAGTTGGCCATGCATTGCGACATCATCGTGGCCAGCGAGTCGGCCATTTTCGGGCAGCCGGAGATCAACATCGGGGTCATGCCCGGCGCTGGCGGAACGCAGCGACTGACCCGCGCAGTCGGTAAGGCGACCGCGATGGACATGGTGCTCAGCGGGCGGTTTCTCAAGGCTTCCGAGGCGCTCGACGCGGGTCTCGTCAGTCGCGTCGTCCCGCGCGAGCACTGGTTCGAGGCCGCCCTGGCACTCGCCCACCAGGTCGCCTCGCGCGGCCCGGTCTCATTGCGCAAGGCGAAGGAGTCCGTCCTCAACGCGCACCAGATGTCATTGACGGAGGGCCTCGCGCGCGAGCGCGCCCTCTTCTACGAGCTCTTCTCCACTGAGGACCAGGCCGAGGGCATGCGAGCGTTCATCGAGAAACGCCCGCCGCGCTTCAGCGGCAAGTAACACCATGGCCAGCGACTCCTACACGACGATCAACCTGCAGGCCAAGGACGGTGTCTGCACAATCACGCTCGATCGCGCCGAGGTCCTCAATGCCTTCGACGAAACCCTCACCGACGAACTCGGCGGGGCGCTCAAGGCGCTGGCACGCGACGAATCGGCGCGGGTCATCGTCATCGCAGGAAGCGGACGGGCATTCAGCAGCGGCCAGGATCTCGCCGAGCTCAAGGAGCGCTACATCCCTGGCTATGAGCCGCACCTCGGCGAGGATCTGCGGAGTCGATACGACCCGATCATTCGGCGCATTCGCTCGATGGAGAAGCCAGTGATCGCATCGGTCAACGGCGTCGCTGCCGGCGCAGGATGCTCCCTTGCGCTGTCCTGCGACATGCGAATCGCTTCCGAGCACGCCTCGTTCATCGAGGTCTTCGTCAACGTTGGCCTGATCCCAGACAGCGGCAGCACGTGGACGCTTCCTCGGCTGGTGGGGCTCGGCCGCGCGATGGAGCTCTGCTGCAGCGGCCGGAAGGTCGACGCGACCGAGGCACTGCGAATCGGTCTGGTCAATCGCGTCGTCCCCGCCGACGAACTGGAGGCGGAGACGGCGACGTTCGCCGCCCAGCTTGCCGCCCTGCCGGCCCGCGCGATCGCCTTGACCAAGCGGCTTCTGAATCAATCCTTCGACAACTCCCTGGTCGCCCAGCTCGAGCAGGAGGCGTGGGCGCAGGAGACGGCCGGCCGCACGGCGGACCACTTCGAGGGCGTGACGGCGTTCCTGGAGAAGCGAACGCCGAACTTCACGCATCGCTGAGACTCCGGGTTCGTGCAGAGCGTACGATTTGTTTGAGGGCTACCTCATGAGCACCGCATCACATCCAACAGGCATCGTCGGCAGCGGCACCATGGGTTCCGGCATCGCGCAGTGCGCGGCCATGGCCGGATGGACGGTGCGCCTGCACGACGTCGAGGGGACGGTCCTCGAGCAGGCGCTCAAGGAGATTCGAAGGCGCCTCGATCGATTGATCGAGAAGGACCGCATGAGCGTCGACGACGCGACCGAAGCATTCTCGCGCGTCGAGCCGACCACGAACCCCGACGACCTGGCAGACTGTGATCTGATCGTTGAGGCGATCGTGGAGGACCTGGACATCAAGGCCACCGTGCTCTCACACCTTGCGAAGGTCACGGACGCCGTCCTCGCCACCAATACGTCGTCGCTTTCCGTCACCGCTCTGGGCAAGGCCTGTGGCGCTCCGGGCCGCGTCGTCGGGATGCACTTCTTCAATCCCGCCCCCATCATGCCCCTCGTGGAGATCGTCCGCGGTAACGGCAGCGATGAGACCTCCATTCAGCGGGCGACGCTGCTCGCCGAGGCCTGGGGCAAGACGGTCGTGCAGGTCGCCGATACGCCCGGCTTCATCGTCAACCGCGTGGCCAGACCCTATTACCTTGAAGCATGGCGCGTCGTGGAGGACGCCGTCGCGGGCGTCGACGCCGTCGATTCGGCGATGCAGTCGCTGGGCGAATTCCGGATGGGGCCCTTCGAACTCACCGATCTCATCGGCCAGGACGTCAACACCGCCACCACCAGTTCGGTATGGGATCGCCTCGGGCGTCCCTCTCGCCTGGCTCCAAGCGTCATGCAGGAGCGGCTCGTGGAGCGTGGGCACCTGGGCCGCAAGAGCGGGTGTGGCGCCTACGCGCATGACGACCGAAACAGCATCGTTCCGGCGATCCTCGTTGATCGACAGCCACTGGAACTCTCGGACCGCCTGCGGGACGCCGTCAACCAGTTCTGCCTGGAAGCCTCGCCGCATGGTGGCACCGAATTGGATCGCTACATCTTTGCCCGCGTGCTGGCATCGATCATGAATGAGGCGCAGTGGGCCGTGGCCGACGGTATCGCATCCGCAGCGGACATCGACACGGCGATGCAGTTGGGTACGAACTACCCGAGGGGGCCACTGGCGTGGGCAGACCACATCGGCACAGAACTGGTCTCGGAACTACTCTCGGCACTCGGCGAGACTGTGGACGACGGTCGCTTCGCCCAGCCGGAGGCCCCGGTTACCAGCGGGTGACCTCACGGCCGCAGGGCCTACAATCCCTGCCATGACCCAGCGCCGCGCAGCCATCGTGTCCGCCGTCCGCACGCCCGTGGGCCGCTACGGGGGTGCCTTGGCGTCCGTGCGACCTGACGATCTGGCCGCAATTGCCATCGCCGCAGCCGTCGACCGAGCTGGAATCGACCCGGCGGTGATCGACGACGTGCAGTTTGGAGCGGCCAATCAGGCCGGCGAGGACAACCGAAATGTCGCCCGCATGGCCGCCCTGCTTGCGGGATTGCCTCCATCGGTGCCCGGATCGACAGTCAACCGACTCTGCGCCTCGGGCCTCGAGGCAGTCAATGTCGCGGCGCGGTCCATTGAGGCGGGAAGTTGCGACGTCATCGTCGCCGGAGGCGTCGAGTCCATGAGCCGCGCGCCATTCGTCATGGCCAAGGCTGAGCACCCCTTCGACCGCGGTCCGCAGGCATACGACACGACCATGGGCTGGCGATTCACGAATCCCGCGCTCAGCGCCATGTACCAGCCCCATGCCATGGGGGAGACGGCCGAGATTGTCGCCCGGCAGTGGAACATCTCGCGCGAGGCCCAGGATGCCTTCGCCTTCGAGAGCCAGCAGCGGTGGGCGGCGGCGGCGGAAGCGGGCCGCTGGGACGACGAGCTCATCGCCGTGAACGTGCCGCAGCGACGAGGCGATCCGGTGACAGTAACGACCGACGAGCACCCGCGGCCCGAGTCGACGCTTGAGAAGCTCGCCTCGCTCAAACCGGCGTTCGCGGAAGACGGCACGGTGACCGCCGGAAACTCCAGTGGCATCAACGACGGCGCAGCGGCGCTCGTGCTCGTGGAACTGCAGCGCGCCGGCGAAATGAGCCTGCCGGTGCTGGGAATCGTCGGACAGTCGGCTGCAGCCGGCGTCGACCCATCGATCATGGGCACCGGCCCGGTACAGGCCGTGGGCAAGTTGATGGAGCGGACCGGCCGCAGCATCGCCGCCATCGACGTGATTGAGCTCAACGAGGCGTTCGCCGCACAATCACTTGCGTGCATCCAGGAGCTCGGGCTTGACGCAGCCCGCGTCAATCCAAACGGCGGCGCCATCGCCATAGGCCACCCACTGGGGTGCAGCGGCGCCAGACTGGTCGTCACGCTCATCCACGAACTTCGCCGTCGCGGGGGTGGGCAGGGCCTGGCTACACTATGCGTTGGCGTGGGGCAGGGACTGGCGACGCTGTTCGAGGTCCCCTGATCGCTGAGGAAACTAGGCATGAGTGGCGCAGCCAATCCAGTCATGGACCTTGATCCGGCCAATGAGGACCCGGATCTCCTTGCCGCATTCGAGGCGCATGTCGGCTCCGGCCAACTCATAGAACCAGACGACTGGATGCCCAAGGCCTACCGCATGGGCATGCTCAAGATGGCCGAGCACCACGCCAACAGCGAGATCATCGGTGCGCTGCCGGAGGGTGAGTGGATCACGCGGGCCCCGAGTCTGGGCCGCAAGCTCGCACTGACGGCCAAGGTCCAGGATGAAGTCGGCCACGGCCAGATGCTCTACCGCGTCAGCGAGGAGCTCGGCAAGAGCCGAGAGGACATGCTTCGGGACCTGATCACGGGCAAGACCAAGTACCACAACTGCTTCAACTACCCGGCGCCCACCTGGGGCGACATCGCCATGATCCAGTGGCTCATCGACGGCGCGGCGATCATGAACCAAAAGACGCTCGCCGAGGGCGGATACGGACCCTACATCCGGACGATGAACCGCATCAACATGGAGGAGGCCTTCCACTTCCGCAGCGGCGAGGACATGGTCCTGACACTCATGGGCGGGACGAAGCGCCAGCGAGAGATAACGCAGGACGCCTTTGATCGCTGGTGGACGGTGTCCCTGGCGTTCTTCGGCCCGCACGACAAGCCCGACGCCGAGTCCCTGCCTCCGATGCGCTGGCGCATGAAGATGGAGCGCAACGACTCCCTGCGGCAGCGATTCGTCAACCGCTTTGCGCCGGCGGCCATCGACCTGGGCCTGCGCATCCACGTCGTCGAGAAGTCCCCCGATGGCCTGGTGGTATCCCGGCAGCCGGACGAGCAGCTCGTGCTCGATGAGGAGAGCGGCGACTGGGGATTCACGCAGCCAGACTGGGACGAGTTCTTCCGCGTCATTCGCGGCGATGGCCCGGAGAATGCCAAGCGGCTGGCACTGCGGCGCTTCAGCTACGAGCAGGGCGCATGGGTCCGCGCCGCCATCAGCGGCGGCACGATGACGCTGCCGCCGGCCGCCTGAACCATGTCAAAGCTTCGCGAAGCCAAGTACGAGTTCGCCGCCGACCTGCCGCCGCACGCCGACGGCACCCTGCTGCACTTCGTGATCTTCACGCGGCGCAAGGCAGGCGTGCCCTTCCGGTTCGCCGGATACGTCAACGCACCCGACGGCCCGCTCGCCCTGCTCTATGCGCGAGATCACTACGGCCAAGACGAGGTGTGTGATGCGATCTGGGCCATCGATCGCGAGGAATTTCACGTGACGCCCTACGTCGACGGTCCCCTTGCCCCCGCCGATGCGTCGGAGTCCGACGGCAAGCCGTGGACGGTGTTCACCCAGCGTCGACGCGGGGACATTCATGTCGAGGCCGGCACAGTCACCGCCGTGGATGCCCCGGCGGCGGTCGCCGCGGCAACCGCCCGCTTTGCCGACGGACGCATCGTCAACCTCGCCGTTGCGGCCACCTCCGCCACGCACGCAACGGCGGAAGGCGACGTGATCTGGCGCAGCCACGACCAGTCCTACCGGCTTGCGCGCGGGTACGCGAAGGATGTCAAGGAGAAGTGGATCGCGATCCGAAACCGCAACGACTACGAGCAGTACGCCAAGGACGACCTGGAGAAGACCTTCTGACCATGGCAGTCAACTGCGAAATCCTCGAGTCCCTTGTGTGCTCGATTGCCGACGATCGACTGATGCTCGGGCACGTGGCAAGCGAGTGGACCGGCCTGGCGCCGATCCTCGAGGAGGACATCGCCTACTCGTCGATGGCGCAGGACCTGGTGAGCCACGCGCTGGTGCTTTATCAGTGGGTCGCCGATCGACGCGGATGCACGCCCGATGACCTGGTCTTCGAGCGGCCGCTGGAAGAGTGGCGCTGCTGCGACCTGGTCACCGTGGCGGACGAGTTCGACTGGGCGACCTGCATCCTCCGCCACTTCCTGCTTGCGCACCTCGATCGACTTCGCTTCGAGCGTCTCTCGTCATCGTCCGAGGATGATCTCGCCGCCCGCGCCGGCCGTCTGCTGGCCGAAATGGGCATGCACGCAGAACACCTTGACGAGTGGATTCGTCGCCTCGGTGCCTCCGGGGATGGAGCGCGATCGCGCTTGTCAACCGGCCTTGCGCGGCTTGCTGGTGAGGTCGACATGCTCTTCGAGGCGATCGATGGCGAGGAAACGCTCGCCGACGACGGCTCCTATCCGGGCTCACTGGAAGCGATGATTGAAGCGTGGAACGCCGCCACCGCTGGTCCGCTGCAGGAGGCGGGACTCAGCATCGTGGCAGCGGTGCCTGCCGATGAGCGCCGTGGCGGTCGCCGCGGCGCGCACGGCGCACTCCTCGCAGCGCACCTGACGGAGATGGGCGAGGCCCGGCGTGAGGCGCCCGGCGCCGCCTGGTAGGCGTGGGCAAGGGCGATCTCAAGGCGACGATCCAGGACATACTTGCGACCATCCTGGACCCGGAATTGCCCTGCACGATCATCGAGCTTGGACTCGTGGAGGACGTGCGCATAGATGGCAGCGACGTCGTGGTCACGATGATGCCGACGTTCGTGGGATGCCCGGCCCTTGAGATGATCGAGCGCGACGTCACGCGACAGGTTTCGGCGCTTTCGGAGGTGTCGACGTGCTCCGTCACGTGGCAGTTCGAACCGGCCTGGTCAATCGAGCGCGTCAACGAGGAGGGGAAGCGCAAGCTCCTCGCCCATGGAGTGACGCCCTGCAACATACCGAGCGCCGCTTCACTAACGGCCTCGGGCATTGCCTGCCCTACCTGCGACTCGACGAACACGCGCATGGAGAGCCGCTTCGGCCCCACGAGGTGCCGCTCCATCTGGTTCTGCGACGACTGCCGCAATGGGTTCGAGCGGATGCGGTCACCGCAGGAGTAGCGCAGAGGTGCCGCGCTTGCCTGCTACCATGGCTGGTTCGGATATGGAGAGCCCAGAAACGCCCAATCCAAGCGAGAAGGACGCCCCGCCATCATGCGACCCACTCGAGGTACCGCCCTCGCTGCCCAGGACGCACATGGACACGAGTCCCATTGATCCGGGCCACATCGAGGTCCTCCAGGTGCTCAACGAACACGGCGACGTGGACGAGGCGATGGCGCCCGACCTCGAGAACCGGGAACTCCTGCGCGTGCACCGCGCGATGGTCCTTGCGCGGGCTTTCGATGACCGGATGTTCAAGATGCAGCGCCAGGGCGAAATGGGCACGTTCGCGCCCAACCTCGGCCAAGAAGCCTGCATGATCGGGCAGGTCCAGCCTCTGACCGCCGATGACTGGTTCGCACCGTCCTACCGGGCCTTCGGTGCCCAACTCTGGCGCGGATGGACGATGGAGGGGCTGCTGCGACTCTGGGCCGGGTTCCACGACGGATTCCCGCCACCGGAAGGTGTCAACGATCTGCCCTTCTCGATCGTCATCGGATCGCACGTGCTTCCCGCCGTGGGGCTCGCCATGGGCATGAAGTACCGCGGAAGCAGCGATTGCGTGCTCGCGAACTTCGGCGATGGCGCCACCAGCCAGGGCGCCACGCTCGAGGCGTTCAACTGGGCTGCCGTACATGATGCGCCGATCATCTTCGTCTGCGAGAACAACGGCTGGGCAATCTCGACCCCCATCGACCGCCAGAGCGGGACCGACAGCCTTGCGTTGCGCGGCCTTGGGTTCGGCATGCCCAGCATCCGCGTGGATGGAAACGACGTGCTGGCGATGATCCAAGCGGTCCGCGATGCGGCGATCCTCGCCCGCGGTGGCGGCGGCCCAACCCTGATCGAGGCGATGACCTATCGCATGAGCCTCCACACGACCGCCGACGATCCCAAGGTCTATCGCGACGACGCCGAGGTTGAACCTTGGGAAGAGCGTTGTCCCATCAGGCGCCTTGAGATCCACCTGCAGCGGCGGAGCTTGCTCGATGCGCAGAGCGCGGACACGGTTCGCGAGGAGTGCGATGCGGAGGTGCTCGAGGCGCGCGATCGGTTCCGCGCGATGCCACCGGCCGATCCACGGGAGATCTTCGACCACCTCTACGGTTCCATTCCGCCCGAGTTGCAAGCGCAGCGAGACGAGTACTTTCGTCGACTCAATGAGAAGGGCGTGAACTGATGGCCCAGTGCACCATGGTCGAGGCGCTCAACCTGGCGTTGATGCAGGAAATGGAACGCGATGATCGCGTCTGCGTGATGGGCGAGGACGTCGGAGTCAACGGAGGTGTCTTCCGTGTGACCAAGGACCTCCACGATCGCTACGGCACGCAGCGGGTCATGGACACGCCGCTTGCCGAGTGCGGCATCGTCGGGACGGCCGTTGGCATGGCCGTCTACGGCCTGCGACCAGTCGCCGAGATCCAGTTCTCCGGCTTCACGGTGCAGGCCTTCGACCAGATCGAGCAGAACATGGCCCGCCTGCGAAACCGCACGCGAGGTCGATTCCCGATCTCGATGGTGCTTCGCACACCCTACGGCGGCGGCATCCGCGCCGTCGAGCATCACAGCGAGTCGCGCGAGGCCTACTGGGCACACACGCCGGGTCTGAAGGTCGTCATTCCAAGTGGACCTCGCAACGCAAGGGCTCTGCTGGCCGCGGCGATCCGTGACGACGATCCGGTGATCTTCTACGAGCCCAAATCGGTCTACCGCGCCTTCCGCGAGGAGGTCCCCGAGGAAGCGGAGACCATGGAACTGGGTCACGCCCAGATCGTGCGCGGCGGAGCGGACCTGACCATCATCTCCTACGGGGCGATGATGCGGCTCTGCCGCGAGGCGGTCGAGGATCTCGCCGACCTGCACGACATCGACGCGGAGCTCATCGACCTGCTGACGATCTCCCCGATGGATACGGCGACACTCGCCGAGTCGGTCTCTCGCACTGGTCGCTGCATCATCGTGCACGAGGGACACCGCACCTGCGGCGTCGCCGCCGAGATCATCGCCCGACTCAACGAAGAGGCCTTCGAGTACCTCGAAGCGCCGATCCGCCGCATCACCGGGTTCGACATCCCATTCCCCTACTTCCAGGTCGAGCAGCACTTCCTTCCAGACAGCGACGAGATCGTTCGCGCCGCGCAGGAAACGGTGGCCTGGCAGTGAGCAGCGTCGACTTCACGCTCCCGGACCTCGGCGAGGGCGTTCACGAGGGACAGGTCATGCGCCTCCACGTCCAGGAAGGCGACGTCGTCAGCGAGGACCAGCCGCTGATGGAAGTCGAGACGGACAAGGCGGCCGTCGAGATCCCATCGCCACACAGCGGGGTCGTGTCCACGATCCACGTCGCCGAGCGTCAACTCGTGCATGTCGGTGAAGTGATGGTCACCTTCGACTGCCAAGATGTTGCGCCCGCGGCCGCCCCCGCCCCCGAACCGCAGCAGATGCCCCTGCCACCACAGGAGAAGACGACTGAGCGACTCATGTTCCCCGTCGACAAGGATGCGAGCACCGAGGAGATTGGGGATCTGATCACGGACCAGTTGATGGCTTCGCTCTCACCGACGCGACGCACCCCGTGTTCTCCATCGGTGCGCAAGCTCGCCCGCACGCTCGACATTGACATCGCCACGCTCGATGGCAGCGGCTCAGGTGGCCGCGTCACGCGGGAGGACGTCGAGGCCGCCGCTGCCCCGGCACTCACCAGCCCCGAGCCAATGACGATCGCCGACGCCCCCGCCCCAGCGCCCAGCAGCCCCGAGCCGGTGGCGATCGCCGAGGCGATGCCACCCTCACAGCCGACCGTAGCCACGCCCGTACTCATCGAGGAACCCATCGAGGGCACCAGCGAGCAGGACGACTGGGGTCTGGTGATGCGACAGCCGCTCTCGCAGGCTCGGAAGGCCATCTCGCGAGCGATGAGCACGGCGTGGGAGACGATCCCGCACGTGACTGACTGCAACGACGCGGACATCACCGAACTCGATCGCCTACGCCGCGAGTTCGTCGACCCCGACCGGCCGGATCTGCGGCTGACCATCCTGCCGTTTGTCGTGCGCGCCGTCTGCCGGGCGCTGCGCAAG
>CAZKTE010000021.1:0-25703 GCA_964555625.1 uncultured Isosphaeraceae bacterium | reverse complement strand
GATCGCTTGGAAGAGATCCGGGTTGTCGCGCAGGAACTGCTTGGAGTTCTCGCGACCCTGGCCGAGGCGCACATCGCCATAGCTGAACCAGGAACCGCTCTTGGCGATCAACTCGTCGTCGACGGCGAGATCAACCAGATCGCCTGTTGCGCTGATGCCCTCGTTGAACATGATGTCGAACTCGGCGTTTCGGAACGGCGGCGCGATCTTGTTCTTCACTACCCGGGCACGCACGCGATTGCCAATGGGCAGGTCACCGTCCTTGATCGAACCGATGCGCCGAATGTCGACGCGAATCGACGAGTAGAACTTCAGCGCACGACCACCGGGCGTCGTCTCGGGGCTCCCGAACATGACGCCGATCTTCTCGCGCAGCTGGTTGATGAAGATGACCATGCAATCGCTCTTTGCGATGGCGCCGGTCAACTTGCGCAGGGCCTGACTCATCAGGCGAGCCTGCAAGCCGACGTGGCAGTCACCCATCTCGCCCTCGATCTCCGCCCGAGGAATGAGCGCCGCGACCGAGTCGATCACGACGACATCCACGGCATTTGATCGCACGAGCATCTCGCAGATCTCAAGCGCCTGTTCCCCGGTATCCGGCTGCGAGAGAAGCATCGCGTCGGTATCGACACCCAGCCGCCGTGCCCACGTGGGATCCAGAGCATGCTCGGCGTCGATGAACGCGGCGGTCCCACCATCACCCTGCGCATGGGCGACGACCGTCAGGGCAAGGGTCGTCTTGCCCGACGACTCGGGGCCGAAGATCTCGACCACGCGGCTCTTTGGCATGCCGCGCCCACCAAGGGCCAGGTCGAGACTAATCGAGCCTGTCGAGACGCACGGCATGGTGACGGTCTCGTCACTGCTGAGGCGCATGATCGCGCCCTGGCCGAACATCTTGTCGATCTGCGTGATGGCCCGCTCGAGGGCCTGTTGACGCCCCTTGTCCTCGACTGCCGTCCCTGACTTCTTGGCCATGGTTGCCTCCTGCGATTCCTTGGCGACCCCACCCGTTGCGCGTGGGTTCCGGGGGGCCCGGGACACCTTACCGCCCTTGGAATCGCCTGCGTTCTTCGTTGCCGTCTTTCGCTGCCCGTTCCTCGTTGCCGTTGCCATGCCGTGGACTCCTTCCCATTTGTTCGGTTTTCGTCAGGATGTCGATATCATCGGCCATGTCAAGGCTTGTTCGGGAGTTATTCGGTGTTTTTCGCCCCTGGCGCCCCCGTCAGGCTGACCCCCTGTTGTCAGTTACTGGGGTCGTGACCGGCCCGCTCGGGCGTCGTGGCGCCCCAGTTGGGCGTGGGGGGTCGCCACTGCGCGATGTCGATGGTGGTGAACCACTCGATCGTTCGGGCAAGTCCTTCGGCAAGAGGCACGCGTGGCGACCAATCGAGCAGATCGCGGGCAAGGGTGATGTCCGGTTGCCGCCGCGTCGGATCGTCTAGGGGCAGCGGCCGCGTCACGATCTGCGCCGAGCTCCCGGTGCATTCGAGTACTGCCGAGGCGAGCTCGCCGATTGTGAACTCGTCGGGATTCCCGAGGTTGATGGGGCCGTGCGTACCCGCGGGCGCCTCGAGCATGGCGATCATGCCGTCGACCATGTCGTCGACGTAGCAGAACGACCGCGTCTGCAATCCATCCCCATAGATGGTCAGGTCGTCACCGGCGAGGGCCTGGCGAATGAAGTTGCTGACGACGCGACCGTCAAAGGGGTGCATGTGCGGGCCGTAGGTGTTGAATATACGGCCGATGCGCACGTCCACGCCGTGCACGCGCATGTAGTCGAACATCAGCGTCTCGGCGGCGCGCTTGCCCTCGTCGTAGCAGGAGCGCGGCCCGACGGGATTGACGTTTCCGTTATAGGTCTCGACCTGCGGGTGCACGCTCGGGTCGCCGTAGACCTCGCTCGTGCTTGCGTGAAAGATCCGCGCGCCGCATCTTCGAGCCATCCCGAGCATGTTTATGGCACCGAGCACGCTCGTCTTGAGCGTCTTGATGGGGTTGTACTGGTAGTGACCGGGCGCAGCCGGGCAGGCGAGGTTGTAGATCGCCTCGACCTCGAGGTGGATCGGCTGCGTCACGTCGTGCCGGATGAATTCGAAGTTGGGCCGCTCAAGCAGGTGCGCAATCGTCTCCTTCTGGCTCGTGAAGAGGTTGTCGACGCAGATGACGTCCTGGTCACCCTCGACGAGCCGCTGGCAGAGATGGGATCCGAGGAACCCGGCGCCGCCTGTCACGAGAATCCGCCTGCTCATGCCACGAGGATACTTCACCGCACCGGCTCCGCTAGGCTCCCACCATGCGGATCGCCATCGGAACGATGATGGGCACGAGCATGGACGCCGTGGACGCGGCCGCCATCACCATTGATGGATCCGGACTCGCCATGCAGGTAGCGATGGTGGACTACGCATCGCTGCCTCTGGCGGACTTGGCGGACGCCCTGCGGCCCATCGCAGCTGGCGCCGGGGGCGGCGAGGGTCTCCTGGCGGATCTGGCCATGCGGATCGGCCGCCTGCACGCGGAAGTGATCGGCTCGCTTGATCTCCCGGGACCACCTGACTTGGTTGCGCTACATGGCCAGACGCTGCGTCACGCCCCCCCGCTGGCCCTCCACCTCATCGATCCGACCCCAGTGGGCCAGTTGGTCGACTGCCCGGTCCTCCACGACCCGCGAGCCGATGATCTTGCCCTTGGTGGCCAGGGCGCGCCGATCACGCCGCTGGCGGACTGGGTGCTCTTCCGCGATGCCAATCGGCACACGGACGTCGTCAACCTTGGGGGGTACTGCAATGTGACCTCCATCGGCCCGGGGGCCTCCCCCCAGTCCACCGAGGGCTTCGACGTCTGCTGCTGCAACCTCCTGCTTGACGCCATCGCGCGAAGCAGCCTCGATGCGCCCTACGACAGCGGCGGCGCCGCAGCACTCGCAGGCACCGTCGATCACGCGCTCTGCCATGACCTGTATGTGCGACTCGACGCGCAGCGCACCGCGAGCCGTGCGCTTGCCGACGGCGATGACTGCTCGAGCTGGCTGCTGGGCGCCGGAGCACATCTCGGTGGCCCGGATCTGGCGGCTACGGCGACCGCCGCGATCGGTCGCTGCATCGCCGCGGCACTGGGCGAGGGCGACGTGCTGCTTGCCGGGGGAGGGTCGAAGAACGACGCGCTGGTGGAGGCCATCGGTCGCGAATCCACCACCACCGCCGCGCGAGGCGTGCCCCCCGAGGCGCGAGAGAGCGTCGCGATGGCGGTACTGGGCGCGCTATCGATGGATGATGTGGCGATCACGTTGCCCCAGGTCACCGGCAGGCGAACCGACGGCCAGCCTCCGGGATTCGCTCAGCTCAGGCCGTAGAGCTGTCGCAGCTTGCCCTCGAGGTGCCGCATGAGGGGATCAGAACTCAGCGGCGCGCCGGTCACGTGCTCGCAGAGGTCCGCCGCGCGATATCGCTGCCCGTGGGCGTGGATGTGCTCATTGAGCCAGGCCTTGAGGTCACCGAACTGCCCGCGCTCGAACTGCGCATCGAGATCACCGATGTCGCCGCTTGCCTGCTCGAAGAACTGCGCGCAATAGAGGTTGCCGAGCGTGTACGTCGGGAAGTACCCCATCGAGACCATCGACCAGTGGATGTCCTGGAGACACCCGCGCGCATCATCGGGCACCTCGATGCCCAGGTACTGCTTGTAGCGCTCGTTCCAGGCCTGTGGCACGTCGGCCGCCTCGAGATCGCCGCGCATGAGCATGAACTCGAGTTCGAAGCGGATCATGATGTGCATGTTGTAGGTGGCCTCGTCGGCCTCCACGCGGATGAAGTCCGGCCGCACGATGTTTGCGCCCCCGTACACGTCCTCGACGGACAGTCCAGACACGCAGTCGCCGAGCATTTCCTGGAGATGTGGATGGCACCAGCGCCAGAAGGCCTCGCTGCGGCCGACCTGGTTTTCCCACATGCGGCTCTGCGACTCGTGGATCCCAAGCGACACGGCGCTGGCCATGGGCATCCCCGCATGCTCGAATGGCAACCCCTGCTCATAGATGCCGTGGCCGACCTCGTGCATGGTGCCGCCCAGCGCGTCGTTGATGTTGCACTCGTGATAGCGCGTCGTGAGGCGCACATCGCGGCAGTGCGTCCCGCTGCAGAATGGGTGCGTCGATGTGTCGAGTCGTCCCGCGTCGAACTCGAAGCCGATCTGCTCGGCCACGAAACGCACGAACCGCTTCTGGTCGACGATCGGGATTCTCGTCTCGTTGAAGGCGTTGCTCGGTGGCGTCGAGCTGCCCATGAGTGCATCGAGCAGGCCCTGGAGGCGCTCACGCAGCGGGACGAAGACCTCCTTGACGGCCGCCGCGGTGCACCCGGGCTCGTAGTCCTCGGCAAGAGCGTCCCACGGCTCACCGCCGTCGGCCCAGCCGTAGCACTCGGCCTTGCGGCGCAGCAGGTCCACGATCTTCTCCAGCCATGGCTGGAACTGCGAGAAGTCGCTCTCGGAGCGGGCCTCTGCCCAGGCATGCTGGCCACGGCTGGTGAGCAGTGCCTCCTCCTCCACAAGCGAGGCAGGCAACTTCGTGGCACGCTCGTAGGTTCGCCGCCACTCGCGGAGGTTCACCGCCGACGCGGAGATGGGATCGCCCACCAGGTCGGCGTCGCCCTCGCATTCGCCAAGCCACTCGCCGATGCGCTCGTCGGTCGACATCTCATGCAGCAGGCGTGCGCAGAGGGCTATCTGGTCGCCGCGGAACTCGATGCCGCGCGGCGGCATCATGACCTCCTGGTCCCAGTGCAGCAGGTTGATGCTGGCACCCAGCAGCGCCGACTCGCGCATCTGCGTGGTGAGATCTGTATAGGCGGCGGACGTAGCGGTCGCGGTGGTCATGGTGCATCTCCTCGCGACCAAGGATGATACCGCCGTCGCCGCTCTGGACGAAATCGTTACCTGACAGCAGCACCCTGCGAGAGGAATGCGACGATTCTGCCGCCCTCCTCGTCAGTGCGCTGCATGGCCAGGTCCAGTGGAGTCTTTCCGTCGACATCCTTCACGGATGGGTCGCAGCCAGCCTCGATCAGGAACTCCACCTTGGAAAGTGGCGCCGTTGGGTGGCCTGCGCCCACATGCAGCGCCGTGCGGCCGACGTTGTCGAGCGCGTTGACATTGGCGCCGGCTCCCACGAGCGATCGCATCGCATCGAGGGTATCGCCGGTGCGTACCGCGTGCATCAGCGGCGTGCGACCCTCGGCACGGTCATGGACGTCGACGTCGGCGCCTGCCTCCAGCAGCAGCGGGATCGACCCTGCATCGCCGAAGCCCGATGCCCAGATCAGCGGCGTGTAGCCCAGGACGTTGTCGGTCACATTGACATCAGCCCCGGCGTCGAGCAGGACCTGCACGCCATCGGCCGTGCCGAATCCGGCGGCCCAGGCGAGTGCCTCGTTGCCCAACTGATCACGCACGGACATGTCCGCGCCCGCATCGAGCAGCGCATCAATGACCTGGGGATTCTCGCTGCGCGCCGCGTACATCAGGGGTGAGCGGCTGACGCGGTCGGTTGACTCGATGTCCGCGCCGAGATCGATGAGGGCGAGCATGGTGTCGACGTCACCCTCCTGGGCGGCGACGCTGATCAGTGGAACGCCTGACTGGTCGACGGCGGACGCCTGGCCCTTGCCATCGCCGATGTAGGTCAGGACGTCAGCCCCGCGTCCCATCTTGATGTATCGAGCAAGCTGATCGCCGGTCAACGGACGATCTGGGTCCTTGGTTGGAAGTCCCTGGCCGTCGCGGTTGGCGCGCATAATCTCGTTGAATCGCTTGCGCTGCGCGGGATTCAGGGTGACATTGGTGCTCAAGTCGCTGCAGAGGGGGTGATCGAGCCCGAAGGTGACCTTGGTCGTCCGCGGGTTCTCCCAGAAGGCGCCCCAGTTCAACTTCAACACGTGCCGAGTCGCGGCCTCGGTGGGCAGCGCATCTATGAGCATGGGCTGTACCCGGGTCACGAGGAACGGCTGGTCATCGCGGCTGGTGAGCGTGATCGTCAGGCTGTCCATCCCCTCGTCCATCGAGAGTGGATCAGGGGTCAACTGGACGTAGCTGATCGTCTCGGCGCGTACCGGTACGCGAAGCGGTGGACGGCCGTCAATCGTGAAGGTCAGCGTCTTCTCAAGACGTCGCGCGCGGCCCTTGCCGTCCATCTGCACGGTGATCTCGATCTCGCCGCCTGCATCGATGGTCGTGTTGGGCTTGAAGTCCGTCGTCGTGCATCCGCAGCTTCCACGCGCGCTGATGATCGTGACGGCTTCGTCGCTGGTGTTCTTGAGCGTCAGCGTGCCCTGCTTCTTCTCGCTGGTGGAGAACTCTCCGAGTTCCACGGCCTCGGGCATCGCCACGATGACCTGGGGCAGTGGATCGATGAGCGAACTGCCGACGGCTCCCGTCGGAGACACGTCGGCAAGCGTCGCCGCCGATCGCGGCTTGGCAGCCACGGTCTCGGACGCATTGAGGCCAATGGCCAGATCAGCCTTGCCGTCGCCCTCGGCGACGGCGGTCTGCTGTGAAGCCTCCGCGTCGCCTGAAGGTTCCTCGCACCCGACGCTCATCGCCATGATGGCGATCACGGGAATCATCCACGCCATTTGCATCATCCTGCTCATCCTCGTTGCCCTTTCGGGATTGGGTCCGGTCCTGTTGCCCATCTACATGGGAAAGAGGGTCATTCTAGATCGCAATGGCTGCAAGGCAACCGCAACCCCCGGTCTCCTACAAGGCAACGCCAACTCCAGACCCCTATTGCCCTCTGCGTTGCCCAGAGGCGCCTGGGAGGTATCCTTGCCGCACCCCCTGCCCCACTCTTCCCCTGTATGAGGAGATCCCGGTGCCCTTCTCGGACCTGCCAGACCACATCGCCACGCCCGCCCTGCGGCGGGTACACCCCATCCCGATGAAACAGGATGGCAAGCAGATGATCGCCCTTCGCGATCCGTGCATGCTCAGCCAGGAGACGGTCGTGATCCCCCAAGGGGTATTCCAGGTGGTGCAGCTGATGAACGGCGATCGCACCGCCGAGCAGATCGCCGAGACCGCCAAGGCTCCACCTGCAGAATTCGTGGGGCTGCTGAAGAAACTCGACGAGGTGGGGCTGCTCTGGGGACCCACAGCCGAGCAACTCGAGGGCGAGACCATCGAGCGCCTGCGGGCGGCGGGACACTTTCACATCCGAAGCAGCGGCGACCTTGGGGAGACGCCCGAGGCGGCCGGTGAGGTCATGGCGGAGTGGTACGCGCAGGTCGAGGATCCTGAACTCCCCGAGGCGCCCCGAGCAGTTGTCGCGCCGCACCTTGACTACGAGCGGGGATGGCCCAACTACGCATCGGCCTACTACGGGTGGCGGGACATGGACCCGCCCGATCGCGTCGTCGTTCTGGGCACGAACCACTTCGGCCACGGCGACGGCGTCGTGCTGACCGAGTTCGGATGCAGGACGCCACTTGGCACGTGCCCGATCGACGAGCAGGTCCTGGATCACCTGCGCCAGGGCCTTGGTCGCAGCGCATTCGTGGACCAGATTGATCACCTTCCCGAACACTCCATCGAGTTGCACGTCCCCTGGATCCAGGACTGCTTCGGAGAGGTACCGATCGTCGCGGCGCTCATTCCAAACCCGCTCGTGGACATGATCGCCGACGACGGCGAACGAACATCGATCGAGCAGTTCGTTCCGGCGATGCGAGATGCGCTGACGGACGCCGGTGGCAACACTTGCTACGTCGCATCAGCGGACTTGAGCCATGTGGGTCGCATGTTCGGCGAACCGCGACCGGTAGATGAGCAGCGTCGATTCGACGTGGAACGGCACGATCGGGAGATGATGGCCAAGTTTGTGGCCGGAGACTCAGAGGAGTTCGTTCAGGCGATGCGCTGGAATCAGAACGCCACGCAGTGGTGCTCGATCGGGAACATGTCCGTGCTCCTGCAACTCCTCGAGCCGACCACCATCGAACTCATCGACTACCGCCAGGCTTGCGACGAGCAGGGAAACGCACTCGTTTCCAGCTGCGCCATGGCGATGTGGTAGTCCCCGCGCGCACCGTCAATGGGAAGAGAGCCCGCAGTTGAAACAACTAGGCGGGCTCCTGTGGGGGGGGCTTTTGGGACACCTGAGTCGAGCCAGTGGATCGACTGAGGTGCCTTGGGAGGGAGAGAGTAGTGAGGGAGGCCCCACGGCCTCATTCCACTGTTCGCCGTGGATCGGCGGGGGTTCCAGAAAACGACGGCTCTGGGGTGATTTTCGCCCCCAGGGAGTCAATGAACCGCCAAACTTCGGGCCATGAAGTCCGTCATTCAGCGTGTGACCAGCGCGCAGGTGCGCGTAGAGGAGCGTGGCTACGAGGCCCGCATCGACGAGGGCCTCTGCGTGCTGCTTGCAATTGAAGAAGGGGACGCGTCGAATCAGGCCACCTGGATGGCCAACAAGATTGCGCACCTGCGGATCTTCCCCGACGACGAGGGACGCATGAACCAAAGCGTGCAGGAGGTGGGCGGATCTGTCCTGCTCATCAGCCAGTTCACGCTGGTGGGAGACTGCAGCGGCGGGCATCGGCCGAGCTTCGTGACCGCCGCGGAACCCGGGAAGGCGGCGGATCTGGTTGAGGCCGTCGGCGCGATGCTCCGCGTTACGCATGGCCTGACCGTGGCGTCGGGCGTGTTCGGCGCGATGATGGAGGTGTCGCTTGTCAACGACGGGCCGGTGACGCTCATCGTGGAGCGAACCTAGGCTGCCCACCATGGACAGGGAAGTTGCAGCACGGCATCTGGAGACGGCCCGCCTCATGGGCGTGGACTTCCTGCCCGCCGGTGGGGCCGCCGCTGCTGTCGATGGCGGCGACGATGGTGATGCGGCCACGCAACTTGCCGCCCTGGCGGCACGCCACGACGCTGCGTGTCCACACTGCACCACGGCGATCGGATACTCCCAGACGGTCTTTGGGTGCGGCAGCGCCGAGGCGCAATTGATGTTCATCGGTGAGGCGCCCGGGGCCGAAGAGGACCGCCGCGGCGAACCGTTCGTGGGCCCGGCAGGTTGCAAGCTCGATCAGATCATCGATGCGATGGGCCTCAAGCGCGGCGACGTCTACATTGCAAACATCCTCAAGAGCCGCCCGCCCAATAACCGCACGCCAATGCCAGACGAGGTGGCGGCCTGCGCGTCGTTTCTGCGCGAGCAGATCGAGATCATCGACCCCAAGGTCATCGTGACGCTCGGCGGACCGGCGACGAAATTCATCCTGAACACCCAGACCGGGATCACCGCACTTCGCGGGACTTGGGGCGTCTTCACGGCCGCCGGAGGGGACATCGCCGTCATGCCCACCTTCCACCCGGCCTACCTGTTGCGCAACTACACGGCCCAGACCCGCAACGAAGTCTGGTCGGACATGCAGCAGGTTATGGCCGCACTTCGCCCCTGACACAACTTGCGGTTATGCAACGCCTTGGGGCCATGACGTAGGCCGCAGAGCCAAATCCCCTTTTTTAGGCTTGTAACGGCGAACAAACAGGCAACAATGCACGTCGTCTCGGGGACCGATTCCTTCACGTCTGTTCGGTCTCTGTCAGGGGTACTCATGGATCTCCCAGCCAAGATCACGGTTGCTCAGCCTTACTCGATGGTGCTTTTTCGACTCGCGGTACACCCGGAGTTCTTCCAGATCGACAAGCGTCTGCGTGTACGACAGGGCACCTACGACTTCGAGTCGTGGGTCTTCCAGGGCGGTCACGCCCTCCGATTCGAGGCCGACGGCACCTGCGTGACGGAGGTCATCACCCCGTCTCCTGAGCAACTGCCCGAGCGTGGACACGTGGCCACCCTGCCCTGCGGCGGCGAACGTGACCATGACCAGGAGTTTGGCGACCGCGTTTCGTATATCACCTCCATGCAGACTGAGTCGCTGTCTGATCACCTCTACGCCGACAGTTTCCAGGAACTGAAGTCCCTCGGCGAGCAGGGTGATGCGCGCATGGTCACTTGGATCGAGCGTGGCGGACAGCAGAGCATGAGCATGGTCGACCTGCAGCGCTACAACGACGAGCTGCACGCACAGGGATACCACCTGCGCGGCGACACCGGACTCGTGCTTCGCACCCAGACAATCTTCGACATCAAGAGCGCATCCTGATGTCGATCAGGCGTGTTCTTCCGGGACAAGCGTGCCCGGGACGAGCCCAGGCCACCAGATTTCGCGTGTGTCCTGCGCATCACAGGCGCGACGCATCAGCAGGTAGATCATCGCGCTCACCGCGTAGAAGCCGCTGAAGATCCACCCGAGGATCAGGTCGCGCACCAACAACTCCCAGAGGTCGATCAGCCCGGCCGTCGATGCCTCGTACCATGGCAGCCCCGCCATGGGCGGGTCGCCGGCGGCCGCCGCGCCGGCGCCGCGCATCGCATCGTTGAATGTCCAGGTCCCCACCAGGTCCGCCGTCAGATCGAGTGTGGTCGTTGCAACCAGCCGCACGACCAGGAACCCCAGGACGAGCCCGACCACCGCGACGGCGATGTAGCCGAGCATGTGCAGTGGCCGAGCCACCAGGTACGCGTAGGATCGTTGGACCGCCTCGCCCCCGTCGCAGTGTTCGATGACCACCGCCGGCACCAGCATCGGCCAGCACCCTGCGTACCCCACCGCCAGGACCGCAGCGAGAAAACCGATCACCAGGGCTAGGCCATAGAGCAGTCCGCCGATGAGATTGAGACCGGGAATATTCATCAGCAGCAGCCCCATCAGGACCAGAACGATGGCCAGGGCGGCGATCACCATGGCCGGCGCGATGATGGCCAGCACGATCTCACGCCAATGGCCGCAGGAGAGCGCCACAGCCTCCGCGGCCGAGAGCCGATCGCCACGGGCGTGCTGGCAGGCCTGCATCCGGGCCAGCGCGCCGCCGCCGATCCCCAGCACCAGCACCAATAGGAATCCATAGACGCTGATGAACCAGTGGTAGCCGCCGCTCCAGAGGGCCTGCGGCAGTTCCCATGTGATGCGCGCAAGCCCCCGTCCCGCCGCCGCGATGTCCAGGTGCGATGCTGCAGCCACCACGTCCAGGAAGGCACTTCCAATGACGCCCGCTGCGGCTTCGAAGACACCCACGGGCGCGATGTCGCCGAGTTCGCTCCAGAGCCGCGCGTATGTCTCTGCGTCGTCCTCGGTCGCCTCCCCGGCACGCACGAGCGCGTTCCAGTCCGCCGCAAGCGACTGCTGCGCTTCCCGGGGCGTCCACTGGTCGGAGGCGGGGTCGGCGGCATCGGCAAACGCGATGGCCGACTCGGCGATGAGCATGCGGTCCTCGTCGCCTACGCCCTCGTAGGACCCGGCGAATAGTCCACCTGGACCGACAGTAGCGCCGGCGAGCGTATCCCAGACCTGGCCAGAAGCCAGCAGGACCGCGACCATGAACAGCCCGACGATCAGCCGGCTCGGCTGCATGGAACTTGCAATCGCGCCAATAATGGACGGAAAGCGAAGGACGCGATCGAAGTCGATCCCGTCCACAATCGTGCGTTGGTCGTCGCGTGGCATGCCGTGCGCCTCTGGAAGCCAATCGTACCAAGGGGGAGCGGACGGGTATGATGGGCGATGGTCTCGAACCGGATCCGCAGAGGAGGAATCGCCATGACCCACGCACTGCCCGACCTTCCATACGCAACCGACGCGATTGAACCGCACGTCGATGCCCGCACGATGGAAATCCACCACGGCAAGCACCACGCCGGCTACGTCGCCAACCTCAACAAGGCGATCGACGGCACGGACTGGGCTGGCATGGATGTGGGCACGCTTCTGCGGAGCCTCGGCGAGTTGCCCGAGGACATCCGCGCCGGCGTGCGAAACAACGCCGGCGGCCACTGGAACCACAGCCTCTTCTGGACCATCATGGGCCCTTCCTGCGGCGGCGAGCCGGAAGGGGACCTCGCAGCGGCAATCGATGGGGCCTTCGGCTCCTTTGCGTCCTTCCAGGAGCAGTTCGCGGCGGCCGCAGCAACCCGCTTCGGCTCGGGCTGGGCGTGGCTGTGCGTCGGCTCGGAGGGCGAGTTGGCGGTCTGCTCGACTGCCAACCAGGACAATCCCACGATGGGCGACTGCGGCTGTAACTGCGCGGGCTGGACGCCGATCCTGGGCCTCGACGTCTGGGAGCACGCCTACTACCTCAACTACCAGAACCGTCGACCCGACTACGTCAGCGCCTGGTGGAACGTGGTGAACTGGGTTGCCGTCGCCGAGCTCCACGCCAAGGCGCTCGCCGGGCAGAGCACCTGCTGCTGCGACTGAATTCCTAAGCGCGGGCGCGTTGCCGCAGGCGATCGACGGCCACCGCCCCGATGATGATCGCGCCGGTAACGATCTCCTGCACCCAGTTCTCAATGCCGAGCTTCGTGCAACCGTTTGCCACGACGGTCATGATCAGCGCCCCGACGAGCGTGCCGCGAATCGACCCCTCGCCGCCGTTGAGGCTCGCCCCGCCGATGACCACCGCGGCGATGACCTGCAGCTCGTATCCCTCGGCCGTGGTGGGGTCGCCCATGCTCAGATAAGAGCATTGCAGCAGACCCGCCAGTCCAGCGCACCCGATGCCAAGGGCGAAGACCAGAAGCTTCGTGCGAGATACGCGCACGCCACAGAGACGGGCGGTGGCCTCGCTTGATCCGACGGCAATGACATGGCGACCGAATCGCGTCCAGCGCAGTGCCAGTCCCGCCAGGAGTGCCAGGACAATGAGCATCCACACACCCATGGGCAATCCAAGCAGGCCCGAGGATGGCGTCATGAGTTCGCCGATCCAGCCGATCTGCACCGGGTAGACCGGCTGGTTGCCCGCCAGCCCTTTGGCCACGCCCCGCAGCGCGCCCCACATGCCCAGGGTCACGATGAAGGAGGGCAGGCCAAAGCGCCCGATGACCAAGGCGCCCACCAGGAGCCCGCAGGCGATGCCGGTGCCCACGCCGCCCAGTGCCGCCAGCAGCGGAGGCGCGCCGGCATTGAGTAGCAGCGCGACGACAACAGTTGCAAGGGCGATCGACGACCCGACCGAGAGGTCGATCTGGCCGCTGATGATGATGAAGGTCGCGCCGATCGCCGCGGTACCCACCACGGCCGTCTGCAAGAGCATCAGTCGCTGGTTGTCAAGGCGGGTGAAGTCGCCGCCAGCAAGCACCGCGAAGAGCACCCACGCCAGCAGCAGGCCGGCAACCGGCCCGAGTGCCCGCACCATCGCCTCGATACGCTCGCTCATACGTTCACCCCTACGCCCGCCGCCTCGAGCAGGATGGAGCGGGCGTCCCACTGCGTCACGTCGCGCGCGGCACCGAGCCTGCCCTGCCGCATGACGGCGATGCGATCGCAGATGCCCAAGAGCTCGGGGACGTAACTGCTCACCAAGAGCACGGCGCGCCCTTCCAGCGCGGCAGCGTCGATGAGGCCGTAGATCTCCGCCTTGGAGGCGACGTCGATCCCGCGGGTGGGTTCATCCAGCAGCAGTACATCGACGTCCGCGTGCAGCAGGCGCGCCAAGGCCACCTTCTGTTGGCTGCCTCCAGAGAGTTGCCAGGTCGGTTGCATTGGGCCAGTTGACCGGATGCACAGGCGATCAATCCAGGGCCGCGCGTCGCTCGCCGGCCGCCGCGGCGGGATGAAGGCCGATTGCAGCGAGGGCAACGTGAGGTTGTCGGCCACCGAGAGTCCAAGGGCAAGCCCCTCGCGGCGCCGATCCTCGGCCACCATGCCCACGCCCTGCCGCCAGCGATCACCGGGCGTAGCCGCGGCGGACCACGCGCCAACCCGCGTCGACCCGTCTCGCACCCGCTCAAGCCCAAAGATCGCCCGCACCATCGTGCTGCGTCCTGCGCCCACCAGGCCGGCGATGCCCAATACCTCGCCGCATCGCAGCTCAAGCGATGCCTCGTGAAGATCGTCACCGGCGACCAGCGCATCGAGCGTGAGGGCCACGTCGCCGCGCACACGCTCGCTGTGCGGATACAGCGTGTCCACGTTGCGGCCGACCATGTGGACGACGATCTGTTCCTGGGTCATCTGCGCAGCGTCGTCGTGGGCCACCACGCGCCCGTCTCGCAACACGCTGCAGCGGTCGGCCACCGCCTCGACCTCCTCGAGCACGTGCGAGATGTAGATCACGGCCACCCCCTCGTCGCGCAGCGTCCTGAGTAGGGCAAGGAGCCGATCGACGTCCGCCCCGTCGAGGCTGCTGGTGGGCTCATCGAGCACCAAGACGCGGCAGCCGGTTGCCACCGCGCGGGCGATCTCCACGAGTTGCTGGTTGGCGGCCGTCAAGTGCCCCGCAAGCACGTCCAGGGACATGTCGCCGTGGCCGAGCCGCGCCAAGGCGGCGCGGGCCAATGCCCGCTCGGCAGCCACATCGACAAGGCCCAGCCGCAGCGGCTCGCGGCCGAGCACGATGTTCTGCGCCACGCTCAAGTGCCCCGCGAGGCTGAGTTCCTGGTGAATGGTGGCCACTTCGGCCGCTCGTGCATCGGCAGGCGATGCCGGTGCAAAGGGGACGCCATCGAGGAGCATGTCGCCGCGATCGCCCTGGTGGACGCCACTGAGGATCTTGATGAGGGTGCTCTTGCCCGCCCCGTTCTCGCCGACGATGGCGTGCACCTCGCCGGCGCGGACCTCGAGGTCAACGTCATCGAGGGCGATCGTCGAACCAAAGCGCTTCGATACCCCTCGCATGCAAAGTCGACATTGCGGTGCCTCCTTCATCGCGCAGGTCACTTGACGATCGCCGCGATATCCGGGTCGTCGATGTTCTCGGCGGTGACCAAGACCACCCCGGTGTCGATCACGGCATCGACCGATTCGCCGCGGCGATGGTCGTCGAGCGCCTCGACGGCCAGTTGCCCCATCAGCGCAGGGTTCTGCACGACCAGCGCATCGATCTCGCCTGCGCGCAGCGCCGCCACCAGCGGCGGCGATGCGTCGAACCCGACGAACGGGATGCTGCCGGCGAGGCCTTCCTGCCGCAGCGCCAAGAGCATGCCCAGGGTCGTCGGCTCGTTGGAGCAGAAGATGCCCTCGGCCTTGTGGATGCTGTCGATGAGGTTGAGCGCCTCGGACTTCGAGTCGCCGGCAGTCGCGCCGCCGTAGCGGTTGTCCACGAGGACGTTGATGTCCCCTCGAGCGGTAATCGCCTCGAGGAATCCCGACTCGCGGTTGTCGGTACTCGCTGATCCAACCAGGTAGCGAAGCAGCACGACGTCCCCCCCGTCGGGCATCAGCGACGAGAGGTGCTCGCCCCCCATTGCGCCACCTGCGCGATTGTCAGTGGCGACGAAGCTCTCGAAGTCCTCCCCGGGCGTGCCATCAAGTGCCGAGTCGAAGATCACCACCGAGATGCCCCGCTGGCGGGCCTCGCGGACCGGCCGCACCAGGGCGGCGTGGTCAAGCGGTGCAAGCACGATGCCGTCGACGCCTTGGGCGATGAACTGCTCGAGTACCTGGATCTGCTGCGCGCGGTCGTTTTCCTTCAGCGGCCCCTTCCAGATGACGTGGAGGTCCCGCGTGTCGCCCGCGGCGCGCGCGCCGCGCTCCACGGACTTCCAGAAGACGTGCGTCGTACCCTTTGGGATGACGGCGATGCGAGGACGGTCATCCTCGCTGCCACTGCATCCGACCCCGACAAGGCAGGCGCAGAGCATCGCAAGGATCAAGCGGGCATGTCGCATGCGGCGGGCAGTATAAGCCGCTCCTCAGGGCTGCTCGGCGAGGTCGAAGACCTGTTCCATGGACGTCCACCAGCCCTCCTCGCCCAGGGGGATCTGGAAGGTCCGCATCAGGGCGTCCCACTCGGCGCTGCGCGCGTCCCGCGCGTAGTTCTGGAAGTCTCGCTGCGGGTCGAAGTCGTCGCGCGCCTCGACGTACATGAACAGGCGGGTGCGGACGAGGAAGATGCGCATGGTCTCGATGCCAATGGCCCGCAGCGCCGCGGTCACCTCCGGCCAGACCGCCTCGTGGTGGGCCCTGTAGCTGCGAATCAACTCCGGGTCGTCCTTGAGATCCAGTGTCTGCGCGAATGCCTTCATCATCTGCCCTCCCGTGAGTGGTGCGCCACAGTCTAGGATGCCGCCGCACACCCCCATGTCGACCACTTACGACTGGCTCATCCTGAGCGCCGCCAACCGAGCCCAGGCACGCGGATTCCGTGCTGCGCTGCACGATGGCGAAGAAACCGGCAAGCTTGGTGCCTGCAGGAACTGGATGGTGGTGCCCGACGCGGGCGGCGCGCGGATCGGCTCGGGCGCCTCGACGCTGCTCTCGCTGTGGCGGATCGGCACGCG
Source organism: uncultured Isosphaeraceae bacterium (assembly GCA_964555625.1). Classification (GTDB taxonomy): domain Bacteria; phylum Planctomycetota; class Phycisphaerae; order Phycisphaerales; family SM1A02; genus CAZJKE01. The sequence goes on along the minus strand of CAZKTE010000021.1, from coordinate 9,352 downwards.
GATGCTCCGCTGCGGCCACGAGGCAGCGTCCATCGCCGACCTCTTCGGCCAGGTTCGGCTGCTCCTGGTGCACTGCGGGGGCGACGGACGCCGATTGCCCGTCTACGGCGCGACCGGGAAGTCCTTCGCGCCACTGCCCTGCCGCTGCGGCGGCCTGCCGGCGACGCTCCTAGACCTCGTGCTCGAGGACATGGCGTCCCTGCCGCAGCTTGCTGGCGGCGGCGTGGTCGTAGCAAGCGGCGACGTCTACCTCGATGCGGCAGGACACCTCGGGGACCTCGGCCATGGCGGCATCACCGGCGTCGCGTGGCCCGCGGGCATGGAGACCGCCGCGCACCACGGCGTGTACGTCGCGGACACCGATGGCCGCGTACGCAACTTCCTCCAGAAACCGACGGAGGAGGAGGCTCGCACGCGCGGGGCCATCGATGACGATGGCCGCCTCCTGGTGGACACGGGCCTCATCGCGCTGCACCCGTCGGCCATCGAGCGGTGGTTGACGATCGGCGGCGTCGTGCTGCGCGATGGTCGTCTTCACCTGCAGGACGGGCCCCTGCGTACCGCCCTTGCCGAGGGAACGTGCCTGGATCTCTATGGCCAGATGCTCACGGCCATCTCGCCAGGCAGCAACCTGCCGTGGATGGAGGAGATCGACTTCACGTTGCGGGTCATCCCGACCACGCCCTTTCTCCATCTGGGGACCACCCAGCAGTTGCTTGAGCGCCTGCGGCACGACGTGGCGCCCGTCGGGGGACACGCCTTCCGCGCGCGCACGGCCGCGATCGCCCCCAATGGCGTACCGCCAACGGCCACCCTCATCAACAGCCACATCAGCGGCGACGTGTCGATCGGCGAGGATGTTCTCGTGGAGGGCTCCGCCCGCGATGGAGCCCTGCACCTGGCGGGCCGCAACGTGCTCGTCGGCCTGCCAGGCTCGGCGATCGAACCTGTGTCCCTCAAGCAGGGCTGGGGACTGGTCTGCCTCCCCGTCGACGAGCGGGACTGGGTCGCGGTGCGTTTCGGCATCGACGACGACTTCAAGTCGCCCTTGCACGCCGGTGGCACCCTTGGAAACAGCCCGCTCCAAGACATCCTCGATCAAGCCGGCGTCTCGGCGGCCGATCTCTGGAGTGAGGGCCAAGAGCAGTCGCTGTTTGCCGCGCGGCTCTGGCCGGTCGGAGCCATCGACGACGTGTTGGCGGCGACCGCGTGGATCTCCCTTGGCGAGGGACCAAGCAAACAGTGGCGATCCGCCCAGCGGCTTGACATGGCCGACATCGCGCAGCGCATCAACCACCATCGACTGCTGCAACGGCGAGCGGACCTGCAGGAACAGGTGCGGTCAGTCCCCGCAGAGGATCGCCTAATAGGGGATTGCTGGCTGTCGACGACCGACGTGCTTTCGGACCTAGCCGACCCGGCCACGACACTCGATCGCCTCGCCGCAGCCGACGGTCCGCCACTGGCGCGCGCGCGCCTTTCGCAGGTCGCAAGTCGCCTTGCCGCGTCCCTTGGTGACGATCGGGCCTCATCGCTTGGCGACGCGGCGCTGGCTGCAGTAGCAGAACTGGTTCCCAAATCGTCCGCATCGCAGCCGCGGCCAATGACGCTCGATGTCGACGAAAGCGTCACGGCCACCGCCCCGCTGCGCATCGACCTTGCCGGGGGGTGGTCCGACACGCCGCCGATCTGCATGGAACTCGGGGGCGCCGTCCTCAACACCGCCATCACGCTCGATGGCCGACGCCCTGTTCGCGTGCGTGTCAGGCGCCTGGAGGAACCAGTGCTCTCCCTTGCCAGCGCGGATCTCGATCGGCGCGACGCGTGGGATGATCGCGTCGAGGTGGCGGATTGGAACGCCATCGCCGTCGCCGCCCTCCGCGCCACGGGGCTCGCTCCCCCAGGCAACGAGCCACTTGCCCCCTGGCTTGCTTCCTGCGGCGGCGGGATCGAACTGGAATTCGAGGCGGCCGCTCCCAGCGGCTCGGGGCTCGGTACCAGCAGCATCCTGGCCGCCGCCATCCTCGCGGCGCTGGGCGAACTCGTCGGTGAGCGATGGCAGTGGCGGTCCTTGGTGGCCACCACCAGCGCCGTGGAGCAGGCGATCGGGGCGGGTGGTGGGTGGCAGGACCAGGTGGGCGCGCTCCACGGAGGCTTCAAGCTCGCCCAGTCCTCGCCCGGGATCGGGCAGGAACTCTCACTGACGACCATCGACGTGCCTAGCACGGCGAACGAGGAACTCGCCCAGCGGTGCCTGCTGTTCTATACCGGGTACCAACGACGCGCGGCCAACATCCTCCACCCAATCGTGCGGCGCTGGCTTGATCGCGGTGACGGCATGTTGCGCACCGTCGATGGGCTGCGATTGGGCGCCATGCGCATGGCCGAGGATCTCGCGGCCGGAGACGTTGATGCCTTCGCCGATGGTGTGGGCGAGTACTGGCAGCTCAAGCAGCAGATCGATGCTGGATCGTGCGATGAACGCATCGGCGCGCTGGTCGGGGCGGTTGCCCCGTACGCCAGAGCGTGCACACTCGCCGGCGCCGGGGGCGGCGGCTACTTGTTCATAGTCGCAGATGACCGCGATGCCGCTGCGGCGGCACTGGCCGCCGCGCCCAGTGGCGAGAGCGCGGCCATCTGTCCGTTTGCCATCGACCGCGACGGTCTTCAGGTGCGTGTGGGCGCAAACCCGTCGCGGTAGTCGCGTTTGACGATCGTCGCCGTCGCTTCCGGGTGGTTCGTGAAGGCCAGTTGTGACTTGTCCCAGCGCAGTTCCTCGCCCGGGAAGCGCGCCGCCTTCACGGCAAGCAGGGCAGCCTCGGTGATGCGAATGCCATCCCGGAAGGGCGTCCGCAACTCCACCTGCCTGCCAAGGATCGTGTCGACCCACGCATGCCAGTGATTGAGCGGCTCGAAGTCCGGCAGGCCCGGCATGGCCAGTCCATCGGTCGCCTGCCCGTCTCGCCACACCTCGACGGTTCCGCCAGCGCTGAGCGCCAGGACACCACCCTCGCACTGCACGAGCGTCATGTTGGACTCGGGCCACGCCCCTGCGGGAAGCCCCAAGCTCGCCCGCGAAGGCGCCTGGTTGCGGTCGCTGTAGTGGATGGGGAAGTGTGTGCTGGCGAAACGAGGTGAGTTGACGGCGTAGGTGATCGTCGCCTGACAGGGGTACGCGTGGAACGGGTCGACCACACTGGGTGTATGGGTTGTCACGGCGATCGGGCTGGTCAACTCGTCGAAGCCGAAGAAGATGACGTCAAGGACATGGACGCCCCAGTCGCCCAGGCCCCCTGTGCCGTAGTCCCACCACGATCGCCACTTCAGTGGCACCAGGAGGTCGCGGAACGGCACCTCCTGGCACGGGCCCAGCCACAGATCCCAGTCGAGGTGATCGGGAGCGGGCATCGGATCGCCGAGCACGTGCTCGAAGTTGAAGTAGTGGTTCGGCCCGGGTGACCCGACCCACGCGTAGCCGGCGATGGCCTTGCCCAGCACGCCCGACCGGAGGATCTCGACGGCAGCGCGGCGGCCGGGATAGACCATGCGCTGGTTTCCGACCTGCGTCACCAGATCCGGTCTCGCGGCGATCGCCCGCTCCATGAACACCAGTTCCTCGAGCTGGTGGACCAGTGGTTTCTGGCCGTAGACATGCTTGCCCGCCGCCAGGGCCGCGAGCATGATCACCGCGTGGGTGTGGTCTGGGGTGGAAACGATGACCGCGTCGAACGCATCGACGTGCTTGGTGAACGCCTCGCGGTAGTCACGGCACGTGAATGCGTCGGGGTGGTCCGCCTTGGCCTGCGCCAGGTAGTTGGCGTCCACATCGCAGAGACCGACGATCTTCGTGGAGGGGTGGCCGGCGATCTGAAAGCGATCATGGCCGCCGATGGAGCCCACGACACCGATCGAGAGCACGCGCAGTGTTGTGTCACGCGTCGCAGCGCGGGCGATGGGCAGCCCCAGGGAGGCACCGACGCCGACGGCGCCTGCTGCCTGGAGGAAGGTGCGACGGGTACAACTGGCGGGCATCGCCCGCAGATGGTAGCGGCGATCAGAAGCAGCCTGATCGGGGAAGAGCAGGTTCAGGAGGCGCGTTTGGCCATGATGCGTTCCCGGGTGGGAGTCCGAACATCGGTGGCCAGTCCAACCTTCTCCATCACCCAGATGACCATGTAGCTGGCGTCGAGTTCCCACCATCGCAGCCCGTGGCGGGCGGAGGTCGGAAACGCGTGGTGGTTGTTGTGCCATCCCTCGCCAAGCGACATCACGCCCATGATGGCGTTGTTCTTGCTGTGATCATGCGTGTCGAAGGGCTGGGTGCCCCAGATGTGACAGACCGAGTTGATGCTCCAAGTCATGTGGTGGACCAGGAAGATCCGCACGAGCCCGCCCCAGAGGAATCCAAGGAGCACGCCCGTCCAGCTCATCGTGAGCACGCCCCCCAGGACCGCCGGTATCAGCAGTCCCACGAGCACCCAGAGCGGAAACTGGCGACTCATCTTGCGCACAAGCTTGTCCTTGCGCAGGTCGCCGACGTACCGCGCCATGCCCGGCAGCGGCGCCCGGAGCATCCACCCCACGTGCGAGTGCCACATTCCGGCAAACGCCTGCCGCAGTCCATCTCCATGTCCATGCGGTGAATGGGGATCGTCTTCCTCGTCGCTGTGCTGGTGGTGGCGACGATGGGCAGCAACCCACTGCAGCACCGGCCCCTCGACGGCCATCGATCCGAGGGCGACCAGGATGGCCGTGACCGGCCGGGAGGTCTTGAAACTGCGGTGGGTGAAGAGACGGTGGTAGCCGACGGTGACCCCGACAGCGGTCACCAGGTACATCCCCGCGAGGATGGCCAGATAGACCCAGTCGAAGGCGATACCCCACAGGAGCACCATGGCGACGATGAACCCGACGAACGGGACTATGACCGCCGCGAAGTTGACCACCTTCAACGTGAAGAACGCGCCGCCGGAATGCGGCGAGGCAGATCGATCTTCAGGTACAGGACCACTCGTCGCGTCAGTCGTCATTTCGGGTCCTCGTTGAGGAGGCGTGGCCGGCAGCACTGGCATCTCAAGCGGTCGCCCGCCCCTGCCCAACGCGGCGTCTCTCCGACATTCCGCGGTTCATTGACCACATGAAGGGTGGAGCATAGGTCCATCGGACTTGGTGGTCCAGAGTGCACACTCGCAAACTGGTCATGGTGCCGCAGGAATCCCCCTGCGTTGTCCCATGACGCCGTTGGCGCCGTACACCGCTTGAATCAGTCATCTCGGCGCGGCAGGAAGCCTCAGGCGCGTACAATGGGGCCGGCGAGGTTCGATTCCAAGGACCTCGATCCTGAATCATCGCCATGTCGACCGAACGCAAACCCGGCAGTAGAGGAATCACCGAGAGATTCTCGGGAGGACCCGCGGGCGACGAGGCGAAATTCAGCGATGATCGACGCGATGCGCAGCAAGAGAGCCGCAAGGGCTCGACCAAGACGCAGTCGCCGAGCAAGAGTTTCAAGAAGCGGCGTCGCAAGTAGTCGGCAGGCGATCGCCGCTGAATGGTCCTCGAAGCTGGACTCGGTCCGCCGTAATTCCAACTTGATTGCCTAGAACCTCAGCGACGTGCGACCGCAGCACGTAGCGCAAGGCCCAACCGCCGCTCGGACCACTAAGGGTCTCTCTCTGAGGTCGCCCTGCTAGTGACGCGACCCGTCCAAGCCTTGGACGGGTCGCTGAACTCCCCCGGCTGGACTCGAACCAGCAACCTAGCGGTTAACAGCCGCTCGCTCTACCAATTGAGCTACAGGGGATCTGGGATGTCACTCGTCCATCGGCCGCCGGCACTTGGGCCTTGAGCCGCGGACCGCACAGAATATACCGGCCCCCCCGAGCGTCAAGCGAGCACGCTTGCATTGGGATGTGGCCACCCTACACTGTGGGGCTCCCGTCGACGCGGGAACGGAGTTTCGACCATGAAGCAGGACATTCATCCCGAGTACCACGACGACTGCAAGGTCTTCTTTCGTGGTGAGCACGTGCTGACACTCGGCGCCACGGTGCCCGAGATGCACGTGGAGATCTGGTCGGGCTCGCACCCCTTCTACACCGGGAAGTCGTCCTTCGTGGACACCGCCGGCCGGGTCGAGAAGTTCCAGCGCAAGTTCGGCGGCGACTACTTCAAGAAGAAGGACAAGAAGGAGTAGATCGCGCCCCTGCGGGCGCGACCTTCGATTCCCCGCAGTACCCTGCCCATGCAGCGGCAGGCTGTCTCGGTGCGCTATGGCTGATCCAATCCCAGACAACGTTCGCCAGAAGCTCGACGAGATCGCCGCGCAGCACGACGACCTTGAGCAGCGGCTCATGGACCCGGAGGTCTTGGCAGACCACCGCCAGGTGCGGTCGCTGTCGATCAAACGGGCCGCCACGGCGCCCCTCGTCGAGCAGTTTCGCGCGCTTCAGGCGGCCGAAACGACGGCGGAGGAACTCGACGAGGTCATCGCCGCCGGGAGCGACGAGGATCTCGTCGCCATCGCGCGCGAAGAACTACCAATCGTCCACGAGCAGCTTGCGACGCTGGGTGCATCGATCCAGGCGAGCCTGGTCACCGTGGACGACGCGGCCATCGGCTCACTGATCATCGAGATCCGCGCTGGTGTCGGGGGTGACGAGGCGGCGCTCTTCGCCGGCGACCTCGAGGAGATGTACGGCAAGTACGCTGCGCAGCGCGGCTGGAGCGTCGAACTGCTTGAGCGCAGCGCAGGCGAGGCCGGCGGCTGCAAGTCGGTCATCATCGCCGTCAGCGGCGAGGGTGCTTGGACCGCCCTGGGGTTCGAGGGCGGCACCCATCAGGTCAAGCGCGTGCCCGCCACCGAGGCACAGGGACGCGTGCACACGTCGACGGCGACCGTCGCAGTCCTGCCCGAGCCTGAGGAGGTCGAGATCGACCTGAACGCAGCCGACGTGCAGGAGAACATCACGACGGCGACCGGTCCAGGTGGCCAGAACGTCAACAAGGTCGCTACCGCGGTGCACCTCATCCATGAGCCCACGGGCATCGAGGTGCGCATGCAAGACACCAAGAGTCAAGCCCAGAACCGGCAGAAGGCCTGGAAGCTGCTGCGTGCGCGTATCTTCGAACAGCAGAAGGCCGCCGCGGACGCTGAGCGAGCCGAGGCGCGCGCCTCGATGATCGGCAGCGCAAGCCGGGCGGAGAAGATCCGCACCTATCGCTTCAAGGACAATCTGGTCGTGGATCACCGAGTGGGCCAGTCATTCAACCTCGGAGAATTTCTCGCAGGCAACATGCAGCCAGTGGTCGACCAGTTGATCGAGGCCGAGACGGCGCGACGACTGGCGGCGATGTAGGGAGCACCCATGGAAGCCTCTGAAACAATGCCGATCGTCGTCGGCGCCCACCTGCGGGCCGAAACCACAGATCGTCCCCTCGCCGAGCAGGTCCGCGAGACCATCGAGTCGTGGATGGCCGCCCACGATGTGTCGCCTCCGCCGGCGCCACTGGTCTGCACCGACCTGTGGTACCTCAACAATGCCGAGCTTCGGGCGCAGCCCACCCTCTGCATCGGGGACCCGGAAGTAAATGCGGCCACCGCGGCGCTGGCCGGCCGGCTGCCCTCTGCGACGGTCGCCGACGGTCAATGGCGCATCCAGCTCGACGCCGCATTCGCGTCGCTGACCTGCTGCGTGTGGGGTGTAGATGAGGCGACCACCGCAGAGGCCATCGAGGCCTTCGTCCAGCGATGGCTTGATCCGTGGCTTGGAGCGATCTTCGGCATACGGGGGCTTGCCGACGAGGGGTCGCGCGCCTAGGCTTTGACGGCCATGCCCATGCACTATGCGCCCAGGAAGACCGCCGGCTTCACCCTCGTGGAGGTTCTGGTGGTCATCACGATCATCGCGATCCTCGCGGGCATCCTGCTCGTGGCGCTCTCAGGCGTGCAGGACGCGGCCAAGCGCACGAAGACGGAGAGCGTGATGCAGTCCTTCGCCCGTGCGTGCGACGTGTTCGCACTCGACCACGGCCGCTACCCGGGGCTCCTGCCCGACGGAGCCCTTGGCTCCTCCAGTGGCGGCATTGGCGGATCCGCTAGTGCCACCGTAACGCCCACGCAGAATGCTCTCTTGGAACTTATGGGCGGCGCTCGCGTCCGCAATGACAACTCCTCGGTGTCCACCTCGGAGGAGTTTGTTGACTTCGCCGCTGGCGCAAACATGACCATCACCGGGATCGACGATCCCACTACCGGCCTCACCTGGGAACTGACCTTTGACGTGGACCGCTTCGGCGAGGGTCCGTGGATCGACGGCCGCTCCTTCGAGCCATACTTCAGCCCGGGATCGAATGACCTGATCTTCGCTCTGGCCAGCGACGGTAGCGTGGACCAATGGCCGACAATCGTCGACGCCTGGGACAGTGAGATTCTTTACCTGCGCGCCAGCCGCGGGAGTGGACCGCTCCTGGACCTTCCCGACGCCGACACGACGACCGCACTGCCCCAGTACGACTTGCCGGATCTGGACCTCTTCTTCTCTACCAACCCGCTCAACGTCGCAAACAGCCTGCTGGGACCAAGTAACAGCGATGACCGCATCGCCTGGCTCTCGCTGCTGCTTGCCCATCCCTCCTTCTGGGACACCGAGAACGCCTGGCAGGACGGAGCCGCCACGGACGTCGCCTGGGGCACGGCCCGTGGCCGCTACATGCTCCTCTCGGCGGGCAAGGACACCGTCTTCCTTGAACAGTACAACGCGCCGGCTGACGGGTCTGGCGATCCGAGCCAGGATCCCATCGGCGACGCTATCACCCCGTCGATGATGACCACCTTCGATGATGTGATCGTCCACGGCGGCGGCTGATCGCCCCTGTGACAACGTGCAATGAAACGAGGCCCCGCGATGATCGCGGGGCCTCGTGGTATTCGTTCCTTGGATCAGTCCTCAGGCGGAGAGTACGCCCTGAGCATCGAGGAACTCGATGACCTGGCGCACACATGCCTCGAGGTCGTGCTCGTCGGTCTTGACGTGCAGGTCCGGCTCCGTCGGAGCCTCGTAGGGATCGTCGATCCCGGTGAAGCCCTTGATCTCGCCGGCGCGAGCCTTGGCATAGAGCCCCTTGGGGTCGCGGGCCTCTGCCGCCTCGAGCGAGCAGTCGATGTAGACCTCGAAGTAGGGGATGCCCGCCTCGGCGTGCAGGTCGCGCACCGCCTGGCGATCGGCGGTGTATGGACTGATGAAGCTGGCGATCGAGACGACGCCGGCGTCCGCGAAGAGCTTGCTCACCTCGCCTATGCGCCTGATGTTCTCGGCGCGGTCCTCGGCGCTGAAGCCGAGGTTCTTGTTGA